>CALJLK010000158.1 GCA_937982655.1 uncultured Sandaracinus sp.
CGCGGGCCTGGACGCGGAGATCGTCGTGCCGATGCCGCCGCCGATGCCGCCCCCGGAGGACGCCGCGATCGGTCCGATGCCCGACGCGGGGCCGCCCGACACGGGGGTGATCCCGCCGATGCCCCCTCCGCCGATGCCGCCCCCGCCGATGCCGCCTCCGATGCCGCCGCCCGAAGAGTGACGACGAACGAAGCGAGATGAACGACGAGCGCGAAGACGTCGCGCCGAGCAGCGGCGTGCATGACTCGGCGAGCGGGCCCGAGCCCACGAGCGTATCGAGCGACGAACGCGTCTCGCCCGCGTGGATCGCGTGGGCCACCGAGAACCTGCTCGCCGGCGCGTCCCGCGAGCGTGTGCGCCGAGCGTGGCTCGACGAAGGGGTGTCGCCCGCGCTCGCGGATGTCACGCTCGACGCGATCGTGCGCTCCCCGATCTTCGTGGGAGCGCAGGCCTCGGCCGCTCGCGCGCGACGCCTCGACGCGATCGTCCGCCTCGCCCGCGAGCGCAGCCGCGCCGCCACGATCGAGTCGCGCGAAGGCCTCGACGCCGACACCTTCTTCGGCACCTACGTCGCGCAGAACGTGCCGGTGCTGCTGCCGGACTTCGCGCGCGACTGGCCCGCGATCGCGCGTTGGAGCCTCGATCACTTCGAGCAGGTCTACGGCGACGCGCCGATCGCGATCGCGGAGAACCGCGCGAGCCTGCCCGTGCACGAGCGCAACGCCGGCCGCGATTCGCGCACGATCCCGATGCGCGAGCTCGTCGCCCGCATCCGCGCCGCGGGCGAGACGGACGACTTCTACGCGATCGCCCAAGACCGCAACCTCTCGCGCCCCGAGCTCGCGCCACTCCTGCGCGACGTCGATCTCTCGCGCGGCTTCCTCGATCCCGCGCGGCTCGCGAACGCGGTCGCGCTCTGGCTCGGTCCCGCGGGCACGATCACGCCCCTGCACCACGACACGTCGAGCATCCTCTTCGTGCAGGTCTTCGGCCGCAAACGCGTCACCCTCGTCGCGCCGAGTGAGCTCGCGCTCCTCGATCGCGCGCTCGCGATGTACGCGAGCGTCGAACCGCACGAGCTGCCGCCCGAGGTGCGCGTCCACGAGCTCGAGCTCGGCCCGGGCGACACGCTCTTCTTGCCCGTGGGCTGGTGGCACCACGTCCGCGCGCTCACGCCCTCGATCAGCCTCGCGTTCAATGGCCTCGCACGCGCGTTGCCCGCGCTGCCCTGGTACTGCCCCGGCGCGCGCTGAGATCAGAACCCGCGCGGCGCCGAGCGCGTCGAGAGCAAACGCTCGAAGAGCCACGCGAAGAACAACCCCGAGAGCAACGGCAAGAGCACGATCGCGAGCACCGCGAGCCGCCCCACGTGCACGTCCGGGTAATGACGCACCCAGAGCCACGCAGCGCCCACGTTGCACAGCCCCGCCACGAAGCCGCCGACCATGCCCGCGCTGCGCGGTCGCGTGATCGTCGCGAAGCAGGCCGCGCCGCCGAGCACCGAAGCGATCGTGGTGCCGAGGGTCGGACCGCGCCCCCACTCCGGGAACGCGCCCGCCATCCACATCGCAGACCACACGAACGACGTGAGCCCCGCGATCGCGACGTAACGCTCGGCACGCGATCGCTCCTTGCTCTGCAGGCGATCGAGGATGCCGAGGCTCGGCGGCGCTTCGGCCTTCGCGACACGCTGCCGGTCCAGCGGCACGCGCGCCCACACCGCCGCGGCGCCGTGCTCTTTCAGCAGATCGCGCAGCAGCTCGCCCGGCAGCGTCCCCGATCCGAGGGCGGCCTTCGTCGCCTCACGCGACTTCCCGAACGCGTCGAGCAGCTCCAGCAGCACGATCGGATCGAGCATCACCTCGAGCTGCTCTGCCGGCGCGAGATCTACCAGCTCGAGCAACACCTTCGCCGTACGCGCTACCGCCACCCACCCAGCGTACACCGGTGTCGAGACCGCTCGACGCGCGGGTGCGTGCGCCGTCGTCGAAGTCACGCGTGAGGCCTCGACGCGCGGTCGCGTCGCCGCCGTCGCGCGTCGAAGTGACGCGGGAGCGCTCGACGCGGGCGTGTGCGCCGCCGTCGCGCGCGTCGAGGGAGTGACGCGCGAGCGCGCTCAGCGCGCGGGTGCGTGCGCGCCCGTGCGCGTCCGGCGGCTCACGAGGTCATTGCCGTTGCGAGCGTCGAATCGACGCGCGATCGGATCCGCCTCCGCCGCGAAGTGTGCGGCGACCGCGCGCAGGTCCGAAGGATCCCCGCGGTAGCCGAGCTCCTTGGGCGCGTGCAGCGACGCGGTCTTTCCGGCGTCGGCCAACGCGTCGAAGAGATCGCGGCCCACCACGTAGTAGTCGAGCACGCGCTTGGGGATGCGGTTGCCGACCGCGAAGGGGAGGTGACGCTCGAAGAGGACCCGCGCGCGCTCGAGGTCGCCACGCTTCACGAGATGCGCGACGTGCTGCGCGACGGTGGCGACGAAGTCGCGCTGTCCTTCGACGAGCGCGAGGCCCTTCTCCGAGAGCGTCGCCGCGAGCTCGTCGCGCCCGAGCGCGCGCGCCGGCTCCAGCAGATAGCCGTAGGTCACGTGCGGGACCTCGGCACATTTCTTTCGACCGTCCAGCAGCGGCGCCGCGACCTCGAACGCGCGCTCGTACTCGCCGCGCTCCACCAGGTAGTCGACGCGGAAGCTGATCTCGCACGCCTCGCAGTCCGCGTAGTGATCGCGCGGCGACCACTGCCATTTGTCGTAGTGCGCCTTCGCAGCCGCCGGATCTGGATCGCATTCGAGGGCGACGCGCGTGCGGTTCATGTGCACCGGGCGCAGCGAGAGGCCGTGCTTCTTGTAGCGCCGCTCCATGTCGTCGAGCGTGCGGTCGAGCTGCTCGCGCGCGAGCTGCGGATACCAAGGCACCTGCAGCGTCATCCACTTGTAGACCCACAAGAGATCCGTGCCGAGCAGCCCGAAGCCCTTGAGCGCACGCGACTCCCGGAAGCGCTCCGGCTCCGCGTCGACCTTCGCCACGCACCACCCGAACGCGACGAAGCCCTTCTCCGGCCAGCCGCCGAACACGGCGGCTTGGATGAGCCCGAGCCGCGCGTCGTAGCCCGCCACGTCGTGCTTCGCTTCGTCCGCGAGCCGCACGGCCTCTTCACACTTCGCGATGCGCTCCGCCCCGTAGTCGAGCTCCTCGGCCTCTTCGAGCAGCGCGTTCACGCGTTCCTGGATGTCGTCGGTGGTCATGGTGGGTTCTTTGCCGGGTCGGCGGGGTCAGCCGCCGACTTCCTCGGCGTCCGGAGGATACGGCAGGTCACGGAGAACCTGCGCTCGACCTCGTCGACGCAGGCGGTGCCGAGGCACGCGCTCGTGGTTCGGCACCTTCCGATCGAGCGTCGTGTCACTCCGAGCGCGCACCGCCTCGCGATCAACGGTCGTCGCAGACGAACATGAACGGGTCGTTGCACGGCCGATCGCGCCAGCCCGGAGGCGTCGACGCGCCCGTCGATCGCACGCACGCGGGCGGCGGATCGTCGGGGGACATGTCGGTCCACGGCAGGTACGTCGGCTCGTCCCCGCTGCGCGACCAGCGGTAGACGCCGTCGCCATCCACGTCGTGCAGGCCGATCCAGAACTGCTGCACGCCGAAGCGCGCAAGCACGAAGCGGCGCAGGGCGTCGTCTTCTTCCACCGTCTCGATCGTCACGAGGTCGCGGCCGCCTTCGAGGCACGTCGAGCGCGCCTGCGCCCAGCCGACCTCCGCGGGGCAGCCGAGGTAGCCGACCCCGTCGAGCACGAAAGGGAAGCACCCCGGGCAGACGTCACCTTCGTCGACGATCCCGTCGCAATCGAGATCCGTCGCGGTGCAGGCCTCCGTGCCTTCCGGGCTCGCGCGCTCGTCCGTGTCGTCGCAGTCGCCGCCGACCGCGACGTGCGCGGGCGGTGGCACACACGACGTCACGCTGCGCGCGTCGTCGCCGAAGCCGTCGTCGTCTCCATCCAGGTACCACGTCGTCGGCGTGCAGCCGTCGGGCTCGGGGCCCGCGTCGAAGGGCGCGTCGACGGTGGCGTCGTCGGCGCCCGCGTCGCTCGTCGGCGCCACGCAGAGGCCGGCTTCGCAACGATCGTTGCCGCAGCGCGCGACCTCCGGCGCCGCGCCGAGCCGCAGCACGATCGGTCCTTCGGTCGCGGAGTCACGCGGCACCGTGAGCTCCACGCAGCCCGACGCATACACCCGGCAGCTCGGATCCACCGCGGTCGCGCGGATCGCGTGCGGTCCATTCGAGAGCCGGAGCTCGAACGGGGCGTCGCCGCGCTTCCAGGTTCGTGCTGGTGCGGACGGACGCGTCATGCACGTGCCGTCGACCACGTAGAGGTCGAAGATCGTGCCGTCGCGCTCGGGTATGGCGAGCTCCAGGCGCCACGGCAGCTCGGGCGCCGGCTCCACGCACGCGACGAGCCCGAGCAGCACGACCCAGCGAAGCACGCTCGCGAGGATACACGATCGTCACCGACGAACCGACGAGCCGAACGTGAGTGTGAACGTGGTCACTCTCCGAGCGCCGCCGCCGCATCGTTGCCTCGCGCGACCGAGCGTCCGATAGAGTCGCCCGCGATGATGGTCTCGAACCGCGGGAGCGTGCTCCGCCTGCTGCTCGAGGACCCGTTCACGATGTTCTGGAACGGCCTGCCCCTCTCGCAGCTCTCCACGATGGTCGAGGTGAACGTGCGCGAGGAGCTCGGCGACCGCGAGCTGCCGAAGATCCCTGGCGTGAACGCGAACGGGATCTTGATGTGAGGGTCTGTCGCCAGACCCTCCCCCACGGGGCATGAAGCCCCGACCAACCGTTCGTCACCGATCTCACGAACCGCGCACGCCGTACGTGGGGATCGTTGGCCCCGCTGGAGACGACTCTCCCGCGACATGGCGGCACGCTGTCCTACCTGTGCACCGTCCGTGACTCCGGAAAGCGTCGTGATCTCGCAGGCTGCGAAAAACGCGGCCGATGGCACTCGGATTGCTGAAGTGGAGGACAGGTGTCGATGGAGCTCACGAAGCACGCAAGCGTCGGAGACCCCGTTGACACCCGTGCGGACGATCACGTAGACCTCGTAAGGCGCTCGATGGTGAGCGGCTTTCGCGAGGACTCGCGGATGGACAGTCGGGAGAGAAGCTCGAAACCCGTCGAGCAGCTCCGCGAGGACGAGCAAGGCGCCGTCTACGTGGAGTATCTGGTGGTCGCCAGCTTGGTGACCATCACGGGGGCGGCCGCCGTCGTGACGCTCGGTGTGCCGCTGTACAATCTCTTCCGCTACGTCGAGATGATGATCCTGCTCCCGGTTCCTTGAGGGCAGGCAACAGGAGAGAGGGCCAAACCATGAAGATCGATCTGAAGTCGAAGCTCGAGAAGAAGTCGCTCGTCAAGGACGAAGAGGGTCTCTCGACCGTCGAGTACATCATCATCCTCATCCTCATTGCCGTGATCGCGATCGTCGCGTGGCAGGCGTTCGGCTCGGCGGTCAAGTCGAAGGTCGAAGGCTCCACGGACAACATCACGAACCTCGGCAGCTGAGCCCTCGCGGGTCGGACACCGGTTCGAAACCCAGGTGCGGGAGGGAGCTTGCTGTCGCTCTCGTTCCCCGAGGCCATGGCCATCGGGGAACTGGCAGCCGTCGGAATCACGCTCGCGTCCGCCGTCACCGACTGGCGGCGCGGCGAGATTCCCAATTGGCTCACCTTCCCGCCCCTGGTGATCGGTCCGCTGTTCTGGCTTCTCGTGGGTGGCTTCAACGGCACGGGACTCGAGCTGCTCCTGCGGAGCGTGCTCGGGATCGCGGTTTGTTCGATCGTCCCCTACCTGCTGTGGCGGCGAAACGCGCTCGGCGGGGGTGACGTGAAGATCGTCGCGGCGCTCGGTGGGTTGGTGCATGGGTACTACGGCTTGGAGATGATCCTCGCCGGCCTGATCGCGTCGTCCATCTACGCGCTCTTGCGACTGGCTTGGGAGGGGAAGCTCCTGCGTACCCTCGCCAACTCGTTCTACCTCGCGCTCAATCCCATCCTTCCGAAGGCGTGGCGGCGCGAGATCGCTCGGGAGAACATGGCGACCGTCCGGATGGGCGGCGGGTTCTTCGTGGGGGCGCTGGTCGTGGCGCTCTCGCACCATCCCGAGCTCTGGAGCTGAGCTCCCAACACATGCTGGCCACCTCGGTCGTGGCCGTCGGTCGTTGGGGATGGCCCGGAGCGAAAGCTCACGCTACGACGTCCTCGTCGTGGACGTTGGATCGGACCTCGTGGGCACGAAGGTCCGTGTCGAGACGAGCTGAGGCTCGTGGGGTACCGGTGGTTCTCCGAGGAGCGGTGAATCCATCCGACGGCTCGCCGTTCGGGAGCCGCCCGACGGACTGCTGTCGGTAGGGGGGAAGCTCCTCGAGAGGATTCGATGCGTCGCCGGAGTCTGGCCAGCGATACGCGTGCAGCGGTGTACGTCGAGTTTCTCGTCGTATTCATGCCCGTGTTCACGCTCTGGCTCGGCATGACGCAGATCGGGCTGATCTTCGCGGCCGACGTCGCCGTGCAGCACGCAGCGGACGCCGCCGCGCGCTCCGCCATCGTCGTGATCCCGGACGACCCCGCGCGATACGGCGGGCCCGAAGAGTCCCCCAAGCACCAGATCAACTGGTCGGACGACGGCGAAGAGGGCCGGTCCGACCCGAGCGGGCTCGCCGGCATCCTGGGCGCGAGCTTCGCCAACATCCTGCCGTCCAAGGGCGACGCGCGGCTCAACGTGATCCGCACGGCGGCGTACAAGCCGCTCATCGCGATGTCTCCGACGCCCTCGCAGATGATCGACTCGCGCGGATCCGACAGCGTGCGCGACGCGATCGGCGCCGCGCATTGGCGCTTCGCGATGGGCCTCGCCTACAACCTCACCGCCGTCGCGGTGACCTTCCCGACCGCGCCCGGCGCGGAAGGCGCCCAGATCGACGGAACCCAGACCTTCGCGTACTCGCGTGGAAGTGGCATGCAAGTCACCGCGCGCGTCACGTATTTGTTCAATTGTTCGGTGCCTTTTGCGGCTCAGATCATGTGCGACGCGCCCATGAATCTGCGCAACCAGAGCGAAGAGGGCTACCACGAGCTCGGCGGGGCGATGTACCCGCTCTTCGGAGAAGGTGGCGGTGCAGCGGGGATGCTGACCGGCCTGCTTCAATCCTGCTTCCACATCCTGCGCCGCGAGTCGACGCTGCTCTACCAGGGCGCCGAGTACGAGTACGCGAGCGAGCAGGGCGGCTCGTCTGACCACGACGATCCGGAGGGCGGGGTGCCGTCGACGCCGGATTGCCGTCCGGCGTCGACCTGCGAGATGACCTGTCGCACCGGTGTCGCCTGCGGCAACTCGTGCATCAGCGCGATGAACATCTGCCACCAGCCGCGCGGCAGCGCGTGCAACGCCAGCGAGATCTGCCCATGACCGGTCGGCTGCGACGCCACCTTCGTGAGCTGTGGGTCGACACGTCGACGCGCGGTTCGACGTCTGGGTCGACGACGCGTTCGCGCGGCTCGGACGGCTCGCACGGCGCGATCGGCGACGCGAGCTCGGCCCCGCGCTCCCTTCGTCACGATCAGCGCGGCGCGATCATGGTCATGGGCCTCTTCATGGCCGTGTTCCTGGTCGGGATGCTCTACTACCTCGTCGGCATCTACGAGGCGGTGATCTTCCGCGAGCGCATGCAGGACTCGTCCGACGCTGGAGCGTTCGCGGCGGCGGTGATGAACGCGCGCGGCATGAACCTCATCGTGCTGCTCAACATCGTGATGGCGATCGCCTTCGCGGTGCTCATCGCGCTCAAGCTGATCCAGGTCGCGGTCGTCGCGGGTTTGCTCATCGCGGCGGTCGCGTGTTGGCTCGGCGGCGCGGGCTGCGCGGCGATCCCACCGCTCACGAACTGGAACATCCAGGTTCCTCAGTACATCCAGCGCGCCGAGCGCGCGGTCGAGCAGATCACGCGGGTCTGCGATGCCGTCCAGAACGCGATACGCCTAGGTTGGCCCGCGCTGGGACAGGCGCGGGCGGTCGACACGATGACGATGGCGGCGGCTTTCTCGCCGCCCTCCGACTTCGGCTTCGTCTGGCCCGTGTGGGGCGCGCTGCCCGTGGAAGACCACGAGCTGCGCGAGACCTGCGACCGCGCAGCGCTCTACGTCGGTGAGCTCATCGGGTTGCCCTTCCGTTTGATCCCCGTGATCGGAAACCGGATCGCCAACTGGATCTCCGGTGCGGTGCAAGGGCTGGTGTCCGCGCTCTCCGTCTACTTCTGTGGTGCGCGACCAGGCGAGAGCGTCGACCCACCGAGCCTATCCGTCGAGACGACGGTGGCCTTCCCACAAGTCGAAGTGGCGGAGGCGTGCAGTCATGCGTGCGTGATCCCGGAACCGCATCCGAACGCGGGCGAGATCTACAGCTACGCGACGTGCAGCCCGTGCCGAACGGACCGCGACGGCGACGCGTGCGCGACCGCGCGTCAGCAGACCTGCACCGAGTACCAGGAGTACCTCCGCACCCACGCGCACTACACCTGCCGCAACCCGGACGCGGGCTGCGAGAACGACAGCGACTTCCAGTACATCGGCCCGTGCGCGGACCATCCGCGCGAGGTCGGGCTCTCGGACGCGGAGTACGCGGCGCAGGTGACCGACTGCACGCGGCACATGCGGAGCGCCGCGGATCAGTGCCGCGCCGATCGGCAGAGCGGGCTCGAGCACTACATCTACGTCGAGGAGTACCGCTACCTCGTCTACTACCGCGAAGGCAGCGGCGAAGACTGCGTGATGCGCACGCAGCCCGCGACGCGTGACGAGATGAACCCGAACCTGATGGAGCCGATGGCGCGTCGGGACACGGGTCGTCCCTCGCGTTGCCACAACAACTGGGGTCCGGTGTACGGCTCCGACGGACCGTTCCCGACCGACTCGGTGCCGGGCAGTCCCTGGGAAGCGGCGTGTCGGTACGAGATGCCGGATCGCCTTCCGCTGCCGGGCAACATCCTCCCGGACGAGCCGACGCAGGCCGAGTGCAACGCGCTCCCGACCCGCACGCAGGCGTTCAACACGATGCGCACCGCGGCCGGTCCGAGCAGCGTGGAGGACTTCACCAAGCAGGTCCGGATCGTCTACGAGATCAGCGGCTGCGGTCGCGACGAGGAGCGGCCGGTGCCCGTCGAGATCGGCGCTCCGAACCCGAACACGAGCTGCGACACCGGCCGGTACAAATGCCCCAAGCGGGTGTGCCGCTTCCGCAACCGGCAGATGATCGCGACGCGCTGTCCGACGGACGGCGAGGATCTCTTCCTCGGCGACAACGACTTCCAGCTCCGTTCGTTCGCGTTCGCCGGCACCTTGCCCATCACGGGCGACGACGGCGTGCGTCTCGCGGCGTGGGGCGAGAGCACCGAGGGTGGCATCCAGACGACGGTCCTCGACGCCGGCCGGGAGGTCGCGCGCATCAGCATCGCGCAGGCCGAGTACTACTGGGACCAGGACGAGGACTGGCGCTTGAACGACTTCGAGCGTTCGCTGGGCAAGGGTCGCATCGAGTGGATGTGGGACATGGCCTGGCGCGGCCGTCTGCGACGCGTGGGCTTCGGCAACGCGACCGAGACCAACGGCGACGGCGGCATCGGTGACACCTGCTCGGAGGCGGGGGGCGGCGGTGACTGCGGCAGCGGCGGATTGACCTCGATGTTGGGCAACCTCTTCGCGCACTGACGCGAGCGACACGACGAGAACCGACCGACCTTCGAGAACCGCTTCGAGAACCGACCTTCGAGAACCGCTTCGAGAACCGACCTTCGAGAACCGACCTTCGAGAACGACCGAGACGAGAGATCCACGTGACCAAGCGAGCCCCCACCGAACCCGCGACGACGTCGAGCCCGCCTCGCGGCGTGCGCGCGCGTGTGCGACGGGTTTGGGGCGAGCTGACGCGTCTCGTCCGCGATCAGCGGGGGGCGGCGTACGCGGAGGCGGTCGTGATGCTGCCCGTATACCTCGCGATGTTCGCGCTCTTCGGGCTCGTCCACAACGAAGCGCACCAGAAGATGGAGACTCTCGCGCAGTCACGCAGCAACGCGTGGCAACGCTCGAACGGCGGCTGCGAGGGTGAGGACGAGAGCTGCCCGAGCTGCATGGCGGTCGAAGGCTCCGACGACGGAACCGTCTACGGCGACATCGACGGCGCGATCAACGGCGTCGGTGAGATCCCGATCGTCGGCAGCATCCTCGAGGGAATGCTCGACGGGCTCTTCGGCTCCCAGACGACGGTGCGCGCGTCGGCGACGATCGAACGCCCGAGGCTGCTCGGGGGCGGATCACGCACCGCGACCTCGTCGTACACCGTGCTCTGCAACCCCGTGCGCACGAGCGTGTGGGAGATGCTTCGAAACGCGTTCTGCGGCTTCGTGCCGTTCTTGTGTTGATGCGTCGGCTCCGACGCCGATCCTCCGCGCCCTTCGCACCCGAAACCGACCCGCAACCGACCGTCGCCAATGACCTTCCGTGACCGAGCGAAACGAGCCGTCCCCACCGTGATGCGCGTGCTGCGCGTCGTGGGGGTGCTCGCCGTCGTGTACGTGATCGCGTTGATCTTCGCGGCACGTCAGGCGGCGGCCGAGGTGGACGAGCTGCTGCTCGGGCTCGGCGCGGAGATGCTGCGTTTCCCGGACTCGACGCAGGACGAGGTGCGCACGGTGCAGCTCAACGGCGCCGCGATCCAGATGATGACCGGCATCACGGACCGCCCGATCGACGAGGTGCTCACGTACTTCGAGGCGAAGTGCCAGGAGCGCGACGGTGGGGTCTCGGAGACGGTGCGGCGCATCCTCGACGAGCGGAGCGATCTCGGCATCGCGCCTTCGGACGTCGACACCACGCTCACGATGAACACCGGCTCGCGTGGCTTCGTGGCCTGCCTCGATCCGGGCGACGACGTGGATCTCTCGAGCTCCGAGACGTTGCTCGCGCGCGCCGAGCGGGCGCTGCAGACCGGACGCATCGGGGAGCTCGGCCACCTTCGTTACATCTACGTCGAGCGCTATACCGAGGAGCGCGGCCGCTACGGCACCCACATCGTCTCGATCTTCAGCGACGACGATCTCGACGTGAAGCGGCTCTTCCCCGAGCGAGGCGACGCGCCCGGAACGGACCCCGAGGGCGTGCCGCGCGCGGAGGATCTGCAGCGGATCCTGTCCGCGTTCGAGGTGGGCAAGCCCTACGGGATGACGCTCTACACCACCCGCGAAGGCAACGCCGAGCGCCTTGCGTCCTGGTACCGGCGCGAGCTGCCGCGCGCGGGCTGGGGCCTGGTCGAGATGCGACCGGGGGAGCGGGTGCAGATCGACGGGCAGCACCTGGTGACGGGTGTGATGGGGGAGCGCCTGGTGACGGTGGTGGTCGGCGGTGTGGACGACCTGACGACCGTCTCGGTCCTGACCTCGGACGAAGAGCCCTGAGAGCCGAGGCCGAAGCGAACATAAACGCGCGGGAATTCGCGGGCGGGGCGATCATTCTGGGCTACCTCGACGACCGCGAATCGGGTTATCGTCGCTCCCTGCCACGGTGGTCGCTCGCGGGCGGCCTCGCGTGTCGCGCATCTCGCGGTCGCGTGGGATCGGGAATCGGGTGTCGGGATCGCGTTTCGCCCATCCGCGGTGGGACGTTCGAAACAAATCGAGTGGGTGAGTCGCCATGAATCGTACGGCTCTTTTCGCAGGGTTCGCCGTCGCCATCGTCGGCGTCGCGCTCTTCGCGCTCTACATGCGCCGCTTCGAGAACGAGGCCACGGGCGGGGAGCCGGTCGAGGTCATCATGGTCACGGGTGACCTCGCGATCGGTGAGCCGTTGACCGCACAGAAGCTCGGCACACGCGAGATTCCGCAGGCCTACCTCGAGGATCGGCACGTCCTCTCGCGCGACCAGGAGCGTGTGCTCGGGATCCGCGTGAGCAATGGTCTGCGCGCGAACCAGTCGCTGCTCTGGACCGATCTCGCGACCACCAGCTCCGAGCGCCGCGACCTCTCGACCCTGCTGCGCGAAGGCATGCGCGCGATGACGGTCCGCACCGGCCAGACGAGCGCGTTCGGCGGCCTGCTCCGCGCGGGCGATCGCGTCGACGTGCTGCTCACCGCGACGCGGCCGGGCACCGAAGCGGAGCGCGTGACGATCCCGCTCCTGCAGAACGTCCTCGTGCTCGCGGTCGGCGCGGACACGGGCGGCCCCGATCAGAGCGATCGGGAAGAGGCGCAGGCCGCGGAGCGGCGCGGTCGCGAGGTCAGCCTCGCGGTCACGCTCGACCAAGCCACGATGCTCTCGCACGCCCGCGATCGCGGCGTGATCCAGCTCGTCCTCCGCAACCCGGACGACGTGGGGATCATCGAAGGCGTGCCCGAGACCACGGACACGAGTCTCATCGAACCGGAAGTGCGTCGGGCGCGAAACGTCAGCCGCACGCCGATGGTCGAGGCCATCGAGCGCGTCGGCGGCACGATGGGACGTTGAGAGAGACAACCGTCGAGAACAAACGGGCGTTGAGAAGACACATGCACACACATGCATCGTTGCTGGGTGCGGCGCTGACGGCGCTGCTGATGATCGCGCCGCTGACGACCGGCACGCTGGGGACGGCCGCCGCACAAGCGACCGAGGGTGAGCGCGAGATCCGAATCCGCGTCGGCGAGCAGGAGGTGCTCTCCGCAGAGGGTGTCCGCTCGTACTCGGAGGGTGTGCGCGGCATCGCGGACATCCGCCTCACGGGCGATCAATCGCGTTTCATCATCGCGGGCACGCGCGCCGGTACGACGTCGCTGCTGCTCATCATGCGCGACGGATCGCAGGTGCAGTACCGCATCGTCGTGGAGTCCGATCAGCCGGCGACGCAGGCCCCGCGCGATGGTGCGGTTCCCCCGCGGACGAACATCCGTCTGGACCTCTACTTCGTCCAGATCTCCGACACCTACTCGCACGCGATCGGCATCGCGTTCCCGGGCTCGATCGGTGGCGATCAGGACCGCATCCGCCTCAACTCGCAGTGGCAGTCCGGTTCGGGCTTCACCACGCAGTTCGCCATTCTCGCGACCACCGCGATCCCGCGCATCGACATCGCGCAGTCCAAGGGCTGGGCGCGGCTCTACCGCCAGGCGTCGCTCGTCACCGTCAACGGGGGCGAGTCGGAGGTGAACATCGGCGGTGAGCTCAACGTGCAGGTGAGCAACGGTGTGCAGGCGCAGGTCCAGTCGATCCCGTTCGGCACGATCCTCCGCGCGCTCCCGCAGTTCGACGAAGAGAGCGGCCGCATCCAGATCCAGCTCCAGGCCGACGTCTCGGATCTGACCGACGACCAGGGCACCGGCATTCCGGGTCGCTCGCGCTCGCAGGTCAACACGACGGTGAACCTGGAGCTCGGTCAGAGCCTCGTGCTCGGCGGCGCGATCGCCCGCTCCGAGGCGCGTTCTCGCGCCGGTCTTCCGGGGCTCAGCCAGATCCCGATCCTCGGCGCGCTCTTCGGCTCGCACGCGCGGCGCTTCGAGGAGTCCGAGTCGCTCCTCTTCGTGATCCCGACCGTGGTCGAGGCGGTGCCGCTCACGCAGCGCAACCGCATCCAGGAAGCCATCCGCTTCTACGAGGACTTCGACGGCGGCGTGGACGAGGTCGAGCTGCTGGAGCAGCCGCGGGTCGGTGGTGCAGCGGCGCGCACGGAGAACGAAGCTCCGCCGCCCGCGCAGGACTGATCACGGGCCCGACGAGAGACTCACGGAGGAGGCGAACGCGCGATGGAAACCGGTGTGCTGCTGTCGATCGAGATGCCCGACGGGTCCGTCGAGGAGCTCCCGATCCAAGCACAAGGTCCGGTCGTCATCGGTCGTGACCCGAGCTGTCACGTCGTGCTCCCTTCTCCGGAGGTGAGCCGACGGCACCTGATCGTCGAGCCCTCGCCACGCGGCTTCAAGCTCACCGATCAATCCGCGAACGGGACCCTCATGGGCAACCAAAGGGTCAAGCGGAGCAAGGTGGACACCCCGCCGAACGTGCCGCTGCGGATCGGGCCGTACTTGGTTCGGCTTCGGCGGATCGGGGATCCTCCTCCGCCTCCGCTTCCGCCTGCGGGTCATCCGGGTGGACCGCAGCCGGTTCCGATCGGCGGCCCCGGCGGGCCGGGGAGCACCGGGATCACGTCCGCGGGGCCGATGTCGTCCGCGATGCCGCCCGCGATGCCGCCCGCGATGCCCGCGCAACAGAGCTTGGCGCGTCCGCCCGCTCCCCCTGCGGCACCCGCTCAGCCGGTGGGCAAGCTGATCGAGCACCAGAAGGAGGAGATCCTCCGCATCGCGGGCTCCACCGCCGCCATCCCGGCCGAGCTGCGGCGTCGCGTGCACCGCATGCTGCTCGACCACCTCGACCTCGTCGCGCTCGATCGTTCCAACATGGACGACGACGTGATGCGTCCGAAGGTCATGGCCGCGCTCCAGCGCATCATGGCCCAGCTCACGCACGACATCCCGGCCGACGTCGACCGCGAGGCGTTCAAGCGCGAGATGGCGGATGAAGCGCTCGGTCTCGGCCCGCTCGAACGGCTCCTCGCCGACGAGCAGGTCAGCGAAGTGATGGTGGTCCACCCCTACAAGATCTACATCGAGAAAAAGGGAAAGATCTGGGCCACGGATCTGCGTTTCACGGACGACGAGTCCGCGCGCGCCGTCATCGAGCGCATCGTCACGCCGCTCGGACGACGCATCGACGAGTCGACCCCGCTGGTCGACGCACGTCTAAAGGACGGCAGCCGCGTCAACGCGATCATCAAGCCGCTCGCGATCAACGGCGCGTGCATCACGATCCGCAAGTTCCAGAAGAACCCGCTTCAGATCGACGATCTCGTCCGCTTCAACTCGATGACGGACCGCATGGCGCGCTTCCTCGTGCGTGCGGTGAAGGTGCGCAAGAACATCGTCATCTCGGGCGGTACGGGCTCCGGAAAGACCACGCTGCTCAACGTGCTCTCGGGTGCGATCCCGAGCCGCGAGCGCATCGTGACGATCGAGGACGCGGCCGAGCTCCGGCTCGAGCAGCCGCACGTCGTCTCGCTCGAGACGCGCCCCGCCAACATGGAAGGCAAGGGCGAGTACTCGATCCGCGACCTCGTGAAGAACGCCCTCCGCATGCGCCCCGACCGCATCGTCGTCGGCGAGTGTCGTGGCGGTGAGGCGCTCGACATGCTCCAGGCGATGAACACGGGCCACGAGGGCTCGATGACGACGACCCACGCGAACAGCCCGACCGAGGCGGCCAAGCGCATCGAGACACTCTGTCTGATGAGCGGCATCGAGCTGCCGTCGCGCGCGATCCGCGAGCAGATCGCGGGCAGCGTGCACTTGATCGTGCAGCAGAGCCGTCTGTCGGACGGCTCGCGTCGCGTGACCGCGATCACCGAAGTGTCCGGTCTGGACGACAACGGCGAGTTCGTGCTCAACGACATCTTCAGCTACTACCGGACCGGCACGAAGCCGGACGGGACCATCGTCGGCGAGTACCGCGCGAGCGGTTATCTCCCCTCGTTCCTCGACGAGTTCATCACCTACGGCCTCGTCAGCGACGGAGAGTACCTGTGAAGGATTTCCTCGCGAGCAGCGTATCGGGTTGGCTCGCCATCGGCCTGATGGGGGTCGGCGGCGGCCTCGCGGTCTATCTGGCCTTCGCGCTCGAGAGCAGCCCGCTGCGCGATCAGTGGACGCGCTACGTGCGCTACCTCGATCACTACGTTCGATTCCTGCTGCTCAAGCAGACCGCGGCGGAGATCGCGCGCAACCAAGCCATCGTGGGCGGCATCCTGCTCCTCGTCTTGGCGGCGTCCGGCAACTTCCTGGTCGCGCCGCTCCTGCTGCTCGTGGCGGTGGTGCCCCCGATCCAGCTCGATCGTCGAAAGAAGGAGCGCATCGAGAAGCTCGAGTCGCAGCTCGACGGTTGGCTCTTGATGCTCGCGAACGCGCTCAAGGCGACGCCGGCGATCGGCGAGGCGATCCGCTCCACCGTGAACCTGGTGCAGCCGCCCATGAGCGAAGAGCTCGACCTCATGGTGAAGGAGAACCAGCTCGGCACGCCGCTCGACCAAGCGGTGCTCAACTCGTCCGAGCGCATCGGCAGCCCCGTGATCTCGGGCGCGCTCGCGACCTTGGTCATCGCGCGCCAGACCGGCGGTGATTTGCCGACCATCCTCGAGACCTCCGCGGCGTCGCTGCGCGAGATGGCGCGCCTCGAAGGCGTCGTCCGCACCAAGACCGCCGAAGGCAAGGGCCAGACGTGGGTGCTCGGCGTGGTGCCTTTCGCGATGACGCTCCTCCTGAGCTGGATCGATCCCAACTGGATGGTCCCGCTCACGCAGAGCTTCGTGGGCTACATCATCGTCACGATCGCGATGGTGCTCTGGCTCGGCGGCATCCTCTGGGCCCGCAAGATCCTCGCGGTGGACATCTGATGGAGCGCCGATGGACCCGTTGACCCTGGCACTTCGATACGCGGCGCTCGCCTGCATCGGCGGCGGGGTGTTCGTCGTCACCTTCATCCTCGGACGAAACCCCCCCGCGGAGCGACCCGAGGTGGGCGTGCGCGGCCTCAAGCGTCGTCGCGCGCTGGAGGAGGGCGGCCTCTTCAAGACGGTGGAGCCGGCGATGCGGCTCATCGCCGGGTGGCTCGAGGGTCTGCCGATCGCGAAGACCCGGCAGTCGATCCAGCAGAAGATCACCTACGCGGGCGACTACCTCGGCCTCTCCGCCAACGACCTGCTCGCGCTCTCGCTCTTGGGTGCCGTCGGCATGGCGTTCGTCGGCATCTTCCTGTCGTACATGGCGACGCTGCCGGTGGTCATCACCCTCGCGCTCGTCTTGCTCGGCGCGTACATGCCCATCATGTCGGTCGACGGTGAGGCGCAGGAGCGCTTCAAGCAGGTCAACCGCTCGCTCCCGACCGCCATCGACCTCGCCTCGCTCTGCATGGGCGCCGGTCTCGACTTCCCGGGCTCGCTCCGGCAGATCGTCGAGAAGTCGTCCTCGAAGGACGCCGTCCTCGTGGAGGAGTTCGGGCGCATCCTCCAGGAGCTCGAGCTCGGTCACACCCGCCGCAAGGCGCTCGAAGGGTTCGCCGAGCGCGTGCCCATCGAGGCGGTGAAGGACTTCGTCGGCACGGTCGTGCAGGCGGAGGCGAAGGGCACTCCGCTCGCGGAGGTGCTCTCGATCCAGGCGCGCATGCTCCGCATGCGTCGCTCGGTGCGCGCCGAGGAGTCGGCCGCCAAGGCGGGTCTCATGATGATGGGCCCGCTCATGATGATGTTCATTTGCGTCATCCTCCTCCTGCTCGGCCCCTTCGTCGTGCAGTGGATGGGGACGGGTCTCTCCTGATCGGGGGCTTCCCCGAGCGCGGTTTCCGGGGGCCAATCTCGCCGGAAACGAGTCTTTCCTGAATGGGTCTTTCCGGAACGGGTCTTTCCTGAAACAGGGCTCCTGGGCCTTCCTGAAACAGGGTTTCCCGAGGCAGAACAAGCGATGGACGCCTTCGTCGAAGTGGTGAAGCCGGACGGGACGCAAGAGCGTTTTCCCGTGGAGGGCGCGCAGATCACGCTCGGTAAGTCGGGCACGGCCGGGATCTCGATCCCGACCGCGAACGAGCTGGAGCTGGAGCATCTGCTGATCGCGCCGCGCGGCAAGGAAGGGTGCTGGATCTCGACCTCGCAGGGCGCGCTCACGCCGACCCTGATGAAGGGCAAGCCCTTCACGAGCGGGATGGCGCCGTGGGGCAGCGAGCTCGTGATCGGGCGGCTGCGCATCCGCGTCACGAACAAGCGCGCGTCCGCGAAGAAGGAAGGCGATCAGCAGGTCAGCCCCGTGATCATCCTCGCGGCGGTCGCGGTCTTGGGCGGCGCCGCGTGGATGATGCTGAAGGGCGGCGGGCAGAGCCTTCCGTCCGCCGAGGGCCTCGAGCCGCCGCCGTTGCTCACCGAGATCCCGTCGACCTGCCCCGCCAACGGCGACGCCCGCGACCTGGAGTACCGCGCACACAGCCGCGGCGACCGCTTCCGCTACGACCTGCGGGACGGCGTCGAGGCGGTGAAGCTCTACGCCCAAGCGGCGGCGTGTTATCGCGGGGCGGGCGACGCCACGCGCGCCGCCGAGATGGAGCGGCAGCGGGACGAGATGAAGGAGACGATGGACGCGGACTACGCGGCGCGCCGCCTCCGCCTGCACCACGCGCTCTCCACCGAGAACTGGGAAGAAGCGTCGGTCGAGGCGCGCGCGTTGGCGTCGATGCTCGCGAACGCCGACCCCGAGAACGCGTACGTGGTGTGGCTCGACCGCACGCGTCGCATCGTGCAGGCGCGCTACGACAAGTCCCGCGAGTCCCGCAAGAAGAAGCGGCGATGAGCCACGCGACCGATCGTCCCGTGATCACGCCTCTTCCACGGTCGGATCGTTCGACGTCGGATCGCTCGGCGATGCTCGTGTCGCGGCTCGGTCGGGGGGCGTGCCGATCGTTCGGTCGCTCGACGGCGACGCTCGGGATGGCCCTCGCGCTCGTGTGCGGCGCGTGCGGCGCGAGCTCCACCCCGCCGAACGCGCGACCCGCGATGCCGGACCCGCTCGCGGACGTGGAGGCGGAGGAGCTCTACGCCCACGGCGCGGCGCTCGCGCAGCAGGGCGACAGCATGCGGGCGGAGCAGTACATCGTGGCCGCGGTCGAGCGTGGCTTCTCGGTGGACGAGGCGCTGCCGCTGCTGATCCAGGTCTGCGTCGCGTCCGATCGCCTCAGCTCCGCCCTCTCGCACGCGGAGCCTCATCTGCGGCAGCACCCGGATCGTTGGCCGCTGCGCCACGTCGTAGGTACGCTCTACCTCGGGCTCGGCCGCGTCGACGACGCGCAGCGCGAGCTCGAGCGTGTGGTCGATCAGGCCCCGAACGCCGCGATGCCTCGTTTCCACCTCGGCATGTTGCTCTACGAGAACCGCGGCGATCGCGAGGCGGCGCGGCCGCACCTCGAGCGCTACTTGGAGCTCGACCCCGAGGGCGCCCACGTGGCGGAGGCGCGCAGCGTGCTGACGTCGCGCGACGTGCGGCGCATCGAGCGCATCGAGCGCGTCGAGCGCATCGACCCGGTCGACGGTGGGTCGACGCCGGTCGCGCCCACCACGCCGGAGCCGAGCGACGGCCCCATCACCGAGCTCAGGCCTTCGCCGGCCCCGGAGGAAGCGCCATGACGATCCCGCGCGAGGTCTTCGAGCAGACCATCCTGAAGTTCTTCGATCCGATCCGGCCCTTCCTCGAGGACCCGAGCGTCTCCGAGGTCATGATCAACGGGCCGAACGAGATCTTCATCGAGAAGAAGGGCCGCCTGCACAAGACGGATGCGACCTTCCCCTCGCACGAGTCGCTGATGTCCGCGCTGCGGAACCTCTCGCAGTTCGTGGGGCGCCAGCTCAACAAGGAGAACCCGATCCTCGAAGCGCGGTTGCCGGACGGCTCGCGCGTGGAGGCGGTGATCCCGCCCGCGTCGCCCGACGGCCCGAGCGTCGCGATCCGCCGCTTCTTCAAGGACACGCTGACGATCGAGAAGCTGCTGCAGTTCGGCTCGATGTCGCGCGAGGCGTCCGAGACGCTCTCCGCGCTCGTGGCGGCCAAGCAGAACATCATCGTCGCGGGCGGCACCGGCTCGGGGAAGACCTCGCTGCTCAACTGCCTCTCGTCGTACTGCGCGCCCGAAGAGCGCATCGTGGTGATCGAGGACGCGCGGGAGCTGCAGCTCCAGCTCCCGCACGTGGTGCAGATGGAGGCGCAGCCGCCCGACCCGCGCGGCCGCGGACGCGTGACGATTCGCGACCTCTTCAAGGCGACCCTCCGCATGCGGCCCGATCGCATCGTGGTCGGTGAGATCCGCAGCGGTGAGGCGCTCGAGCTCATCCAGGCGATGACCTCCGGTCACGGCGGTTGTCTCTCGACCGTCCACGCGACCTACCCGATCGACACCCTCAACCGCCTCGAGACGATGGCGATGATGAGCGACGTCGAGATCCCGCTCGCCGCCATGCGCGCGCAGATCGCCTCCGCCATCAACTTCGTGGTGCAGACGACCCGCCTGCTCGACGGCTCGCGGTGCGTCACGCACATCACCGAGGTGTTGGGTTATGATCCGGAGCGCGGCTACCAGCTCGGCGACGTGTTCGTCCGGCGCTACCTCGGCCGCGAGGCAGACGGAAAGGTGATCTCCGAGTTCGTTCCGACGGGGCGTTTCCCCCGGTGTTTCGAGATGATCCGCGCGCTCGGGCTCGAGCTGCCGTCGGTCATGTACGAAGCCGCGCAGCGGAACGGGTTCCCGATCCCGACGTCCGATCCGAGCGCCGCCCCCATGGCGTCGCACTGAACGACTTGAGAAGCTGACGAGACGTTTGATGGCCGCTCCGTAGCCGCCCTACTGGACGGCGCGAACAGCCCTCGAGGAAACTGACGAGTGAACGAGGCAGGTCCCATCCCCACACCGAGTCATTGGGCTCGCGTCCAGCTCGCGGCGGGCCACTCCGGGGCCGGCTTGTGGGATCTGTCGAGCCAAGTCCCGGAAGCGCGCGTCACCGTCGGCTCGGGTCCGGATGCCGGCTGGAACGTGCAGGCGCCCGAGGTCGCGCCGGTGCACTTCGAGCTCTATTGGGACGGCTCGAGCCTCTGGGTCTCGCCAGCGATGGCAGGCACGCTCACCGTCGACGGAGAGCGGGTGCAGAGCTGGCGGCAGCTCGCGGGACGATGCCGCGTGCAGTTCGGCCAAGCTGCGATGATGGTGGAGTCGTCGCAGGCGGTGCTCGCGCCGGGGGCGCAGGCGTACGGTGCGGCCGCGGCGGCGAGCTACCAGGGCTATCAGGCGCCGGGTGACGACTCGACGCTGATGGCGCCCGCGCCCGCGACCGGTGAGCTCGAGCTGCACGATCTCTCGCCGATCGCAGGCGAGTCGACGATGATCTTCGACGGCAGCGACGGCGGCTTCGACCTCGAAGGCGAGTCGACACGCATGGTCGATGCTTCGACGACGCCGCCGCCGATGGCGCCGATGGCGCCTCCCATCGCGCCGCCGCCGACTGGGCGGCCTGGCTTCGGTGGGGTCGCGCCCGCGCCTTCGCGGCCGGTGGCGCCGACGCTGACGCCGATGCAATCGCCGATGATTCCGTCGAGCCCCTCGTCGAGCCCACCGCCCGCGGGGGGCATGAAGACGCAGATCCTCGACACCTCGAGCCTCGGGCTCGGCGAGTTCAACGACGAGACGCGTCCCCCGCTCGGTTCGACGCAGGCCTCCACCGACGTCCTGCCGCGCCCCTTCTCCGCGCCGCCGCCGCCAGGCAGCGCGGGGGGAGCGACGGCGAAGTTCGCGTTGCCGCCGAGCGGCGCCGACGCGGCGGGTCCGACGGGCGGCTCGAAGCTTCAGCTCCCGCCGATGCGCACACTGGTGCTGCTCGGCGTGACGCTGGTGGTGGCGCTCGGAGGCCTCGGGCTGATCTTCTGGCGCAAGAGCCAGCGCCAAGAGGCGGCGGCCCAAGCGGCGCAAGCGGCGGCGGCGAGCCAGACGGGACAAGCGGAGGCCGCGGCGGCGGCGGTGCGAGAGCGGATCGAGAACGCGCGCAACGCGCAACGTGAGGCGGAGGCGCGGCTGCTGGCGACCGCGGAGCCCCGCATCACTGCGGCGCTGACAGCAGCGCGTACCGCGGCGGAGGCGAGCTTGCCGCGCGACGCGACGCCCGAGCTCGCGGCGTCCACGTTGGTCGCCGCAGAGCGCGACGCGCTCGAGAAGCTCGGCGTCGAGGCGCTCGGCAGCAACGACTACACGACGGCGTTCGCGTGTTTCCAGCGCCTCGCGCGGGAGCACCCGGGCGGCCCGTACGCGGCGATGGTACCGATCCTTCGATCCAAGCTGCCGTGCACCGGCGGTGTCGGTCCGGACGGTCGGCCGTGCACGCGCTGAGCCTGAGGTACGAGACGACCACGGAAGGAGGAACGCGATGAGCCCCGCGAAGAAGACCCCGACGACCGCGTTTCTCCGAGTCTCGACGGCGTCGATCGTCGTCGCGATCGCGATGGGCTGTGGGGGTCCGCAGCTCCCGCAGCAGCAGACCGCGACCTTCTCGGTGACCTTCACGGCGGAGTCCGATCCGGGACAAGCGCTCGAGGGCGTGGTCGTGAAGGCGAACGGTCGCGAGGTCGGGCGCTCCGATCCGTTCGGGCTCGTGCAGACGATGCTGCGGGGTCCCGAGGGCGCGGGCGTGGCGATCACCCACGAGTGCCCCGACGGGTACGTGCAGCCGACCGCAGCGCAGACCTTGCGCCTGCACACGTTCCGCTCGCTCGACCAGAACGCGGCGGCGCGTGGTGGCCTCAGCATGACGCTGCCGTGCGTGCCCACCGAGCGTCGCGTCGCGTTCGTGGTGCGGACGAACGGGAAGGCGAACCTCCCGGTGAAGATCGACGGCGAAGAGGTCGCGCGAACCAACGCGGCGGGCTTCGCGTACCTCGTGCGCAACGCCGCGCCGGGCAGCAGCTTCCGCGTCTCGATCGACGCGTCGGTCGACTCGACGCTGCGTCCGCAGAACCCACCTCCGCAGCAGTTCACGTTGGGCGCGCGCGACGACGTGTTCGTGATGACGCAGGAGTTCCAAGTCGAGACCCCGCGCGCGGCTCCGCGTCGACGTCGTCCGCGACCGGAGCCGATCCGGATCATCCGGATCAACTGATGCAGCTCGACGTTCGTGCCGCGCGAACGACTGCGCGTCGGGCGTGGCCGCGCATGCTCGCGCCGACGGTCACTTGGGTCGTGCTCGCGTCGACGCTCACGGGAGTGCCCACGTCGCCGACGACGTACACGTCCACGACCACGTCCACCACGACCACGTCCACGATCGCGCCATGACTGCGAACGCTCCGCGTGGGGGCCGCGACTGGCTCGGGGTCGGGCTCGCGGTCGCGTTCGGGCTCGTGCTCGCGCTCGGCGCGCTCGGCGCGGGGATCGGCGAGGTCGCGTCGCAGGATCCGGACGTGTGGTGGGTGGCGGCCGCCGGGCGGCTCGGCTCGATCCTGCACCCGCTCGATGCCAACACGTTCTCGTTCACCGCGCCCGAGCACGGGTGGGTCTTCCACGAGCACCTCGCGGGCCCGCTCTACGCGGCGGGGCTCGAAGTCTTCGGCACCTCGTTCCTCGCGGCGCTCTCGCTCGTCGGACTGCTCGGCACCGCGGCCTTCGTGCTCTTCGCCGCGCTTGGTTGGCGCGCGCCCGACGAACGTGAGCGCCTCGCGGGGCTGCTGCTCGCGCTCGTGTGGTGCGTGGCGGTCGGTCTGCACGGCATGAACGCGCGCGTCACCATCCTCGCGCGGCTGCTCCCGCTCGCGTTCGTGGTGCTCGCGTTCGGTGGATCCGAGTCGGCGGGTTCGGCCGCCCACGGATCCACGTCGCGGAAGGGGGACGAGCCTCCGCGTCCTCCCACGTTCGGACGAGGTCGTGCGGCGCTCGTCGGCCTCGCGTGGCTCTGGGCGAACCTCCACGGCAGCTTCCCGCTCGGGGTGGCGATCCTCGCGCTCGCGTCGATCCAGATCGCCGACGACGAAGCGACGCGACGAATCACGCTCTCGCGCCCTCTCTTGCTCACCGCGCTCGCGTGCGCGCTCGTCTCTTTCGTCACGCCGCACGGGCTCGCGCTGCACCGCCTGGTGGTCGACTACCTCACGGGCGGCGCGGACACGCTCGCGGTGGTGCACGAGTACGTGCGTGAGTTTCAGCCGCTCTGGGCAGTCGATCCGAGCACGATCGTCCCCGAGCTCGCGGCGCTGGTGCTCGTGACCACGATCGCGCTCCTCGGTGTGCGCTCGCATCCGACGCGCGCGCTGCTCGTGCTGGGGCTCGTCGTGCTCGCGACCCGCAACCAGCGTCACCTGCCGCTCGCGCTCCTCCTCGCGGTGCCGCTGCTGCGCCCGATCCTCGCTGCGTGGCTCCCGCGCGGGCTGCGCACACCGACGCGTCCGGTCGCGGTGCTCGCGCTCGCGCCCGCGCTCGTTCTCGGCCTGGTCGCGTTCGTCCAATCGCCCGCGCCGCCGCCGCGGGGCGGCGAGGGCTTCGACGCGCTGGTGGCGCGTCTGCCGGAGGGCGCGCGAGTCTACGCGCCGGTGGACGTGGGTGGACGGCTCGCGTGGGCCGCGTTTCCGCACGCGCGCGTCTTCGCGGATCCGCGCAACGACTGCTACCCGGCGGACGTGCTGCGGGAGGCGTACGAGCTCGGACGTCCGGGGCAGGATCGCGAGTGGATCCTGGAGGTCCTCGCGCGTCGGCGCGTCACGCACGTGCTCGAGCGCGCGGGCACGGACGTCGCGCGCGCGCTGGACGACTGGACCTTCGTCGCGCGCGAGGGCGAGTGGGTGCTGCTCGCGGCGCCGGTGGGCTTGGCGCGGCGTTGACCGATCGGTCAGGCGCGGCTCGTCGTGCTCGTGAGGACACGACGGTTCGTCGCCGTCGCCGTCCCCGATCACGACCACGGGGTCGCGATCTCCGCGAGCTCAGACGATCGCGATGTCGAGCGGAGGTCCGGGGCGCACTTCGAGGCGCACGATGCCTTCGTAAGATTCGCCGTCCACGATCGGGCTGAGCGGCGTCTCGATCGCCTCGACGATCATCTCGTGACCCGCGCGCTCGACGAGCCCGCGCGCGCGCAGACGCCGTCCGAGCGCCATGCGCGGCAAGCTACCGATCACACCCCAGGGCGCGACGGGGCCCGCGTGGAAGTGGATCTTCCCGTCGGTCGCGAGGGGGAAGAAGCGGAACACGCCGCCGAGATCCAGATAGAACGCGCCTGCGTGCAGGGCGCCGTGGAGCTCGCCTTCGACGGGGATTCCGTCGATCGACACTCGTGCCCGCGTGGGCTCGAACATGCGCGCGCTCGGACCCGCGAGGGGCGCGGGAACCGGCAGCGCGGTGCGTGCGACCTGGGAGGCGGCGACCTTGCCGACGACCTTCACGATGCTCGGCGGGCCGGGATCTTCGAGCGCGTAGTACTGCTCGAAGAAGCGTTGGCCGACGCCGCCCGCCGCGAGCGCGAAGCCGACGCGACGGAACGCGCGCTCGTTGCCTTCGCGGCGCTCGATGCCCCGCAGATCGAGCGACGGGATCGAGACGCGCTCGAGCTCGCCCGCACGCGCGGCGAGCCTCAGGCGGCGCAGGATCGTGACCGCGTCGCCGCGCAGGCCCACCTTCTTCGCCACGAAGTCGATGGTGCCGCCGTTGGTGGGCACGAGCGGCGGAAGGGTGTCGACCTTGCCCTCATCCCGCAGCTCGAGGAGCACGTTGGCCATCCGGTGCAGGGCGCCGTCGCCGCCGGCCGCGACGAGCACGCGACAGCCGTCCGCAAGGTGAGCCTCGACGGCGGGACGCAGCTCGTCGAGGCGTCGTGTCGCGATCACGCGTCCGTCCCCGCCGAGCGCGCCTCGAAGCTCACGCACGAGCGAGGGGCGCTTGCGGTTCTTCCGCGCGTTCGCGTTCACGACGACGCCGATCACGCGCGCATCCTACGCGCGAACCGCGCGGCCGTCCCGTCGACGGGCAGGTCGTGAAAGCTCGCGACGTCGGCGATGGTGCGGTCGGCGTGCGAACGAGGTGCGCGAACGAGGTGCGGTCGACGTGGCGTGCGATCGAGGCGCGGTCGACGTGCGATCGAGGCGCGAACGAGGCGCGGTCGACGTGCGAACGCGGCGCGGTCGACGTGCGAACGAGGCGCGAACGCGGCGCGAACCGTCGAAAACTCGCGAAAATCGTCGCTTCCGTGCAGCGTCTGGAGGTGACGTTCGCACCGCGGAGTCGATCGTGATCCAGAGCGTGTTCCCACGCTCGGAGGCGCGGCTCGTCACGAGCCTCGACGTCGACGCGCTGGAGCCGGGGCGCATCCACCGCTTGTTCTTCGATCTGATGGACGACGCGCTCGGGCAGCCGATCGCGCTGCCGATCCTCGTGGCGCGCGGTCGGAAGCCGGGGCCCGTCTTCGGCATGACGGCCGGCGTGCACGGCAACGAGCTCAACGGCATCCCGGTCGTGCACCGCGTGTTCGGCTCGCTCGATCTCGACGCCTTGCGCGGCACCGTGATCGCGGTGGTGGTCGTGAACGTGCCGGGCTTTCGGTTGAACCAACGCGAGCTCGACGAGGGAACGGATCTGAACACGATCTTCCCCGGACGCGCGAAGGGATCCACACCGCATGTGTACGCGCACCGCGTGGTGCAGCGTCTGGTGCGGAAGATGGATCGTTTCCTCGATCTTCACACCGCGAGCTTCGGGCGCATCAATTCGCTCTACGTGCGCGCGGACATGGATCATCCGGTGGCCCGTCAGATGGCGTACCTGCTGCGGCCGCAGATCACGCTGCACAACCAGCCTTCCGACAAGACCCTCCGCGGCGCCGCGATGGCGTTCGGCATCCCCTCGGTCACGATCGAGATCGGCGACCCGCAGCGCTTCCAGCCCGAGCTCGTGAAGAGCACGGCGCAGGGGGTGCGTCGGCTGATGGCGTCGATGGACATGATCTCCAAGCGCAAGACGCCGCTCGGCGATCCTCCGTTGATCTGCGACAAATCGAAGTGGCTCTACACCGATCGTGGCGGCTTGCTCGAGGTCTATCCCGAGCTCTGTCAGATCGTGCAGCGTGGCGATCTGCTCGCGCGGCTCACGGACGTGTTCGGTGAGGTGATCCGAGAATATCGCGCGCCCGAGGACGGCGTGGTGATCGGAAAGAGCGTGAACCCGTCGGGGCCGGTCGGCTCGCGCATCGTGCACCTCGGTCACCTCGCGGCGGCGG
>CALJLK010000159.1 GCA_937982655.1 uncultured Sandaracinus sp.
GGTCCACGGTGTGGACTGGAGGTACACGCAACCCGAGAGTTGGCCAGTTCTGTGGCTCGTCGAGTGGGGTCTACTCTTCGGGGTCGGTGTCGGCTACCTCCTCGCCCGTCCCATCGTGGCCGCCCTTCGGTCCGGATCTCGGAGCCGTGCCGCAGCGGCGATCGCTCTGGTCGCGCTCGTCTGCCACGACGTGGTGGACTTCTCGTTGGAGCTGCCCGGCATTGCCAGCTGGGCCGCGGTCCTCTTCGGCGTCGCGATCAGCCCTCGCTCCGCCACGGCCGCAGTCGCAGCGAATCCATCGGGGTGGTCACAGCCCAGCTCGTGGCTGGGCGCGGCCGCGGGAGTCGTGGCATTGAGCCTCGTCGGTTTGGTCGGTCGGGATCCGCAGCGCGCCGAGGACGAAGTGCGGCGGGGCCTGCTCGCAGGAGAGCCCATGGCGGAGGTCGTGAACGCGGCCGTGCGTAGTCATCCGGGGGAGCCGACCTTCGTTCTGCTCGGGGCTGCGCAGCGAACACACGAGCGCTCCGACGAAGCGCCTCGATGGCTCAATCGCGCGATGGCGCTGGCGCCTCACTGGCCGTCGCCGCACGTCCTGGCCGCTGACTACCTGGCTGCCCGTGGTCGTATGGGACAAGCCCGTTTGGAGCTCCGCGAAGCCGCCAAGATCGAGCCCCGGAGCGTGCGGGACGTGGTCTGTCGATACATCTCGTCCTCGGCGTCACTCGATGCGGTGAGCCAGACAGTTCCCGAGGGCCCGAAGAGCGCACGAGTCGCGACCCTCGAGCTCGTCTCTGCGTGCCTCCGGGAAGGTGCGACTCGAGAGGAAATCGACCGATGGATCCTCGACATCGAGCCGGAGCACCCTGGCGCGAGCCGTCGAGTCGCGCGGCGGGAACGGGTGGCTGGCGATCCCACGGCGGCTTGGGGACGACTCCTCAACAGCTTCGCGGGGCACGAAGGCGATCTCGGTCTCTTGCAGGATCTCATCGAGCTCGCAGTCGAACGCGAGGCGCTCGACGAGGGAGCAGGGGTGCTCGAACGCGCCCGACGTCGTCTCCCCGAAGACCCGAGGGTCGAAGCCTTGACCGCGAGGCTTGCCCAAGCCCGAGGGGATCACGAGGCGATGGTGGCGGCGGTCGAACGAATGCGGGGGCTCTCGCGCGGCTCGATCCACCACATCGCGGAGTCGTACCGCACCCTCGCGCGCCTCGAAGAACGTATGGGGAACCTCTTCCAAGCCGTGTCGGCGTGGGAAGAAGCGTGGCAGCTTTCGCGCAGCGATCGCGATCTCGACGAGCTGGTTCGCGCAGCTCGTCAGACGGGCAGCCAGGCCCACCTTCGGGGTGCTCTGGAGCGTTCGTGCCGCGAACGAGGCCCGACGTCGGCGGCATGTGGAGAGCTCCGTGAATCCTCGCCGAGGCCTCGACAACCAACCCAGCCCCCCATCCCTTGACCCCCTCTTCGCATCGAAGCAGCCTCCCCCGCTCGCGCCATGGCCGCCCAAACCCCAAGCCCACCCAACCGAGAGGGCCTCGATCTCCGCGGACTCGTTTACGGTCTGCTCGAGTTCAAGTGGCACGCCCTCGCGGTCTTGGTCCTGGTCGTCTGCGCGGTGGCCGCATGGACCTTCCGCCAAGAGCGGGTGTTCCAGGCCTCGTGCTCCATCGAGTACGACCCGAACCCGCCGCGTCCGCTCGGAAACGACATCAACCCGGTCGGTGATCCCGTCGGAGGTATCCTCTTCACGCGCGAGTTCATCGAGACGCAGAACCACATCATCACCAGTCGGACCGTGGCCGAGCGCGTCGTCCAGCAACTCTCGCTCCAGCACGACGTCGACTTCCTCGATCTCCCTCCGGGCACGCCGACGACGAGCGTGACGGTGTCTGAGGCGGCCCAAGTTCTGCAGTCACGGATCAGCGTCGACCCGGTTCGCGACACCCGCATCGTCTGGATTCGCGTCGAAGACCGAAAGCCCGAACGCGCCGCGATCCTCGCGAACGCCATCGCCGACGCGTACGTGGAGAAGACCATCGAGGACCGCCTCGGAACCACGGTCACCGCGCTCGAGTGGCTCAGCTCCCAGCTCGACTCGCTGCGGCGGCAGTTGGAGACCTCCGAGCTCGCCCTCCACGAGTTCAAGCGCGACAACAACGTGCTGTCCGTCTCTCTCGAGGACCGACAGAACATCGTCGCGAGTGACATCCAGCATTTCAACACCGCCATGACGGAGGCGCGGACGCGCCGAATCGCGCTCTCGGCGCGGCTCAACCAGCTCCGCGCAGCCAACGCGGCGGATCCGCTCGCGGTACGAGCCGCGTCCATCGACGAGAAGCCGCGGGTAGTCGAGCTCCGCCAGCGCCTCGAGACGAAGCTCCAGGAGCGAGACGCGGCGGCGCTCCGATACGGACCCGCGCACCCCTCCATGCGTTCGCTCCAGACCGAGATCGACACCATCCAGACCCACCTCCGAGCCGAGATCGACGGCATCATCCGGACCGCAGAGCTGGACGTCCGTGAGATCCAGTCAATCGAGAACGGGCTCCGCGCCGCCCTCGAAGAGGCCCACGACGCCGGTCACGAGCTCAACCTTCGCGAGATCGAATACTCGCGTTTGAACCGTGAGCGGGAGAACAACTCCAAGCTCTACGATCTCCTCCTGGAGCGCACCGCCGAGACCGACCTGACGCGCATGATGCGCTTCACCCACGTCCGCATCGTGGACCGCGCGCTTCGCCCGTTCCGCGCCGTTCGGCCGCGGATCGTCTTCAACCTCGTGCTCGGCGCGTTGCTCGGACTCGCGCTGGGTCTCGGCCTCGCCTTCCTGCTGAGTCGCCTCGATCGGCGCTTGCGCACCGCGGAAGAGCTCGAAGACCTCGGGGTGCAGATCCTCGGCGTCGTTCCCGCCACCACTCCGGAGGCCACCCCCGCTCGCACGGGCCGACGTCGACGCGCCGTCCCCGCTCGCGAAGGCCGAGACCTCTTGGTTCACACCCGCGCGCTCTCCAGCTTTTCGGAGGCGATCCGAGGCGTGCGCACGAACCTGACGTTCATGCTCGCGGATACACCGCTCCGCGCCGTCGTCGTCACCAGCGCCGGTCCCGGTGAGGGCAAGACCACCATCGCGACCAACCTCGCGACGGCCATCGCCCAATCTGGCAAACGAGTGCTTCTGATCGACACCGACCTACGCCGCCCACGCCTCCATCGGGTGTTCGGTATCTCCAGCGAGCGCGGCGCGACCACGGCGCTGGTGGGCGAAGGCGACCTCCGCGACTTGGTCCACGAGACCGAGGTCGACAACCTCTTCGTCCTCGGCTGCGGTCCGACGCCCCCGAACCCCGCCGAGCTCCTCCACACCGAGCGCTTTCGAGGCCTCCTAGCCCGAGCCCGGGAGAGCTACGACTTCGTGATCTTCGACAGCCCACCCCTCGGCGCGGTCGCCGACGCCGCGGTCCTCGCAGCGCAGATGGACGGCGTGGTCCTCGTCGCCCAAGCTGACCGGACCACGCGCGACGCCGCAGCAGCAGCCATTCGCCAACTGCGGGACGTCGGCGCCCGGTACGTCGGCGCCGTCCTCAACGGCCTGGACAGTACGTCGAAGCGTTACGGTCGCGGCTCGTACTACTACGACCGCGCGGGGTACTACGCGGACGCAGAGCAGCCGACCGACGAACGCCAGGACACGTCGCTTGCGGCTAGGTCTTCGTAACTCCCGTGAACATTACGAAGGCCATACGGTGGGCGGGCGCCGCCGCCTTGTTGGCTCGGGCGACCGGAGTGCTCGTCCAACTCCTCAGTGTACCGCTTCTCATTAAGATTTTCGGCCAAGAACGATACGGCTCGTTCCTGGTTCTCATCTCACTATTCAGCTGGTTCTCCCTTGCCAACCTCGGGCTCGCCAACAGTCTCACCACTCCGCTCTCGGCGGCAATCGCCCGAAACGATCTGGAAGCATCCACGCGACTTACATCGTCCGCACTCGCGCTCATATTCACAGCCGCTGCGTGCGTTGCGATACCGGCAGCGCTCGCGCTACCTCACATTCCGTGGCATCGAGTCGTCGGCGCAGACAATCCCGACCCAGACCTCAGTGAAGCAGCCACCATTGGAGCGCTGCTCACGGCAGTCGGCCTACTTACCTCGCTGGGCGACAGACTTCTGTTCGCCCAGCAGCGGTCTCATGCATCGTACCTGCTTCTATGCTTGGCCAACGTCGCCACGTTGCTTGGTATTGCATCGATACTGCTGCTGCAGCACCCCGCGTCGATGACGCTCATCGCAGCCATCGTGCTCACCCCAACGATCGCCGCACAAGCGGTGGGCGCGCTCATCGCATTGGCTCACAACTCGATTCGATTCGCCTGGCGCGCAGTGGACCGCTCCACCGCGGTGAGTCTACTTGGAACTGGCACGGAGTTCCTGGCGGCTCAGGCCGTTGCGATTCTTATGTGGCAAACGGACAACCTGGTGGTCGCCGCACTCTTCGATTCGGCAACCGTCGCCGAGTACGCGACTACATTCAAACTCGCCGCCCTTGGAACGATTGCGTTTGGCGCAATCGTCGCCGGACTTTGGCCTGCGGTAGCGGCAGCAAGCGCATCAGGTCGGACCAACTGGATTCAAACGACCACCCAACTGCACGCAAAGCGACTCATGGGCCTGGCGTTCGCGGCAGGATCTCTGGTTATTCTGTTAGGACCAGCAACTGTCCGATTCTGGACCGCTGGAACGATTCATCCATCGTTCCCTCTTGCCTGCGCGGTCGCAGCCTACCTTCCCGTTTACGCATGGTGCTTGGTATACAGCCAGGTCCTGAACGGACTCGGCGCTGTACGTGTTCAGGTGATCTACGGGGGCGCTGCGGCGGTTGCTAACCTCGGACTGTCGATACTTCTTGGCAGAACCTTTGGCGTTAGCGGAGTGTGCTGGGCAACAACGATCGCTGCACTCATTCCTGCATATGCAGTCACAAAGACGTACCGCAACATCGTCCACGACCAGAGGACACCTCACCGATGAACAAGTCAAGAATCGCGTCGGCTCTACGAGCACGACTTCGACTCGGCCGACGACTGCCCCCAGGAGCGGAAGTCTCGCCGAACGCTGAGATCCGCGGAAACATCGCATTCCCAACATCGTCCGGCAGAATTCGAATAGCTCGCGACAGCGTCATTGACGGCACACTCATCGCCGAGTGCGCCGAGTCGATACTCACCGTGGGAACCAACTCCTTCGTAGGCCGAAACACGATAGTCGACTGCGCACTCTCCATCACGATCGGCAACGACGTCCTGGTCTCGTACAACTGCATTATCACCGACTCAGATAACCACAGCTTATCGAGACGGACGCGACGAGATGATCTCCGCAAGTGGCGCGCGGGAGCCTTCGACTGGAGCGTTCCTCAGCGTGCACCAGTCACGATTTGCGACGGTGCATGGATCGGCGCGGGCGCCATCATACTAAAGGGAACGACCATCGGCGAAGGGGCAATCGTCGGGGCAGGCGCCGTAGTCACGCGAAACGTTCCTGCCTGGACGATCGTCGCCGGGAATCCCGCAATACAAGTTCGCGCACTAGAACCCGAGCACGAAAAGTGATCTCACTACCACGCAACAAACCAACGCCCAACCGAAACCCTGTCACTCCATCTAGACGTCATCGACACGACGTTACTTCCGTACTCGGCTTCGAACATCGCGCTCCACCAATTCACGGAGTTATTCCACCCGCTCTGGGCGAGTTTCATCCACCCCTCGTCAAGGCCACTTCGCGACACAGGAACCATGTGAAAACTTGGCCCCTTACAGACTCTACGACATTCTCCAATTGTTCGACGAATCCCGTCTTCCGTAAAGTGCTCAAGCGATCCTATCGAGTACAAAAAATCGAACGACTCGTCCTCGTACGACATCTTGGTCGCATCCATGCGCTCGAGTCGCTCAGGAGAGATCCCTCGCGCCCGTGCACGAGCGAGCAAGACGTCGGAAATATCACAACCGTACCACTCTAAACCCTCTTCCTGGCACACGAAGCTTCGCGTTCGCCCAGTTCCACACGCTAAATCCAGAACCTTCCCCGACCGACCACGCATTAGCATCTGAATCTCAGGCCACACCGTGCCTTCCCCCCAGTTGTCGAGCACGTCGGCAAAGTGGTCGTCCGAATAGATCTCAACAGACTGCATTCGACCCTTCTCGCGTCGAATCCCCTTGGTTGCAGCACGGAAGACAGCCTCCCCCGCCAACCTAGCCCGGTATACAAACGACAACATCGCTCTCTCCTTGAACTAGATGCATACCATGATACCGAGACTCTTCTAGATGAAACTCGTACTCGCAAACCGCCTCCTCGACCGTCCCGGCGGAGAGCAGAAGCAGTTACTCAAGCTCGCTCGTCATCTCGTCTCGCGTGGACACGAGGTCACCATCGTCACGAGCTACCTAGACCGCGACGCATGTTACTCGAGCGAATGGTCGGGGTTGGACGTACGTGCCGTCCACCACGGACGGCGCCGAGACATCCTCCCGGGGACGTCGTTCGTTTCGAAGCTCCAGGCACGTGTTCGGGCGGAGTCTCTCCAAGCCAGTGATGCGAAGGCATGGAGCCATCTGTTGCCGGAGGAGGTCGACATCATCAACTGGCATGGGGCGAACCCCCAGACGGGTTACCTCTCTTCGCGACGTTCGACCGCATCGTCCGCCCGGTGGGTGTGGATGTGCAACGACCTTCCGGGTCCCGTGTACGAGCTGGCGGCGCAGAGCCGAGTGCGGGGCTCCTGGGTGCGTGCCGAAACCTACGCGCGCTGGCTGACGGCATCCCCCCGGGCCGTGGAGGCGGTGCTCCGCGCGCAACTTCCTCCCGGCCCGCTGACGGTGCTCGACGAAACCAACCGGTGGTGGTGGCGGCACGTGTTTCGTCGCGATGCCATCGTGGTGCCGTGGGGACTCGACTTCGATGGGCTCGAACGGGCCGTCCGACGGCGCTCACCGGATGAGCCGCTTCGCCTGCTCGCGGCCGGGATCATGTCCCCTTTCCGGCGCTTCGAAGACACGATCGCCGCCGTCCGCATCGCCCGTGCTCGTGGCATCGACGCCCGGCTCACGATCGTCGGCGCTCCGGCTGACGCGGAGTACGTCGCCCGGCTGCGTCGTGAAGCCGCCGATCTCGGAGACTTCGTCCGGATCGAAGGTTTCCTCCCCAGCGCCGAGTACGAGACGCTGCGCGCGAGCTCGCATCTGCTCGTCCTGACGACGCGAGGCCAGACGTGGGGCCAGGTCACGACGGAGTGTGCGGCGGCCGGGATCCCCTCGATCGTCAACGAAACCGCGACGACACTTGAGCTCTTCCAGGATGGCCGGAGCTGCTACGTCGCTCGATTCGGCGATCCGACGAGCATCGCGGACCGCATCGTGACCGCCGCGTCGGATGAAGACACCCGCATCCGAATCGCGCGTGCCGCGCAGTCCGTCGCACGCATGCTGTCGTGGCCCCGATACTGCGAGACGATGGAAGAGGTCTTCGTTCGTACGCTCGCCGGAGTCTACGACTGACATGAAGGTCGGCTTGGTCGCGCAGGCAGGTCGGAAC
>CALJLK010000160.1 GCA_937982655.1 uncultured Sandaracinus sp.
CGCGCTCGCGCAGATGGCGAACCCGCCCGAGGTGCGTCGCAAGCTCGCCGAGTCGGGCCTCGTGATCCCCGAAACGACGACCTTCGTCGGCGCGTACCACGACACCGCGACCGACGCGTTCGAGAGCTACGACACCGATCGTCTCCCCGAGCCCGCGCGCGCGCACCTCGCCACGCTCGATCCGATCTTGGCCCGCGCCTCCGCGCTCGACGCGCACGAGCGTTGCCGACGTTTCCCCGACGCCCCGCTCGATCTCGACCCGAAGCAGGCGTTGCGCCACGCGCAGGCCCGCGCGGTCGATCTCGCGCAGCCACGCCCCGAGTACTGCCACGCCACCAACGCGATCGCGATCGTCGGACGCCGCTCGATCTCGCGTGGTCTCTTCCTCGATCGGCGCGCGTTCTTGATCTCGTACGACCCCACCCTCGACGACGCGAAGAGCTCCACCCTCGAACGCCTCCTCGCGCAGGTCGGTCCCGTCGGCGCGGGCATCAACCTCGAATACTTCTTCTCGCGCGTCGACCAAGCGCGCCACGGCTCGGGCACGAAGCTCCCCCACAACATCACGGGCCTGCTCGGCGTGATGGACGGACACGGCAGCGATCTACGCACCGGCCTGCACTGGCAGACGGTCGAGCTGCACGAGCCGGTGCGGCTCCTGCTCGTGGTCGAGAGCACCCCTGCGGCGCTGCTCGCGATCGCCGAGCGCAACGAGGTCGTGCGGCGGCTCGTGGCCGGTCGTTGGGTCCTGCTCGCGGCGATCGATCCGACCACCGGAGAGGCGCACTTCCTCGAGCACGATGGTTTCACGCGCCACGAGGTGCAGACCGCTCCGCCGCACGTCCCCCACTCGGGCGCGCTCTACCGCGGTCGCCGCGACCACCTGCCCTTCGCGACGATCGGGGAACCCGCGACCCTCTCGCAGTCGAGGCTGGACACCGCGAGCCGAACCACCCGACCGGTCGCGTCGGAGGTGTCGCGATGAGCCTCGATCTCGTCCTCGCGCTCCTCGCGACGAGCACCGTCGTGCTCCCGCTGCTCGCGTTCGGCACCGTCGCGACCCTCGAAGTGCTCGGTCGTCTGCCGAACGATCGCCAGCTCGCGCGCGTCGCGAAGCTCACCTTCCTCTTCTCCACCACCGCCGGCCTCGCCGCCGCGGTCGTGTTCGTCGCGCGCGGGCTCGAGCCGCTGCACTTCGTCTTCGGGAGCTGGTTCGACCTCGTGCCCCAGCTCGCGCACGCGGCGAGCGAGAACACCGCGCACGCCACCCACGCCCCGCACTACGGCTTCGAGCTCGGCGTGCTCGTCGACGCGACCTCGCTCGTCTACCTCGTGCTCACCTCGTTGCTCTCCGGCACCGTCGGCGCGTTCAGCCTGCGCTACCTCGAAGGCGAGCGCGGCGCGGGCCGCTTCTTCGAGCTGCTCATGCTCTTCGCGGCGGGCCTCTCGCTCCTCGTGCTCGCAGAGAGCCTCGATCTGCTCTTCATCGGCTGGGAGCTCGTCGGCATCACCTCCGCGCTGCTCATCGCCTTCTACCGCGAGCGCAGCGGCCCCGTGCGCCACGGTCTGCTCGCGTTCGCCATCTACCGCGTGTGCGACGCCGCGCTCCTCACCGCGCTCGTCGTGTTGCACCACCTCACCGGCACCGGCTCGCTCCCCGCCGCGTTCGCGGCCCCGGTCACCGTCGGCGGCGCCACCGCGCTCGGCCTGCTCCTGCTCTTCGCCGCCCTCGGCAAGAGCGCGCAATACCCCTTCTCCGGTTGGCTGCCACGCGCGATGGAGGGCCCGACTCCGTCGTCCGCGATCTTCTACGGCGCCCTCTCCGTGCACGCGGGCGCGTACCTCCTGATTCGCACCGCGCCGCTCTGGGACTCGTCCACCATTGCGCGCACCGCGATCGTGATCGTCGGCGCGACGAGCGCGTTCTTCGGCACCTTCGTCGGCCGCGCGCAGACGGACGCCAAGAGCAGCCTCGCGTACGCCTCGGTCGCCCAAGTCGGCCTGATCTTCGTGGAGATCGGCTTCGGCTGGACCACCCTCGCGCTCGTGCACGTCGCTGGTCACGCCACGCTTCGAACGCTCGAGCTGCTCCGCGCGCCGTCGCTGCTGCTCGACCATCAGCGCCTCGAAGCGGAGCTCGGGACGAGCGTCCCCGCGACCGGCGCGCACTACGAGCGCATGCTCCCCGCGTCGCTCCGCACGCGCCTGCACCGCGTCGCGCTCGCTCGAGCGGGGCTCGACGCGCTCGCGGCCTGGCTCGTCGCGCGCGCCTCCACCCTCGCCGCCACCGGCGATCGCATCGACCGGCAGGTCGCGGCCGCTCTCGACCGGCGCGCCGCGTTCGAAGACGAGATCCTCCCCGAGACGGAGCCCCGCGCGATCGCGCGTGCCGTGCCGTCCCACGAGACCGCCGAGGTGTCGCGATGAACGCCATGTCCACGTGGATCGCGCTCGTGCCGATCGTCGCCCTCGCGATCGCGAGCGCGCTCACCCACGTCGCGCCCGACGCGCGCGTCGCCCGCGTGCGCGCCGCGACCGGCGCCACCCTCGGCCTCGCGCTCGCCGTCCTCGCCGCGTTCTTCGGGCGCGTCGAGGGGCCCACCATGCACTTCCACGCATGGTCCCCGCTCGCGTTCGGCCTCGATCACCTCTCGGCCCCGCTCGCGCCCTTCGTCGTCGCGATCGGTCTCGCGGTCGTGCTCGGCACCCCGAACCGCTTCGCGAGCGGCGGCGCGGACCTCGGCGGCGACGCCACGGTTCGCACGCACGATCGTCCGCGCCGCGGCCACGGGCACTACTTCGCGCGCCTGCTCGCGAACGTCGCGCTCTCGCTCGCGCTCCTCGCCGCGCGCACGCCGCTGACCCTCGCGATCTTCTGGATCCTCTCGGGCGTACCGATGCTCGCCGAGCTCCGCGGTCGCCGCGGCTTCCGCATCTTCCTCGTGCAGCACCTCGCGAGCTCCACCCTCGTGCTCGCCGGCGTCGTGGTCGCCAAGCTCGCCGCGCTCGAGTCGTTCGCCGCGCCACTCCTCGTGCTCGGCATCATGGTCCGCGAAGGCATCTTCCCCTTCCACGCGTGGGTGCCTCGCTTCTTCGTGCGCGCCCCCCTCGGCTCCGCGCTCGTCTTCGTGCAACCCCAGCTCGGCGCCTACGTGCTCGCGCGTTGGGTGGTCGCCGATCCGCTCGGTGGCTCCGCGTCGTGGCTCCTCGACGTGCTCGGGGTCGTCACGATGCTCTACGGCGCCGCGCTCGCGCTCGGCCAACGCTCCGCGCGTCGCGCGCTCGGCTACCTCGCGGTCAGCCAGTCGGCGCTCGTGCTCCTCGGCCTCGCGGACGGCGGCCTGCTCGGCGCCACCGGCGCGCTCCTCGTCATCGTCGCCGTCGGCCTCGCGCAGACCGGCTTCGGCCTCGCGATCTCCGCCACCGAAGCGCGCCGCGGCCCGTTGCGCCTCGACGTCGAGAGCGGAGGTTTCTCCAGCACCCCCGCGCTCGCCGGCGCGACCCTCATGCTCGGCCTCGCGAGCATCGGCCTCCCCGGCACGCTCGCCTTCGTCGCCGAAGACCTCGTCTTCCACGCGACCCTCGAAGCGCGTCCGTGGGTCGGCGTCGTGATGGTGCTCGCGACCGCCATCAACGGCATCGCGGTCCTCCGCATCGCCTTCCGCCTCTTCGGCGGCCGCACGCGCCGCACCGGCGAAGGCGACCTCACGCGCCGCGAACGCTTCGTGCTCGGCCTCGTCGGCGCCGTGCTCGTCACGCTCGGCCTCGTGCCCCAGCCCGTCCTCGCTCCGACGATGGAAGCCTTCGAGCACCTCGTGGTGCCCATGCACGCGAGCGCGACACGGCATTAGCGCTCCGCGTCGATCGCCCGCCGAGCCCGTGCGCTGCGAGCACCGCGCTCGGACCGCTCACACGCACCGAAGTTCCGCGCGATCTGCTGTACGACCCGCGTCCCGATCCTTCACGCTCGCGCCATGCGGTCTCTCTGCTGGCTCGTTCTCCTCGTCGCGTGCGCGGCTCCCGCGAGCCCCGAAGCCCCCTCCGAGAGCTCGACGTCGGGCGCCGAACCGAACGCGACGCCCACCTCGGACGAAGACGCGAACGACACGAGCCCGAACGACACGAGCGCGAACGACACCAGCGCGAACGACACGCGCCCGAACGACACCAGCGCGAACGACACGAGCGAAGCGCCCACCGACTGGCTCGACGGCTGCGAGCCGGAGGCGCTCACCCCGCCCACGTTGCCCGATCCCGATCGACGCCGCCCCGCGAAGATCGCGCTGCTGCTCCCGAGCACGGCGCCCCTCGACGTCCCCGAGGTCCGCGCGCGCCTCGCCGAAGCGCTGATCGCGCGCCTGCGACGCCTCGGTCACCGCAACGTGCTCCCGTGGTCCGAGACCCTCGCCGCCGAAGCACTGCGCGACTCACGCCGCGTGTCCGAAGAGACCGCGCAGTGCGCCGGCGAGCCCGCGCTCGTCACCGTGCTCCGCGCGCGTCACCCGAACCTCGAGACCGCGTCGCTCGCACGCTTCCACCAATGCGACGCGAACACCGACGGCGGCGAGCCCGTCTGTGGTCATCGCCTCCTGCTCAGCTTCGATCGCGTCGCCCCGCCCGCGCCGCCGCTCCCGCTCGACGCGATCCTCGAAGGCACCGACGCCGACGCGTGGCTCGCCGCGATCCCCCGCCTGCGACGCATGTCGATCGGCATGTCCGGCATCGTCGGCCTCGGCCTCGACACCCGCTTCCGCGTCGTCGATCTCGCCGACGAAGATCCGTGGCTCCGCGTCGACGACGTCCTGCGCGAGCGCCGCGCCGCGATCCTCGCCTGCGACCCTCACACCGCGCGTCACGACGTCGCCCTCGAAGTCCGCCCCGACGGAAGCGTCGCCGAAGTGCGCTTCTTCGGCGCGAGCGCGGAGAGCCACGCCTGCCTGAACGAAGCCCTCCGCGACGCACGTTTCCCCTGCTCGCTCGACGGCCAGCCACGCACCCCGCGCGTCGCGATCTGCACGCGCGCGCTACCGCCGGGTCCGTAGGAAGACCTTCCCGACGTCGAGCACGAGCACCGGAACCACCGCCACGAGCAGCGCGGCTCCGAGCTGCGGCCACGTCGCGACGTCGAGCGCGAACAGAGCGCGCACGGGCCCCACGAAGAGCACGACCGCGAGCACCGCGGGCACCCCGATCGCCATCGCCCAGAGCGCGCGGTTCCTTCGACGAAAGCTCGTCCAGAACGGGCGATCCGTGCTTCGGCTCGCGACGACGATCGTGAGGTTGCCCGCCACGAGCACCACGAAGGCCAGCGTCCGCCGCAGCTCCAGCGACGCGTCCGCGTGCCACCACAACATCGCGAGCGCGCCGAGGAGCACCGTGATCCCGTGCGCCGCGCTGAAGAGGATCCGACGCCACTCGAAGAGGTGCTCGTCGCGACCGCGCGGAGGCCGCTTCATCACGCCTTCTTCCGCCGGCTCCATCTCGAACACCACGCTGCACGTCGGATCGATGATCAGCTCGAGGAACACCACGTGCGCGGGGAAGAGCAGCGGCCCCCACCCGAGCAACGCCGGCACGAGCGCGACGCCCGCGATCGGGATGTGCACCGCGAGGATGTAGCCGACCGCCTTGCGCAGGTTGTCGTAGATGCGCCGACCGATCCGCACCGCGTCGACGATCGATCCGAAGTCGTCCTCCACCAGCACCAGCGCGGCCGCCTCGCGCGCGACGTCGGTTCCGCGTTTGCCCATCGCGATGCCGATGTCCGCCGCCTTCAGCGCCGGCGCGTCGTTCACGCCGTCGCCCGTCATGCCGACGATCGCGCCGCTCGCCCGCAGCGCGCGCACGATCCGCAGCTTGTGCGCCGGCACCGCGCGCGCGATCACCGTCGCGGTCGCGAGCCGCTTCGCGAGCGCCTCGTCGTCCATCGCCTCGATCTCGGGCCCCGTCGTCACCTCGCCGTCCGCGAGCCCCGCCTCGGTCGCGATCGCCCGCGCGGTCAGCGCGTGATCGCCGGTGATCATCAACACCCGAATCCCCGCGGTCCGACACGTCGCGATCGCCTCCGCGACGTCGCTGCGCAGCGGGTCGGCGAGCCCGACGAGCCCGACGAGATCGAGATCCAGCTCGTGCGGATGACTCGGCTCCTTCACGAGCGTGCCGCGACTCCGCGCGACGCCGAGCACCCGGAGCCCTCGCGCCGCCATCGCATCCACCCGCTCGCGCCAAACCTTCGCCGTCTCGTCGTCGAGATGACAGAGCTCGAAGATCGCTTCGGGCGCGCCCTTCGTCGCGACCACGAGGCCCGCCGACCCAGTGGCTCCGTCGGCCGCTGACCCCGCCGACTCAGTGGCTCCGCCATCGCTCGGACGCCACGCGTAGGTCACCGCGAGCAACTCCGCCGTCAGCGGGTACTCGCGCACCGCCTCCCAGCTCGGGTGCAGATGCTCGGTCCCTCCGAGGCGCTTCTGACCGAGCGCGTGGAAGGCCTTCTCCATCGGATCGAACGGATCGCGCGGGCTCGCGAGGATGCCCACCTCGACGAGCGCGTGGACCTCCTCCGGCAGCTCGCCGTCGTCCACCACGTGCTCGAGCTCCGCCGTCCGCAGCACCTGGATCGTCATGCGGTTCTCGGTGAGCGTCCCGGTCTTGTCGGTGCAGAGCACGTGCACCGCGCCGAGCGTCTCGACCGAGGTCACGCGCCGCGTGAGCACCCGGCTCTTCGCGATGCGCCACGCGCCGAGCGCGAGGAAGACCGTCAGCACCACGGGCAGCTCTTCGGGCAAGAGCGACATCGCGAGCGTGATCCCCGCCAAGATCGCGTGCAGCCAATCGGTGCCCGTGAGCCCCGTCGCGATCACCACGCCGGCCGAAGCGACGAGCCCGAGCACCGCCATGCGCTTGACGACGAGGTCGACCTCCCGCTGCAGCGGCGTGCGCTCCTTCTCCACCGACACGAGCGAGGCGCCGATGCGGCCGAGCTCCGATCGCGCGCCGGTCGCCATCACCTCCGCGACCCCGCGCCCGCCGACGACGAGCGTCCCCGACCAGAGCGCGGCCAACGACTCGCCCACCGCGCCGAGCGCCGTCGCCTTCGCGTCCGCGTGTTTGGTCGCGGGCACCGACTCGCCGCTCAACAACGACTCGTCGACCGCGAGCGCGGTGCCACGACGAAGCAGCAGATCCGCCGGAACCCGATCGCCCTCCGCGATCTTCACCACGTCGCCGCGCACGAGCTCTCGCCCCGCGACCGTCCGCACCACCCCGCCGCGAATCACCTGCGCACGGGGGCTCGACAGATCGCGGAGCGCGGCGATCGACTTCTCGGTGCGCCCCTCCTGCACGATCGTGATCGCGAGCACCACCACCACGGCGCCCAGCAGCGTCAGCGCCTCCTGCACGTCGCCGAAGACGAAGTAGAGCGTCGCAGCCGCGATCAACAGCAGGAACATCGGCTCGCGCACCACCTCCAACGCGATGCGCCACACCCCACGACGCCGCTCGGACGGCAGCTCGTTCGGACCGTCCACGAGCATGCGCGCACGCGCCTCGTCCTCCGAGAGCCCCGTCCAGTCCGATGCGTCGTCGTCCAT
>CALJLK010000161.1 GCA_937982655.1 uncultured Sandaracinus sp.
CCGCAGCTCGAAGTGGCGGGGTTCGGACCCGTCGCGCTGCCGCTCCTGCCGGCGTTCGTCGCGGAGGAGCGCACGCCGCGATTCGTTCGAGCTTCGTGTCGTGTTCGAACGTCGCGCCGGCTGCGTGAGGTCTTCCGTACCCCGCTCGGTCCGTCGCGCACGCCACGAGGTGCAACCCTTTGCACAACGCCTTTCGGCCACCTCGCGAATCGTCGCGGCATGTGCGCTGCAATGCACGTCCTCCGAGACACCGACTCGGCGCGTCCCGAGACGACGGCTCGCTCCTCTCGAGCGATCGCCGCGTCGCGACGCTCCGTCTCGCGCGTCGTCGTTCGTCTCGCAGGAGGTTCGCATGCACGTTCGCCGCTTCGTCTTCACTCTCGGGCTCGCCTTCGGGTGCCTCACCTCCGGGTGTGTGTCCGAGCTGGATCCGGACGCTCCCCGTGCCGTCGACGGGGCCGACGAGTCGCTCGCGGGCCAGGACGGCCTTCGCGCGACGTACTTCCGCAACGTCGACCTCACTGGCGAGGCCCTGACGCGCGTCGACGCGATCGTCGACTTCGACTGGGGCCGAAACGCACCCGCGGCAGGCCTGCCCGTCGACGGCTTCTCCGCGCGTTGGGAAGGCTTCTACCTCGCGCGAGAGACCGGCCCGCATCGCTTCGCCGTGCGCTCCGACGACGGCGTGCGTCTCTTCGTCGGCGACGACCCCGAGCCGCTCGTCGAGAACTGGCGCAACCAAGCCGCCACCACCGTGCGCGGCACGATCGATCTCGTCGCCGGTGAGCTCTACTCGCTGCGCATCGAGTACTTCGACGCCCGCGGCGCCGCGCTGATGGAGCTCCGCTGCGCGCCGCCTTCGTTGCCCGCCGGCGCCAACGAGCCGATCGTCCCGCGCACGCAGCTTCGGACCGAGCGTCCCGCCGCGGAGCCCGGGCTCGTCGGCTCGTACTTCCGCTCACGCGACTTCTCGGGTGCACCGCTCGTTCGAGTCGATCCGACGATCGACTTCGACTGGGCCCGCGGCTCTGCCGACCCGAGCCTGCCGGTCGACGCATTCTCCGTGCGCTGGGAGGGCGTCTACGTCGCCGAGCGCAGCGGCCGGCATCGCTTCGCCGTCACCTCCGACGACGGCCTGCGGCTCTGGGTCGGAGACCTCGCCGGCGCACCGCTGCTCGAAGGCTGGCGCAGCGGACCGGTCACCCTGCGCGGCGAGATCGACCTCGTCGCCGGCCGCGCCTACCCGATTCGGCTCGAGTACTACGAAGACCGCGGCGCCGCATCGGTGCAGCTCCGTCACGTGCCGCCCGGCGCCTCCACCGAGACCGTCGTCCCGAGCGCACGACTTCGCACCCGCGCGCCCGCCGCGCCGCCGCCCACGACTCTGCAGAACGTCGCGCTCCGCAAGCCCGCCAGTCAGATCTCGGTCGACTTCGGCGCCTCCGCCGATCGCGCGGTCGACGGCAACACGAGCGGTCGCTTCGACGGCCGTTCGGTGACCCACACCACGTCCACCACGCGCCCGTGGTGGCTCGTCGACCTCGACGGACGCCATCGCGTCGAGCGCGTCACGATCTTCAACCGCACCGACTGCTGCGCCGAGCGCCTCGTCGACTTCGACGTCGAGCTGCTGAACGCCGCCGACGCCGTGATCGCCACGCGACGCCACGCCGCCGTCGCGGGCGCCTCGACCGAGCTCACCTTCGGAACCGACGACGTCTACGCGGTCCGCGTTCGCCTTCGCGGCAACGGCATCCTCTCGCTCGCCGAGGTGCAGGTCTGGGGCGCGCCCGTCGCGCCGCCTCCCGGCGGCGGCACCACGCGACCGCGCATCCCGCTGCCGATCGAGGTGATGGGCCCCGCCGGCACCCGCGTCTCCGCTCAGTTCCAGATCGACGACCCCACCGGCATCACGCACCTCTACGTGCGCTGCAACGCCTGCGGCTACCACGAAGAAGCGCTCGACGGCGATGCGTCGAAGGTGAAGGCGACCGTTCGCCTCAATGGCGGTTCTTCGATCCCACTCAAACACTACACCGGCGGCTCTCGCCTCGTCGGCAACCCGAACGTCGTCGTGCTCGGCGCGGAGGCCGACTACGGCGGCATCGGCGGCGCTTTCCGCACCACGCGCCTGATGGTGCCGGTGACCGGCCTCGTGCGCGGCCTCAACACGATCACCTTCGAGCACGTGACGCCCGCGCCGCCGAGCATCGGCTTCCGCATCCTCGACGTGAACTTCTTGCGCGGCGGATCGCTCACGAATCGTGTGCTCGCGGAGCGCGACGTCGTTCACGACGATCCGACGACCTGGCGTCCGCCCTCCACGAACGACGCGAACATCACCGCCGGGCGCAACCTCTGGTCGGCGCGCAACCGGCTCTACGATCCGGGGGTCGACGCGCTCGACGGACGGCTCGGCGGTGGCCCGGTCGACGGCGAGATCGTCGCCTCGTGCGCGGACTGTCACGCCCGCGACGCGCGTGACCTCGCGTACTTCAACTTCTCGAATCACTCGATCATCGAGCGCGCGAAGTTCCACCGTTTGTCCGCGGCTGATGGCGCGAACATCGCGTCCTACGTGCGCACCCGCGACGTGCCCGTCGTGTCCTCCGCGCGCCCGTGGAACCCGACCTACCAGCCCGGTCCCGGCATGGATCGGCGCCCGGTCTACGAGTGGGCGGCGGGCGCGGGCGTGGACGCGATCCTCGACGAGGACGCCGACCTCGCGCCCTACCTCTTCCCGCGCGGCACCTCGCTCGACGAAGTGCGTCGCGTCGTCGATCGCTACGGCACGCTGAACCTGCGCGAGCTCCCGGTCTCGCTGCCGATGCCCGAGTGGAACCAGTGGCTCCCGCACATCCACCCGGACGACGCGTTCGACATCGACGCCGCCGCGGTGCGCGCCGATCACTCCGGCAACGGCGTCGGACGCCCGTACTACACGTACCTCTACGACGTCGCGCGCGCGGATCCGAACCCCACGACGATCGGGCGCATGACCATCCGCATCAAGGCGTGGCTGCAGCGCAACCTCAACTGCATGGCGAACGGCGAGAGCGGCAACGGCGAGCCGTGGCGTGGCCTCAACGGCGCGGTCCTCTCCCAGCTCCGCCTCCCGACGCCGCACACGTTCACCAGCTCGAACTGCAGCGGCACGCGCACGCGCGCCAACGTCGAGCCCTTCGAGATCGCCAAGCGCGGCCTCGCGGCGTGGCTCTCCGTCAAGCAGTGGGAGATCGTCCACACGAACGATCTCGAAGAAGAAGGTCTGCGCATGACGAGCCCGATCTGCGCGGGCGGCCGCTGCGTGAACGCCGCCGAGCGAGGCTGGGTGGTCGAAGGTCGCAACGTCTTCGATCGTCCGCCGCACTTCACGGGGCACAACAGCCGCCACTACTATGGGCAGAGCATGGTGTCGGGGCTCGTCGAGACGAACTCCTGGTACCACCTCAACATGATGCTCGACCCTGGCTACCGACGCGAGATGCCGAACCACTTCGCGTACGTCTACAGCCACGTGGAGCTGCTCCAGTCGGCCTCGAACGTCGACCAGGGCTACCGGTTCTGGGCGGGCCTCATCAAGCAACGCCAGCTCCAGACCAACGGTCGCTACGGCGTGGAAGCAGGTCTCGATCTGCGCACCGCGCAGCCGTACATCTACTTCAGCCCGCGCGACGGTCGCTCCAACGCGCAAGACTCGGTCGGTCGGACGCTTCACGCACGGCTCGCGCAGGCGATGATCGAGAACTTCGTCGCCGACGCGAACAACGCGACGGCCGCGAACTGGGCCGCCGCGACGCGCAACTCCGCCGTGCAGCCACGCGACAGCACGAACTTCAGCGCCGCGCCCTCGCGCGGAAACATCTTCGACCTCGGGCCCCTGCAAGGTCGGAACACCTACCGCGCCATCCCGCGCCTGCGAGAGATCGGGGTCCCGTCGTCGGTGCTCTCGTCGCTCATCGACTGGGGCGCGCGCACCTGGCCGCGCGCCAACTGGAACGCGCTGCGCTGACGCGCGCTCCACGGTCGTCGCGGCCCATCCGGCATCGTCGGGTGGGCCGCGACGCATCCGTCTCGTTCGCGCGATTCGGCGTCCTCGCGCGAACGGACGCGATCGCCCTCCGACGGAACGGCGCTATCGTCCGCGCCATGCCCGCCTTCCCGCGCACGCGCCCTCGCCGCAACCGCCGCACCGACTGGTCTCGCCGCCTCGTCCGCGAGCGCACGCTCACCGCCGACGATCTCGTGTGGCCGGTCTTCGTGCGTGAAGGGCACGGCGAACGGACGCCGATCGACTCGATGCCCGGCGTGTTCCGCCACAGCGTCGATCGGCTCGTCGAAGCGGTGCAGGAAGCGGCCGAGCTCGGCATCCCCGCCATCGCGCTCTTTCCGGCCACGCCGCCCGAGAAGAAGAGCGAGGGCGGCGAAGAAGCCTGGAACCCCGACAACCTCGTCTGCCGAGCCACCCGCGCGATCAAAGAGGCCGCGCCCGGTCTCGGCGTGATCTGCGACGTCGCGCTCGATCCCTACACTACGCACGGCCAAGACGGACTCGTGAAGGACGGCTACGTCGTCAACGACGAGACGGTCGAAGCGCTGGTGAAGCAGTCGATCAACCAGGCGAAGGCCGGGTGCGACGTGATCGCGCCGAGCGACATGATGGACGGCCGCATCGGCGCCATCCGCGACGCGCTCGACGCGGCGGGCTTCACGGACGTGCAGCTCCTGAGCTACGCGGCGAAGTACGCGAGCGCCTACTACGGCCCCTTCCGCGACGCCGTCGGCTCGGCCGCGAACCTCGGCACCGGCGACAAACGCACCTACCAGATGGATCCAGCCAACGGCGACGAAGCGCTGCGCGAGGTCGCGCTCGACGTCGAGGAAGGCGCGGACATGGTGATGGTCAAGCCCGGCCTCCCCTACCTCGACATCGTCTACCGCGTGAAGGAGACGTTCGGCCTGCCGACCCTCGTCTACCAAGTGAGCGGCGAGTACGCGATGCACCGCGGCGCGGCGGATCGTGGCTGGCTCGCGTGGGAGAAGGTCCTGCTCGAGAGCCTGATGGCCTTCAAGCGCGCAGGCGCGGACGGCGTGCTCACCTACGGCGCGGTGGAGGCCGCGAAGCTGCTGAAGAAGGGCTGACCGTCTCGGACTCTGTCTCGGACTCTGTCTCGAGTTTCTCTTTGCTTCGATCTCGGATTCTTTTTCGGTCGACCACGTCGCCGTCCACCACGTCCACGACCACGACCACGTTCACGCCCGACGACCGCGATCACGTGGACTCGACGGCAACGAAACGAGCCGACCAGAGGGCCTGGCCGGCTCGTTCTCGTTCGGCGTCTGCTGCGCTCAGCTCCGCGGCGCGGTGAGGCTCAGCTTGATCACCACGCGGTCGCGGATGAGGTCGTCCGCGCGGCCGGGGTAGACCATGCCGAACTGCTGACGCTCGATGCTGAACTCCGAGGTCGCGGTCACCGCCGAATCCGTCACGTTCACCGTCGCGGGGAAGGTGATCGTCTGCGTCTGGCCGTGCAGCGTGAGCTGGCCGGTGATGGTGTGGGTCGCGTTGCCTTCGCCGCCCGCACGGATCGAGGTCGACTCGAAGCGCGCGGTCGGGAACTCCTCCACCCCGAAGAAATCGGGGCTCTTGAGGTGGGCCGTCAGGTCCTCGTTGTCCGAGAAGAGCGACGCGGTCTGGATGGTGACCTCGATGCGGCTCCGCTCCGGCGCCGAGGGATCGAACGCGATGGTGCCCGCGAACTCGCGGAAGCCGCCGTCGTGGCTGCCGGTGACCTTCGAACCGACGAACCCGATCGTCGTCTGTGCGGGAGAGAGCGCGAGCGTCTCGATCGCGGCCGGAGCTTCGGCCGCCGGCTCCTCCGCGGTCGGAGCCTCTGCCATGGCCGACGGGCTCTCCGTGACCTCCGCCGCCGGCACCGAGTCCGCGGGGTCTTCACAGCCGACGAGCGCGAGAACGAGAGAGAACGAGATGAACGAACGCATGAGTGGAACCTCCGGACCACTCTCTGGCGCCGCGGTTGCGCCGCGGCCACGACGTAGATGAATCGTTGCGACAGTCGAACGACGGGTCGCCGCCTCACCGTCAGTCTTCGCTGCCCTCGTTCCGCACCGAGGCGAGCCCCTCGACGCCGCGCCGGTAGATGCGACGGATCCGGTTGCGCGCCGCGATCGGTCCCCGATCGAAGCGACCGAGCAGGTTGCCCCGAATCTCCGGAGACTTGTCCGCGAGCCCCTCGATCATCTTCACGTCCGCTTCGATCTCGAGCTTGCCGAGCCACGCGGTGAGCGGCTTCAGCAACGCGAGGTTCAAGCCGAAGCGCCCCCACGCGGTCGCCTCCGCGTACACGAACACGAAGAGCTCCGTCGTCTGCGCGTCCACCGGCACGAAGAAGACCGTGTTGCGCAGGAAGTCGCCCCCCCGCTCGCCCGTGATCCGATCGATCCAGTATTGATCGTAGACCGAGCGCACCGGAGAAAACTGAGTGACCCAATCGTCCACGAAGTGCGCGTTGGGCGGATACCGGAAGAGCTTCCGCAACACCCAGGGCATCGGCTTCTGCGGCCCTTGGTTGTAGACCCGCACCGACTCCGGCGTCGTCTCCACCCGGCAGATCACCTCGCCGAGCCGCTGCGTGTCGTAGCCGAGCACGTAGTGGACGTTGCCCGTGTGCTCGACCTCGATGAAGTTGTCGAGCACCACCTCCAGCGGCGCGTTCACCCGCCGCCGCATCCGCGAGATCTCGAGAAACCCCGCCACGTCGAAGCGCGGAAAAGGCACCGCGGTGCCGGCGCGTTTGATCCAGATCGCGCCGTCGCTCTCGATCGCGTCGAAGGCCTGCGTGCGGAAGTCGCCGTCCGGGTTGCCCGGGCTCGCTCCCGTCCCGTCCGCCGCCCACTTCCAGCCATGGTAGGGGCAGACCACGCAGCGATCGCGCACCGCGCCGTTCGAGAGCGACGCTCCGCGGTGCGGACACCGATCGAGCACCGCGCCCACCGATCCGCCACCGCGCAGCGGCCGCTTCTCCGTGCGAAACACCGCGACGTCGATCCCCATCAAACGCACCTTCTTCGGTGCGTCGTCGAGCTCTTCGCTCGTCAGGACCGGATGCCAGAAGTCGAGCTCGGGCGGCATGCTCACGTGCGCGCTCCCTTCTTCTTGCCCGAGTCGGCGGGGTCAGCCGCCGACTTCGTCGCATTGGACGACGTCGCGCTCGTGCTCGCGCTCGACGACGTCGTCGCCGCGTCGGCGATCGACTTGGCGACCCGCACCGCTTCCTTCGCGATGTCGTGGATCGCGCCCGTCGGCGGGTTTCGGTAGCCGACGAAGTAGAGCCCCGGCGCGTCCGGGTGCTCCTCCCCGAAGGCCGTCGGGTGCCCCTTGCCGTCCACGAGACGCTCGGCGCCTTCCAAGAAGCCTTCGAGCGCCGCGTGCATGGCCACC
>CALJLK010000162.1 GCA_937982655.1 uncultured Sandaracinus sp.
CTCCCCCAAAACACGCGGCTCCGTTGAAGAACGAGGTTCTTCAACGGGCTGCTAGACTGCCGATCGCGCTCGTGCTCCTGCTCGGAGCCGGCTGTGCGATGCGCAGCTCCTCGCCCGAGCCTGCGGAGTCGGGTGCGTCGGGACAAGCGACGTCGGTGAGCACGGGCTCGGACATGCCGCGCGCCGAGCGTGAGGTCGACGACGCGCCCGCGACGGAGTCGACGTACGGTGGGGCGGTGCCCAGCGAAGCGCCACCCCGCGCACCCACCGCGCCGGGCACCTCGCCAGCGCCCGTCTCGCAGGACGTGCCGCAGAGCACGACGGTGGAGACGGTCGTCGTCGGACGCTCGACCTCCGACTCCGTGCGCACGGTGGGCGGCAACGCCACCGCGGGCAGCGCGTGGGCGCGCCTCGTCGACACCGAGGACACCCTCCACGACGCGCTCGGGCTCGCGTCGGTGGACTGCGATGCGGCGCGCGACCTACGCGACCGAATCTGCGATCTCGGAGAGCGCATCTGCTCGATCGCGGGCGATCACCCGGACGATCACGTCACCGAAGATCGCTGCGAGGACGGCCGCGATCGCTGCGAGCGCGCACGTCGACGGGTCGACGATCGTTGCGATTGATCGTCCCCGCGTCGACCTTCGTCGCGATCGAAGGTGTCGCGCGCCGCGCCCGACGCGCGCGCACGTGATCGAAGGTGTCGTGCGCCGCTCCATGCACGCGTGAATGCCGGGAGCGGTGCGGGCGGTGCTCGCTTCCGCGCAGCGTTCGCGTCTGGGCACTTGCCGTGTCGCAGGGGGGCTCCATCCTCCGTCGTCCATGCCGCCCGCCGACCGTGGCCTCTCCGAACGCGTGAGAGAGAAGCTCGAGACCCTGCCCGCGCAGCCGGGGGTCTACGTGTTCCGCGGCGCGCGCGACGTCGTGCTCTACGTCGGAAAGGCGCGCTCGCTGCGCTCCCGCGTGCGCTCGTACTTCCAGCCCGGCACCTCCGACGTGCGCGCGTTCGTGGCGCGGCTCGAGGACGAGCTCGTCGACATCGAGACCTTCGTCGCCGACACCGAAAAGGAAGCCGCGCTCCTCGAGAACCAGCTCATCAAGGAGCACCAGCCCCGCTACAACGTGAAGCTCCGCGACGACAAGGAGTACCTGTCGCTGCGGCTGGATCCGAAGGCGCATTGGCCGCGGCTGGAGGTCGTTCGGCGGCCGCGACCCGACGGAGCGCACTACTTCGGGCCCTACCACTCGGCCACCGCGGCGCGGCAGACCCTCCGGCTCGTCAATCGGCATTTCCAGCTCCGCACCTGCTCGGACACCGAGCTGAAGAACCGATCACGACCCTGTCTTCAATACCAGATCAAGCGCTGCCCCGGCCCCTGCGTCTACGACGTCGATCGCGATGATTACGCGCTCCAAGTGCGCAGCGTCGCGCGCTTCCTCGACGGTCGGCACGACGAGCTGGTCGACGAGCTCACCGAACGCATGAAGGTCGCAGCGCAGGACCTCCAATACGAACGCGCGGCGCTCTACCGCGATCAAATCCGCGCCGTCGATCGCGCGCGCGAGGACCAGCGCGTCACCACCGTGAAGGATCTCGATCAGGACGTGCTCGGCTACTTCCGCCAAGCCGATCAGGCGGAGGTCGCGGTGCTCATCCTGCGCGGCGGGCGTCTGGTCGGCGTGCGCACCTTCGACCTGCGCGGGGTGTCGCTCCCGGACGACGAGCTCGTCGCGCGTTTCGTGGCCGAGTGGTACGCGCGCGCCTCGGTGCCGGACGAGATCGTGCTGCCGCTTCCCGTGGAGGCGATGGACGGGCTCGCGGAGGTACTGGGCGAGGCGCGTCGCGCCCAAGGCAAGAAGCCGCCGCGCATCGTGGTCCCGAACCGACAGGCGCGTCGGAAGCTCGTCGACATGGCGATGGACAACGCGGCGCATGCGTTCCGCGAGAAGCGCCTCGCGGAGAAGGACGTGGAGGAGCGGCTCGCGCAGATCCAGAAGCGCCTGCACCTGCCGAAGCTCCCGCGCCGCATCGAGTGCATCGACGTCTCGCACCTCGGCGGCGAAGACGCGGTCGCGGCGGTGGTGTCGTTCTCGGACGGAGTTCCCGACAAGAAGGGGTACCGCTCGTTCCGCGTGAAGCGCGCCAAAGGCGGCGACGACTACGGCTCGATGTACGAGGTGCTCTCGCGGCGGTTTCGGCGTGGACGCGACGAAGAAGCGGGCTGGGAGCTTCCGGATCTCTTCGTGGTCGACGGCGGCAAAGGTCAGCTCGGGGTCGCGCTCGCCGCGCTGCGCGACCTGAACGTCCCGAGCTTCCCCGTGGTGGGCCTCGCGAAGGAGCGAGAGAGCAAGCTCGCGAAGGGCGGCAAGTCGGCGGCTGAACCCGCCGACCCGGCCGAGAAGGTCGTCGACCGTGTGTACCTGCCCGGCCAGAAGAACGCGATCCCGGTACATGGGACGCCGGCGCTGCAGCTCCTCGCGCACGCACGCGACGAAGCGCACCGGTTCAGCAACGCCATCCGCTCACGGCGCGGTGCCGCGCGGCGTTTCCACAGCGAGCTGGAGGACGTGAAGGGTGTGGGCGCGACGACGCGCCAACGCTTGCTGCAGCGACTCGGATCGCTGGAGGCGATCCGGCTCGCGAGCGAAGAGGCGCTGATCGCGGCGAGGCTGCGCCCGAGCACGAGCCGAGCGTGGAGCCGGCCGAGCTGGACGCGGGATTGGATGCGGCGGAGCTGGCGGAGTTGGTGGAGACCGAGTCCGAGTCCGAGACCGAGACGGGGTCGGAGACCGAGACGGAGTCCGAGACCGAGACGGAGTACGAGACCGAGACGGAGTCCGAGACGGGGTCCGAGACCGAGTTGGAGACCGAGACCGAGTTGGAGACCGAGACCGCGTCGGAGACCGAGGCCGCGTCGGAGACCGAGGCCGCGACCGAGTCGTCCTGATCACGGCGCGGGGCAGGCCGTGACGAGGCGTGGGTCCGTGCAGTCCGCCGGAGGCGCCTCGCCGTGGCTCGTGAGGCAGCGCGCGTTGACCTCGATCGGCGCGCACGCGCCCTCCACGCACGTCTGACCCGTCGGGCATGGGCGATCCACGCAGCGCGCGTCGAGTCGGAGCGTGACGTCGACGATGCGGCCGTCCGCGAAGGGCACGAGGAGCTCCTGCGAGACGGTCGCGACGCGCGTGCCGCCGCCGCCGGTCGGTCGCACCAGCTCTCCGTCGAGCCGCAAGTAGACGGCGTCGGCGCCCTCGCGCACGATCGCTTGGCTCACGAGGCCACCGCTCTGCGCGATGGAGAGCCGCGTGTCCGAGCAGCCGAACACACGACCGCCACCCTCCTCGGTCACGCAGAGGCGCACCACGGTGTCGCTCGCGACGAGCGCGTCGTCGATCGCGTAACACGCGAAGAGCTGAGTGAGCTCGTCGCCGCCGCAGCCCACGAGCGCGAGCGCGAGCACGAGCGAGGCGCGCCGAAACGTGCGTGTGTGCGCAGCCGTGCGCGTGTGCGCAGCCGTACGCGTGAAGAACGTGCGCGAGAAGACCGCGTGTCGCACCGCACGCGCACGCCGGGAGCTCGGCTCGCTCGCACACGAGAAGCTCAGCGCGCCCACAGCGCCTCCACCGTGGGCAAGGTTCCTTCCAGAGGATCCGCGCCGCCCGAGAGCGCCACCGCGAGCGCGATCACCACACCCACCACCACGGCCCCCCCGACGCCTGCCCAGAGCCACCACTTGCCGGCGAGCGACTCGCGCCGCGCGAGCGTCACGTCGAGCTCGCGCACCTCGTCGCGCGCGAGCTCGAAGCGTTCGGAATGTGTCCGATGCCCCTCGGCTTCGACCGTGAGCTCGTGGCGTCCGATCGAGAGACGGAGCTCCAGCGGCTCCGTGTCGAGGGTCACGCCGCGCGGCTCCTCGTCGACCGCGACGGAGGCACCGGCGACGTTCGCGCGCAGACGCAGCGTTCCCGACGGCGCCTCCTCGCGCAGCGCGAGCCGCACCGTGGCGCGCTCGCCCACCGCGAGCGTCACCGTTCGCGCGGCCGCCACGTGTCCGTCGGCGTTGGCCTCGAAGCGGCGCTCGCCCGGATCGATCGCGACCCGATCGTCGAAGGGCGCGCTTCCCAGCACGCGGCCGTCGACGCGCACCTCCGCACCGTCCGGGAAGACCTCGAGCCGTACGAAGCTCACCCGCGGTGCGAGCTCCGCGATCACCGCGTCCACCGCGGCGCGTCGCTGCTCGTCGAGCTCCGCGTCGGTGCGCAGGTAGCGACGGTACGCCTCGATCGCCTCCGCCGGGCGGTCGAGCGCGCGGAGCGTCTGCGCGAGGTTGAAGAGGACGACCGGGACCTCGCGCGCGCGGTACGACGCCTCGAAAGCCTCGAGCGCCTCGGGGTACCGCTCGTCGGCGTAGGCCTCCGCGCCGCGTCGGAAGAGGGCACGCGCATCGTCTTCTTGGGCGCGCGCGAAGGTCGCGCCCTGCACCACGGTGGCGACGAGCAGCGACGCGAGCACGCATCGGGCGGCGAGTGTGCGGAAGGTGGAGCGCACCACGAGCTCGAGAGGGTACCAGCTTCGGCTTCCCGAAGGGGCTCTCGCCAGCCGTCAGCCGCGAAGCTGCGCGAGCACCGCGCGGGCGTCGATCGAGGTCCGCTCGGTCGCGTCGCCGTCGTCCGCTCGGGTCCAACTCTGATCGCCCTCGAGCCGGTAGCTCCCTCGAAACGCATGCGGCGGCTCGCCGCCCCACTCGTCCGGCGAGACCATCGACCAGTAGAGATCCCCGTCGCGCTTCTCGTAGAGGTGGTAGGTCTTGCCGACGAGGCGCGGAAACGCGCAGCGCGCGCGATGCAGCTCCAGATCGCGCTTGGCGTCGTCGAGGATCACGCGCGCCTGCTCTTGCAGCCGACGGATCTGCTCGGCGATTACGTCGAGCTTCGAGGCGGTCACCGCGCCGATCATCTCGTCCGCGCGCTGGATCTCGGCCGCGACGTCGACCAACGTGATCGCGGGCGCGAGCCGGCTCAGGCCGTAGGGAGAGCTGTGCGCGGGGCCGCGGTGCTTGCCACCGTCGTCGAAGTCGTTCACGGCGCGAGGGTGTAGGGCGCGATGGCTCCGACGTCGAGGGGACCCGGTCGATCGGGCGTCTCGCGCGAAAGGTCCGCCAGACGAGCTCAGCGCGCGTAGTGGAGCGAGATGCGCGCCATGCCGTCGATCGTCGCGAAGGCCGGCTCGAAGAGGAGATCCTCGGGGAGCCGCGCGCCGATCTTCTCTTCGAGGAACGCGAGCACCTCCACCACGCCGGCGCTGTCGACGTAGCCCTCTTCCCAGAGGTTGGTCGTACGCGAGAACGCGCCGTCGTCGTCGCGAACCCGGAAGCGCTCGCGCACGAACGCCTCCAGCTCGTGCGCGAGGACGTACTCTCGGCTCGCACGAAGCAGCTCGGGTCGATGGAGGGGCGCGGAAGGTGTGGGTGTCATCATGGCGATCTCGTCTGAAGTGAGCCGCGAACCGGGTCGGCGGGAGACGCCGGCTTCGTTCGGCTTCGTTCGTTCGGCTTCGTTCGTTCGGCTTCGTTCGTTCGGCTTC
>CALJLK010000163.1 GCA_937982655.1 uncultured Sandaracinus sp.
TCGGAGTCGTCGTGCTCGGAGTCGTCGTGCTCGGAGTCGTCGTGCTCGGAGTCGTCGTGCTCGGAGTCGTGTCTGCCGTGGTGGTCGCGGGCTCCTCCGCCCACGCATCCAGCGCCACCATCGCGCCGAGCGCGGAGCCTATCGCGGCGAGAAGGCCGAGCCCGAGCCACGGCAGCCACTTCGGCACCGTGGGGCGAACCGGCGAGGACGACGTGCTCACGCGGATCGACGACTCGATCGGCGCGCTCGTCGGAACGGGGGGACCCGCGACGTCCGGGGTCGAGATCGGCTGGGTGTGCGCGCCGGGCGGCGTCCACTCCGCGCTCGACATCGCTCGTGTGCGCGGCGGTATCGCGGGCTCGCTCGCGAAGAGCGTCGGCGGCAGTGACGCGCGCGACGCCGCACGTAGACGCTCCGCCACCTCGCGGGCCCCGATCGTGCGGCGTTCGGGCTCCTTCTCCATCATCGCGCGAAGCAAAGCCGCCAGCGCGGGCGGGAAGCCTTCGAGGCGAGGCACCGGCGCGGTGAGGATCGCGTGCATGAGCGCCGCCGTGCTCGGAGCGTCGAACGGCAGCCGTCCGGCGAGCGTCTCGTAGATCACGATGCCGAGCGACCAGACGTCGGCGGCAGGGCTCGGGCGCGCGCCGGAGAAGCTCTCGGGCGCGATGTACGGCAGCGAGCCGAGCACCTGCTGCGACTGCGTGATCCGCGTGAGGAACGCGTCGTCGACGCTCGCCGCGAGGCCGAAGTCGAGGAGCTGCGCGCGGAGCGGACCGCGCGAGGGGAGACCGACGTTCGAGGGCTTCAAGTCGCGATGCACGAGCCCCGCCTCGTGCACGTCCGCGATGGCGTCCGCGACGTCGGCCAGGATCGGCAGCGCGTCCGCGGGAGCGAGCGAGGTCTCACGCTGCAGGCGCGTCTCGAGCGACTCGCCCGCGACGAGCTCCATCACGTACCAAGTGCCGACCACGGGATCGATGCCGAAGTCCGTGACCTGGGCGACGCGCGCCGAGCGCACCATCGCGAGGGCCCGCGCTTCGCGGCGGAAGCGCTGCTCGAGCTCGTCGTTGCGCGTGCCGAGGCGCAGGACCTTCAGCGCGAAGGGGCGCCCGAGATCGACGTGCTCGACCTCGTACACGGTGCCCATGCCGCCGCCACCGAGCTCCCGCACCACGCGGTAGCGCTCGCCGATGACTCGTCCGTCGAGGTGCACCGCCGACTGCATGAACGGGGCGGAGCATACGGGGCGTGAGCGCGCGTCGCACGTCCGTCTACCGCGTGGTCCGTTGTGGTGGCCGAGCCGGGCCGTGAGCTAACCTCCCGCAGGATGAAGGCCGGCGGGTACGCAGCCTCCGTTGCGTGCGGGTACGCGCTCGTCGCGGGCGGCTACATCGCGGTGTCGAGCCGCCTCGCGGCTGATGTCTCCGCGAGCGTCGAGGAGCTCGCGGCCTGGGAGACCACGAAGGGCTTCCTCTTCGTGGGAACGACCGCGCTCCTCCTCTTCGTCGGGACACGGTTTCTCTTCCGGAGGCTCACGCTCACGGAGCGGGACCTCGCGCGTGGGCACGAGGCTCTGCGCCTCGCCGAGCAGCGCGCGACGCCAGGGCTCCTCGCGGCCTCGATCGCACACGACCTCAACAACATGTTGACGGTGGCGAGCAGCGCGTCCGACGAGCTGCGGGCCGAAGGCGTGAACCCCACGTTGCTGGACGAGCTGGACGATGCCCTGCGACGTTCGGCGGAGCTCGCGCGCCGACTCAGCCGCACGGGTCGCGGCGAAGCGGGCCGGATCGCGGAGGACTCGGTCGGTGAGCTCGTCGCGGCGAGCCTCGATCTGCTCGGACACCTGCCCGCGGCGCGCGCGCGGCGCATGCGACTCGACGTGCGCGGCTCGACCCTTCGGCGCATCTACCCTTCGCTCGTCGAGCAGGTGCTGACGAACCTGATCGTCAACGCGCTGCAGGCCACGCGGGAAGGCGGAGCCGTCCTGGTCCGTGTGCTCGACGACGGGGACGTGGCTCGACTCGAAGTCCACGACGATGGACCAGGGTTCCCCGACGGACACGTGGTCGAGCCCTTCGTGACCACGAAGGAAGACGGGACCGGGCTCGGGCTCGTCTCGGTTCGAGCGTGCGCGCGGGCCCACGGCGGGACGTTGGAGGTCGGGCGCTCGGAGGAGCTCGGTGGCGCGCGCGTCTGCGTGAGCCTCGCGCGCGCGGTCGAGCTCGGATCGGGAGCGTGAGTCCGTCGCCGAAGCTTTCGTGAGCGGCCTTCGGGAAGAGGCAGCTCGGCGAGCCCACACGATTCCACGAGGCGATTGGACGCGGGGGGTGTGGGTTGGATGGCGTGCGGGGCTCAGCGTCCGGTGACGAGCTTCTTGTAGAGCACGGGGCCGAGGCTCTCGACCATCAGGTTCTCGACGATCGCCTCCACGCGCTCCCGGTCGGCCTCGGAGTCGTAGACGAAGCCGATGCCCATGCCGGGTCCCGGATCCACGCTGGCCGCCTCGTCGGCGGGGCGAACGATCCACTGCACCTTCCCGCGCAGCTCGAGCGGCGCGTCGAGCTTCGGGACCTGCAGCACGAACCGAAACTCCGTCCCGATCGGGAGCGGCTTGTCGGTGCGGATGAAGGTCCCGCCCTTGCTGATGTTGCGGGTGTAATCCGCGAAGAACGAGTTCAGACGCTTGTACTCGACCTTCAGCTCGATCGGCGCCCGAGGGCTCATGCGGCGTTCCGGCATTCTTGGGTTCGCGTCAGGTTTCCCACGTCATGTCACTTTGCGTCAAAAGGACGACGGGTCGGCGTTGTTCCACGTCCCGTGATCGCCTACCGTCCGACCCTCGCCCTCGTGCTCTCGACGCCCGAGGATGAGCCCGATCGTGGCCCCGACGTGGGCACCGAGCCCGACCGTGAGGGCCCGACGCGCTCGGGAACGTACGCGATCGACGGGGCCGACGACGAAGTTTGCGAAGGTCGCACCGACGAAGTCGACGCCAGCACCGACGAAGTCGACACCAGCACTGACGAAGTCGACACCAGCACCGACGAAGTCGACACCCACGCGAACGGCGAAGACATCCGGGGGAGTTTCGGGGAAGTGACGGAGCAGGAGGAGTCGGACTGGCTGGAGCGCGCCCGTGGTGGCGACGCGGGAGCCTACGGTCGGCTCGTCCGCGCCCACCAGCGACGCGTCCACGCGACCGCGCTCCAGATGCTCGGCGATCGCGGTGAGGCGGAGGACGCGACCCAAGAGACCTTCCTCCGCGCGTGGCGCGCGCTCGATCGTTTCGACGGTCGCTCGAAGCTCTCGACCTGGCTCTACCGCATCTGCGTGAACGTCTGCTTGAACGCGATCCGTCGTCGCAAGCGGCGCGCGAGCTCGGACCTCGACGATCCGCGTGTGCCCGAGCCCACCGCGGATCCGACCCAGGGCCGCACCGATCCGGCGGCCGCGCTGGAGACCGATCAGACGGAGCGTCGCCTCGCCGCAGCGCTCGAGTCGCTCTCTCCGACGTTGCGGAGCGCGGTGGTGCTCGTGTTGCTCCAAGGCATGCCGCACAAGGAAGCTGCGGACGTGCTCGGGTGCCCGGAAGGTACGGTGGCGTGGCGCATCCACGAGGCGCGGCGACGCCTGCGGCTCGCGCTCGACGACCTGCGCGACGACGCACCTTCGGTGGCCGAAGGAGGGAGGCGCTCGTGAGCGACACCACGAAGCTCCGCGCGATCCAAGAGGCGCTCGACGCACAGCGCCCGCTCGAGCTCGATGCGCTCGACGACGCGACGCGCGAGTCGGCGGAGCAGCTCGCACGGGTCGACGCGTGGCTGCGCACGCGCGCCTCGTCTCCGGCGTTCGCGCCGTCCGAGCTGGACGATCCCGAAGCGTTCGCCGCGCGCATCGAAGCGCGGCTCGGCGAATCGTTCGACGACGACTTCGATCCGCTCGCTGCGCCCGACTTCGCCGACTTCTCGACGGGGTCGGCGGGGTCAGCCGCCGACTTCTTGGCGGGGTCGGCGGGGTCAGCCGCCGACTTCGGGGACGTCGAGGACGTCGGGGACGTCGGTGAGGAGCTCGAGGCCTCGAACGTGGTCTCGATCGCGAAGGCCCGCGCCGCCGCGTCGGCGGCGTCGCCCGCGCCTTCCGTCGTGGACGCTTCGACCTCGCTGAGCGGTGGGTTCGCGCCCGCGCCCGCGGCCTCCGCTCCGGTCGCGGCGAAGGTCGAACGCTCGACGGGCTCATCCGGCACGGGCTCGTCCAGCACCGGACGTGGCTCGTTCGGACGATGGTTCGCCTCGGCCGCGGTGGTCTTGCTCGCAGCGACCGGCAGCTTCGTCGCCTTCCGCAGCGCATCGAGCCCCGACGCCGCGGAGGTCGCGGCCGCGCCTGCCGCTTCTTCTTCCACCGTTGCGGCGGCGGAGGGGTTCGCACCCCCACCCGGCGCAGCACCCACCGAGCCGACCACACGCTTCGCGATCGAGGCGGAGGTCGCCGAAGAGGCGCCCACGGATCGACGACGCGCCGAGAACGCGCAGGCGCTCGGCGGAGCGCTCCGCGAGGGCGCGGTGGGAGGCGCGGCGACGGGGGCGTCGTTCGAAGGCACGCCCGACACGACCGCGCTCGAACCGCCGCGAGAGCAGGTCGCGCGCGCGCGGCCGGCCACCCGCGCGACCTCCACGCCCATGCCTTCGATGGCGGAGCGTGGCGCGGCGGACATCTGGGCTCCTGCCGCCCCCGCAGCGGCCGCGCCCACGATGTCGGCGCCCACGACCGCGGCCGCGGCACGGACGGTGACCGCCGATGCGCCGAGCCGCGAGGTCGCCGATCCTGCGGTCACCGAAGAGGCCGCGGTCGCCGAAGACGAGACGGGGCTCGTGCGCATCGATCGTTGGCGCTCGCGCGTGCTCTCCTGCGTGCCGACGATCCGCACGTTGACCACACGAGTCGAAGCGCGTGACGGACGGGTCTCGGCCGTGCTCGAGACGATCCCCACACTCGACGCGGCCACGCGAGGTTGTGTGGAGACCGCGCTTCGGGGGGCGCCGCTCGATCGTCCCCGCGCGACGCTCCGTTGGAAGCGCGAGCGCTGAACGACACGTGCGGTGATCGAACGGCGCGCGTCGAAGGGCGCGTGTCGAAGGGCGCGCGTCGAAGGGCGCGTGTCGAACGGCTGCCGCAGGCTCGACGGACGCTTCCCGCGCGCTCGTGGCTGCGTGATACGGTCCGCGCTCCGTGGCGAGGCGCATCCTCTTCGGATCGTACGAGCTCCTCCAACGCATCGGCGAAGGAGGCATGGCCGAGGTCTGGCGCGCGCGGGCACGCGGCGTGGCCGGCTTCGAGAAGACGGTGGTCATCAAGCGGGTGCTTCCGTCGCTGATGGCGCGGCGCGACTTCGCGGAGCTCCTGGTGCGCGAGGCGCGGATCGCGGCGCTGCTCAATCACCCCAACGTCGTGCAGATCTTCGAGCTGGGCGAAGAGCAGGGCGCGTACTTCATCGCGATGGAGTACGTCCACGGCTGCGATCTCGCGACCGCGGTCGCGCATCAACCCGACATCCTCGCCGCCGCACGCGAGGGGGGGCTCGATCTGCCGTTGCGACTCTGGATCGCGCTCGAAGCCGCGCAGGCGCTCGACTACGCGCACCGCCGCCGCGACGACGAAGGTCGACCGCTCGCGATCGTGCACCGCGACGTCTCTCCGCAGAACGTGCTGCTCGGCTACGAAGGCCAAGTGAAGGTCGCGGACTTCGGCATCGCGCTCGCGGACCAACGCGGGCTCGGGCGCGAAGAAGATCCGAAGATGTTGCGCGGCAAGTACGCGTACATGTCGCCCGAACAAGCGCGCGGAGAACCGCTCGATCGGCGCTCGGACGTGTTCGCGCTCGGCGTCGTGCTCTGGGAGATGCTCGCGGGTCGGCGGCTGTTCAAAGCGTCGGGACGCGAAGAGACGCTGCGTCGCGTGCAAGAGGCGGTGGTGCCGCCGATCGAGCTCGATGCGATCGGCGCGCCACCCGAGCTCGGCGAGGTGCTCCGCCACGCGCTCGCGAAGAACCGCGAAGATCGTTTTCCGAGCGCGGGTGCGCTCGCCGAGGAGCTCTCGCAGGTGCTCGTCGCGTTGCGCGCGCGTGTCGGTCCGACCGAGCTGCGCGAGGTGCTCCAGCGGATCGCTCCCCCGGACGACGTCCGTCGCGTCAACAAGCTGCGCGCGGATCTCCAGGAGCGTGTGGACCACGACGCGGAAGGCTCGGGCGAGCTCGCGCTCGGGCCGACTCCGATGCGCAGCCGCAGCGAGGACACGCGTGCGTTCCCGGTGTCGCGTCGGCTCGAGTCGGAGGTCGCGCCGGCGGTGCTCTTGGTCGCGCGGGTGGCACCGTCGGATTTCGACGACGTGGTGCGCCGCTTCGGCGGATGTGTGGTCCCGGTGAGCGAACCGGAGCTCCCGCGCGAAGCGGTCTTCGGCCACACGCAGGCGTTCGAAACGGCCGCGCACCTCGCGACGGGCGCCGCGCGCGAGATCCTGGTGCGCGCCCCGGACGCCGCGCTGGTGGTCGCGGGCGGCGAGGCGCGCGTGTACCGCACGGATCCCGTCGTCGCCGATCCACTCGCCACCACGCGCGAGCGCGCGCTGACCACTTTGCGTCGCGTGGCGCCCGGCGAGCTGCGGGTGGATCCCGAGCTCGCGCCGGAGGTTCAGCGGCGTCACGTTCTCGAAGACGTCCCGTCCTCCTGGCCGCGGGTGCTCGCCTCGCGGCAACCTTCCGTGCGCACGCTGGAGTCGCTTCGACGCGGCCCGCTCGTCGGACGGCGCGACGTGGTGCGGACGTACGCCGAGTCGCTCGCCGAGCTTCGCCACGGACGTGGGCGCGCCTCGCTCATGCTCGGTGCGCCGGGGATCGGGAAGTCGCGGGTGGTCGCCGAGCTTCGTGCGCTCGCCGAGGCGGAGGGCGCGACGTCGGTCGTGGCGTTGCCGTTCGCGGAGCGAGCCGACGAGCCCTATGCGGCGTTCGCGGCGGTCTTCGAGGTGCTCGCCGGTCTCGAAGGCGACGAGTCGGAAGCCGCCCGCGCGGACAAGATCGACGGCCTGCGTTTCCTCGGCGCGTCGACGCGCGAGGTCGCGGAGGTGCGTGCGCTCTTCGGTGCGCCGCGCCCGAGCCCGCGCGTCGGCCGCCCGCGCGGCATCGAGCTCGTCACCGCGCTTCGCAAAGCGTTCACCGCGCTCGCGGCGGAGCGCCCCGTGCTCTTCGTGCTCGAGGATCTGCACGCGGTCGACGACGAGACGCGCCAGCTCCTCGTTCTGCTCGTCGCCGGTCTGCGGGACGCGCGCGTGCTCGTGCTCTTCACCGCGCGCCCCGGGATGGCGCTGCCGCACCTGCACGTCGAGCGCGTGAAGCTCGAGCCGCTCGACGGTGAGGCCACCGGGCGTCTCTTCGCGCAGCGGGTCGGCGCACGCGCGGTGGAAGAAGATCTTCTGACGCGTCTGCACCACGCGACCGGAGGCAACCCCGCCACGATCGAGCTCCTCGCCGAGTCGCTCGCGAATCACGGCGAGCTCGGCGTCACGGGCTCGCTGGTGCATCGGTTGCCGGAGACGTTGCCCGTGCCCTCGCGTCTGAAGGCGAGCGTCGCCTCGCGCGTGGCGTCGCTGCCGAAGCGCGCTCGCAGCGTGGTGCGCACGCTCGCGGCGGCCGAAGCGCCGATGGATTTTCCCCTCCTCGCGGCGGTGGAAGGCATCCCACGCGACGTCGCGGAGCCGCTCGTGCAGCGGTTGCTCGGGCGCGGTCTGCTGCGGGGCTTCGGCGCGACTCGGATGGGGAGCCGTACGTCGGAGCTGCCGACCTCGGGTCACGAGCCGCTGCCCGCACGGCTCGCGATCGAAGGCGGCGAGCTCGTGAAGCGCGCGATCCTCGAGAGCCTTCCGGACAACGAACGCGAGCGTGTGCATTCGCGCATCGCGGACGTGCTTCGTCGCAGCGGCGCGGGCTCCGACGATCGGGTGGAGAGCCTCGCCCACCACGCCGCGCTCGCGGGCGACGTCGAACGTGCGCCGACCGAGCTCGAGCGCGCGGCCGACGTCGCGCTCGCGCGGGGCGATCGTCTGCTCGCCGCCGAGCGGCTGGTCCTCGCATCGCGGCTTCGACGCGAGGGCGGCGGCGAAGCGCTCGAAGCGGCGGAGTCCTGCGTGCGCGCCGCGGAGCTCGCGCTCGAGGCAGGCAGCACGGAGCACGCGGCGGCGACGCTCGCGCTCGCGCCGGACGTCGACGATGCGGCGGTCGCGTTTCGACTCGCGCTCGCGCGAGCGCGCGTCGAGGCCCGACGCGAGCATTGGCACGAGGCGGTCGCGGAGGTGGAGTCGCTGCGCGCTTCGTCGTTCTGGGAGCAAGCCTCGGCGAGCTTGCGTGGCCGGGCCGGGCTCGTGCTCGGACGCGCGCGCCTCGAGTCGGGCGACGTCGAAGGATCGATCGAGTCGTTCGAGGAGGCGGCGCGTGAGCTCTCGGAGGCGTCGCTCGCGGCCGACTCCGCGCTCGCGCTCTGCGGGCTCGCGACGAGCCTCGCGCGCGGCGGTTTCGACGCACGCGCCCGCGAGGTCGAGCTGGCTGCGCTCGTGGCGGCGGTGCGACACGGCAGCGGCGAGCTGCGCTGTGCTTCGCTCGCCAGCAGCGCGGAGCTCGCGGAGGCCACGGGCGAAGCGGCGACCGCGGCGGCGCGTTGGGCGGACGCGGCGAGCGTGGCGGACGAGCTCGGCCGCGGAGAGGACGCGGCGCGTTGGGGCATCCGGGCGGCGGTCGCGGCGGTCGAGGCGGGCCTCGAGAACGAAGCCGCGCGTTGGGTCGTGGAGGCGACGCGACACGGCAAGCAACACGATCTCGAGGCGGTCGCCGCGCTGGCGTCCGCGGTGCGCGCTGCGCTCGCGATCACCGCGCACCCGGATCCTCATTTCGTGATCGGGCTCGTGCGCGCGGTGGAAGAGCTCGAAGCGCTCGGGCGATACGGCGAGGCCGCGGTCGCGCTCACGATGCTCGCGCGTGCTCACCTCGCGCTCGACGACGTCGGCGCCGCCATCCGGACCCTCGGTCGCGCGGGACCGCTCGCGCGTTCGGCCGGTCGACCTCGCCAAGAGGCGCGCATCGCCGAGCTCGCGGATCGGCTCGCGCGCGGCGACCGAATCGACGATGCATGAGGCGTCCCGCGCCTCGGCGAGGTGGGCTCCGGTGCTCTTCGTTCGGCGTCGCTCGAGCGCTGCGCCGACCTCGTTCGGACGTCGCGTCGGGGTCGAGGTCTGCGGCGTTGAAGTATTCCGGGGGGCTGCTAGTCTGCCGGCCCCGCCGCTGACGGACGGCGTGTTGCGAGGTGTCGCGCGAATCCCCTTCGAACCCCCCGAGCTCCTCGAGGGGTGAGACGCGCGGCGAGCGCGCACAGGTGCGTAGCCCATGAACGAAGAAACGCGTGAGAATCAGACCGGCGCCCCCGAAGCGACGGAAGCCCCTCCGGCGCCCGAGGCGACGGTGACCCCCGACGCGAGCGCCGCTGCCGCGCCCCTGCACGAAGCCGCGAGCGATGCGTCGCACGACGGCGAGGACGTGGGCGACGACGGCGACGAGGCAGACGGCGGCGAATCCGACGGTGACGCCGCGGACGGCGAGGCTGCGGGCGGCGAGCCGACGAAGAAGAAGCGCAAGCGCAAGCGCAAGAAGAAGAAGCCCGCCGCCGCGACCGCGGAGGGTGCGGCGGAGAAGCGCCCGCAGGCGTTCACCCACCTCTTCGAAGGCCAGGCCCGCGCGCACGCGTTCCGCGCCGGCGAGGTCGTCGCGGGCATCGTCGAGCGCGTCGAGCACGGCGTCATCGTCGTGAACCTCTTCGGCAAGGCGACGGCGTTCGCGGACGAGCTGGAGCCGCGCGAGATCCCGATGATCGAGATCGCGCCCGTCGCGGTCGAGGCTGCGCAAGACGACGCCGAAGCCGTCGCCGCCGAGGAGGCCCTCGCGGCCGAAGAGGCGGTCGCGGAGCACGAAGCCGCGCAGGCCGAGCAAGAGGCCGAGGTCGCGCCGTCGAGCGCGGGCGAGGTCGAGGCACCCGAGGCGCAGGCGGCATCGCACGACGAAGCCGAAGAGGAAGAGCCCGAGGAGCTCGCGCCCGACGAAGAGGCGCCGCCCCCCGAGCCTCCGGCGATCGGGAGCATCTTCCGCGGACGCGTCGGCGCGGTCGCGGAGAGCGGCCACGTGGTGCTCGTCAACCGCATCATCGACGTGCCCGCGGCGAAGGCGCGCGTGGCGGCGGCGCGCGAGGCGAAGAAGCGTGTGCGCGGTGTCGTGTACGGCTTCAACCGCGGCGGCTTCGACGTGCTCGTCGAGGGCATCCGCACGTTCTGCCCGGCGGGCGGCATGACGCTGGGCCCGGTCGGCGACCCGAACGAGCACGTCGGTCAGAAGCTGGAGTTCACGCTCCCGCCGATGAAGGGCTCCGGAAAGAGCATCATCGTCGGTCGCCGCGGCATCCTCGAGCGTGAGCTCCGCAAGGCGGCCAAGCAGCGCCTCAAGGATCTCAAGGTCGGCGAGCGCATCACGGGCGCCGTCACTCAGGTTCGCGACTATGGGCTCCTCGTCGAGCTCGGCGATGGCCTCGAGGGGCTCGTGCACCAGAGCGAGGTGAGCTGGAGCCGCACCGCACGCACGTTCGACGTCGCGAAGGTCGGCGACGTGGTCGAGGTCGAAGTGCTCCGCGTCCAGCAGGCGACCCGCAAGGATCGCACGGGCCGCGTCTCGCTCTCGATGCGCAAGTGCCAGCCCGATCCGTGGTCGGCGCACGCCGAAGCGCTCAAGCCCGGGGCGGTCCACAAGGGCACCGTCACGCGCACGGCCGAGTTCGGTGCGTTCATCCTCATCGCGCCCGAGATCGAGGGCCTACTCCACATCAGCGAGCTCGGCGATCGCAACATCAAGCACGCGGGCGAGGTGCTCAACGTGGGCGACACGATCGACGTGCTCGTCGAGCGCGTCGACCGTGAAGCGCGACGCGTGTCGCTCTCGCGCCTGAGCGCGTCCGACGTCGAGGCGATCGCGAAGGGCGAGTTCGACCCGGCCACCGCGCCGAAGTCGCTCAAGCCTGGCAACCACGTCACGGTGGTCGTCGAGCGCGTCGAACAGCACGGCGTGCTCGCGCAGGTGAAGGGCGTGATCGGCCGTCGTGGCCGCGCGTACCTCCCGAACCGCGAGCTCTCGGCGGAGGGCGCGGACCGCAAGAAGGCCTACGCGATCGGCAAGGAGCTCACCGTCAAGATCATCGGCATCGATCGTGACGGCGCGCTGAAGTGCTCGGTGAAGGGCATGCTCGTGGACGAAGAGCGCCGCGCCGTGCGCGACTACCGCAAGGAAGCCGCCAAGGCGGGGTTCGGCACGTTCGGCGACCTGCTCCGCGCGAAGATCTCGGACGACTCGAAGAGCTGAGCCGGCGCGACCCGTTCCTACGTCGAACGGGTCGCAAAAACTCACTTGCCGAAGCCCAGCGACGCGGTTATATGTCGCCTCCGCTTCGGCGACCGGGCGATTAACTCAGTGGTAGAGTGCCTTCTTCACACGGAGGAAGTCACTGGTTCAAATCCAGTATCGCCCACCCTGAATCTGGAAAGACCCGCACTTCGGTGCGGGTTTTTTCGTGGGCTCGTGCAGAACGGGCGACGGCTCGGCAGGTCCGAGCGCGTCGCGAGCACGACTCGACCGCTGCCCGTGCACGCGTCGAGCGCGTGCCGAGCACGGTTCACGAAACGCCCACGGCGCACGGATCGCCAGTAACCCGCTTGTAAAGTCGCACGCCGGGTTTCTTCGACGTTTCGAGCGGTTGACACGCCGCGTCGTGAAGTGACAGATCCCCACCCCCGCGCGACGCGCGGAGGCAGGAGGTCCACATGGCACGCGAGGTCTTCATCGTCGGCGCGGCGCGCACGCCCATCGGCAGCTTCCAGGGCGCGCTCGGCGCGGTCGACGCTCCCACCCTCGGCAGCGTGGCGATTCGCGCGGCGCTCGGTGGCGCGAAGCTCACCGGCGAGCACGTCGACGAGACGTTCATGGGCAACGTGCTCACGGCGGGCGTCGGTCAGGCCCCCGCGCGCCAGGCCGCGAAGGCGGCGGGCGTCCCGGACAAGACCCCGGCCACGACGGTCGGCAAGGTCTGCGGCTCGGGTCTGATGAGCGTGGTGCTCGGCACCAAGAGCATCCGCCTCGAGGACGCGGAGATCGTCGTCGCGGGCGGCATGGAGTCGATGACGAAGGCGCCGTACCTCCTGCCGCAGGCGCGCGAGGGCTACCGCATGGGCAACGGCTCGATCGTCGACTCGATGGTCCACGACGGCCTCTGGGACCCCTACGGCAACTTCCACATGGGCAACGCGGGCGAGCTCTGCGCGAAGGAGCTCGGCTTCTCGCGCGAGGCGCAGGACGAGTTCGCCAAGGCGTCGTACGAGCGCGCGCTCGCGGCGCAGAAGGCCGGCCTCTTCGCCAAGGAGATCGCGCCCGTCACGGTGAAGGGTCGCAAGGGCGACGTGGTCGTGGACGCCGACGAGGAGCCGGGCCGCGGCGACTTCTCGAAGATGCCGGGCCTTCGCCCCGCGTTCCAGAAGGACGGCACCATCACCGCCGCCAACGCGTCGAAGATCAACGACGGCGGCGCGGCGCTGATCCTCGCCAGCGAAGCCGCGGTGAAGAAGCACGGCCTCGTGCCTCGCGCGCGCATCGTCGGCTACGGCGGCCACGCGCAGGCGCCCGAGTGGTTCACGACGGCGCCGGTCGGCGCGATCGAGAAGACCCTCGCGCGCACGGGCCTGTCGACGAACGACATCGACCTCTGGGAGGTCAACGAGGCGTTCAGCGTCGTGAGCATGGCGTGCATCACGAAGGCGAACGTCCCGCACGACAAGATGAACGTGTGGGGCGGCGCGGTGGCGCTCGGTCATCCGATCGGCTGCAGCGGCGCGCGCATCCTCGTCACGCTCCTGCACGCGCTCGAAGCGCGCGGTGGCAAGCGCGGCCTCGCGACCTTGTGCATCGGCGGCGGCGAAGCGGTCGCGGTCGTCATCGAGCGCGTCTGAGCAAGCGGATGGACGGCGCGGAAGGCACGGAGCTCGCGGACGTCGCGGGCGAGGAGGCGCGGGATCTGGCGCGTCTCCTCGCGGCGCGCGTTCCGGTCGCGCGTGGACGCATCGTGCCGCTCGAGTCGCGGCCGGAGAAGCTCGCGGCGGTGCTGCACGAGCTCCTCGCCGGTGCGGGGCGCGTGTCGATCAAGGTGCTCGCGCCTTCCGCCGCCGAGCGACGTTCCCTCGAGGTCGCTGGCCCGGGCGTGCTCCGAGCCGGGACGGACGTCGACGCGCTCGCGCAGGCGTGGACGTCGCTGCGGGGCCGCGACGTCGCGCTGCGGGTCGTCCCCTCCGACGACGAGCCGTGTGGCGGCGCGGCGAGCGTGGATCCGCAGCGTGGTGATCCCGACATCCTCACCGTCTGGGCCGAAGGTCACGCCGACGCGGCGTGGCGGATCGATCGCCGCTCCACCCGAGTCGAGGTGCCGGGCGAGAGCCTCGGGGTGATCCTCGCCGAGCGCGTGGCGGACGTGGTCGATCGTGTGCAGCTCGAGCTCGGCGCGCCGGTGCAGATCGACTGGGTGCTCCAGGACGGTCGTCCGCGTGTGCTCGGGGTGCGCCCGCTGACGACGGAGCCGACCTTCCTCGAAGGGCGTTGGCGACGCGTCGCGCTCGTGGCGGCCGACGAGGGCACCGTCGCGCCGCTCGCGGTCGACACCCTCGATCGTGCGCTCCGCGAGGAAGGCGAGGACGAGGTCGCGGTGCGACGCATCTACGCGCGCCCCTACCGACGTCGTGAGCCGCTGCTGGCGCGGCTCGGCGAAGGGACGCGTGGGGATCTCTCGCGCGCCACCGCGGAGGCTGCCCGTGCGACCGCGACCGTGGCGCCGTTTCTCGGCGACGCGTTTCGCTTCGAGCGTGCGGCAGCCGATCGTCTCGCGGTGTTCGACGCCGAGGCGCTCACGGAGCTCTCGGACGACGCGCTGCTCGCGTCGCTGCGTGAACGACAGCGCTACGTCGCGGAGGGGCTCCGCGCGCTCGACCGAGGGCGCAGCGCGACGCGCACCGTGCTCGCGGCGTTCGAGGTGGTGGTGGGCCCGCTGCGGCGCGAGCAACACGCGGCGCTCGCGGCGCTCCGGATGACCCGTGCGCGACGACGTTTCCACGACAAGCTCGCCGCGCTCGCGAAGGACGTGGAGGACGCGCACGGCGCGGCTCCCACGAGCGAGTGGTCGCCGACGCTGAAGCGGCGCTTCGACGAGCTGCGCGCGAGCCTCGGGGATCTCCGCCCGCTCGGCGTGGACGTCTCGCCGGTTCCCTACGCGCGCGACGAGGAGACGCTGCACCGCGCGATGCTCACGCGACCGCGTCCGGGACCGGCGGCGCGCGAACGAGCCCGCGAGGAGGCGCTCGAGCGTCTGACCGACGAAGTCTCGCGTGGGCTCGGCGGTGCGGTGCGTGGCGCGCTCGTGCGTGGGCTCGGGCTGCTCGCGCTTCGGGTCGCGCGTGCGAAGGGCGGCGCGGCGGAGACGGTGTCGGCGGGGTTGCTTCGGCTGCGCCGTGCGGCGTCGGAGATCGGGGCGAGTTCTCGATGAAGATTGTTCATGACAGTGGGT
>CALJLK010000164.1 GCA_937982655.1 uncultured Sandaracinus sp.
GCTCGCACGCGTCGCGGGGTTCCTCGTCGCCTGAGCGCCTCGCCGAGCGTCGATGCTTCGTCGGCCGCTGACCCGGCCGACCGAGATGCTTCGGCTCGATGATTCGCTTCGAGGATTCGACGCCGGACGGCGGACGCTCGCATGACATCGAGTCACTCCGTGGGTCCGCCATCTCCGAGAGCGTCGATTCTTTCCCCATTCTGCGCGAATGCGCGCACCCTTCGATTCGATGTTCGGTCGCCCTTCGGCGTGCCGATCAATCCGAAGGGGGTGCCTCGTGGGTGACAAGAATCCGAAGCAGAAGACGAAGCAAGGCGCGCAGAAGCAAGCCGTGAAGGACGCGAAGGTCGCGCAGGCGAAGGCGGCGGCGCCGGTCTCGGGCGCGAAGGACGCGGGCAAGAAGAAGTGAGCTTTCCTCGCGCGTGATGGGCGATCGGGAGGATCCTGACGCCCGTCGCGCGAGCGAAGTGCGCGCCACCTGCAAGAGACGGAGCTGGTAGAGTCCGCTCGTGGTGGTTCGGCGATCGGAAGCGCCGCTCGGGATGAGCGGTGGGGGCGCGTTTCCGCGTCCGGTGCGGGGCTTCGCGGGACGTCGTGCCGAGCTCGACCGGATGCTCTCGCACCTCGACGAGGACGTGGTCTTCCTCGTCTACGGGGTCGGCGGCATCGGCAAGACCGAGCTCGTCTACCGACTCATGGCCGAGGTGCGTGAGCGCCCCGAGTGGTGTGACACGATCCCGGTCCACCTCGAGCTGCGCGCGGGAGAGACGACGACGCGTGCGCTCGCCGAGCTCCTCGCCACGATCGGCGCGCCCCCCGAGCCTCGCAGCGGGCAGCCGACGGAGGTCGCGCACCTCACCGAGCAGCTCGCGCTCCTCGCGCGCGTGCTGGACGAGCGCCCACACCTCGTCTTCCTCGACGACGTCCATCATCTGCCGCCGGAGCCCGTCGCGGAGGCGCTCGCACACTTCTCGCGCCACGTGCGGCGGAGCCGAGTGTTCGTGGCGTCGCGGCGCGAGATTCGGCTGCGACCCGACGCGGAGCCGCCGATCGTGACCACGCTCGGTCCGCTCGACGCGAAAGCCGCGACCGAGATGATGGAGGCGCTGGCGACGCGCCTGCAGGTCGAGCCGCCCGAGCCGGGCGTGCTGATGCGCTCGACCCACGGCAGCCCCTTCCACATCCGCCGGCTACTCGTCGGCTCGTCGGGCGACGACGCGCTCGGGCGCTCACTCGACGATCTCGGCGCGACGGCGCGACGCGCGCTCGTGTTGGCCGCCATCGCGCCGCATCGGCCGGCGGTCCGTGTGCTCTCGCAGCTCTTCGGCGGTCTGCGGCGCACGGAAGCGGACGAGGCGGCGCCGACGGACGACGTGGCGCCGCACGAGTCGGCGCCGGTGAGCGAAGCGGCTGCAGCAGACGACACTGGGGAGTCGCTGCGCGAGCTCGAGCGGCGCTTCCTCGCCGACGTGAAGGATGGGCGGCTCGTGGTGCACGATCTCGTGCGCGAAGAGCTGCTCCGCGCGATCGACGACGAGGAGCTTCGCGCGGGGCGTCTGGACGCGGCCGCGTGCTGCATCGCGGAGCTCGAGCGTGGAGGTAGCCTGCTGCACGCGGTCGACGCCATGGGCCTCGCGATCGCGGCGGGGCGGCCGGAGCAGGCATGGGCGTGGGTCGAGCGTTGGCACTCGAAGCTCGCGGCGGTGGGGAGCGACCACCTCTTGCTCGAGCCGCTCGATCGACTGCGCGACGCGCTCCCCGATCGGCGCGTGAGCATCGACCTCTGGCTCGCGCGCTGCCTCGTGCGCGCGTCGCTCATCGAGCGCGCGGACGAAGTGCTCGCGCGCGTGGGGGAGGCGCAAGCGCCCCTCGAACGAACCCGATTCTTCGCGCTCTCCGGCGAGATTGCCCAGCGACGCGGTGATCTCGCGAGGGCTGAGGCCTGCTTCGCGCGCGCGATCGAGACGGCTCCCGACGACGCCTCGAGGTTTCAAGCGCGCTTGCAGACCGCGATCGTCGCCTCGTACGGAGGCGAGGGCGAGCGCGCTCGACACGTCGTCGACGAAGCGCTCGCGGCGCTGCCGGCACCCACGCCCGCACAACGCGCGCGCGGACGCTGGGCGCGCACGCTCTCGTGGCTCTTCGACGAGCGCTTCGAACGCGCCGCGGAGGAGACGGCGCGCGCACGCGACGAGCTCTCGTCGACCGGCCTCGCCGATCTCGTGAACCAGCTCGCCATGCTGGAGACGCTCGCGGCGGTGGGCATGGACGACATGGTGCTCGCGCGCGCGGCGGTGCGTCGGATCGACGTCGCGGGCCTTCGTCGTCGCGTGGCCTCGCTCTACCGCGCGATCGTCCGACACGCGGACGGGGAGCCGCGCGAGGCGAGCGCCGAGCTGCTGGAAGCGCACGCCGAGCTCGCGGCGTCGGGTGACGGAACCAACGCCTACCTCGCGGCGCACTTCGGGGCGGCGGCGCTCGCGGAGAGCGGGCGGCTCGGGGAGGCGCTCGTGCTCTCGGAGCGGTCGATCGAGCTCGCGCGCGCGGCGGGGCTTCGGAGCTTCGTGTGGCGCTCGCTCGCCCAGCGTGCGCTGCTCGCCGCCGAGTCGATGCAGACCGTGCTCGCGCACCGCCTCGCGGACGAGGTGCTCGGGAGCCCGGAGGCGCGCCCTCGCTCGCGCGCGAACGCGCACTGCGCGCACGCCCACGCGTACACGATCGAAGGTGACGTCGCGACCGCGCTGGAGCACATCGCGCAGGCGCGGCGGGAGATCCCGGGGCTCGATCGCGCACGCGCGGCGCTCGACGTCGAGCACGCGGCGGTGGAGCTCGTGGGCGGCAACCTCGACGTGGCGATCGCGTGCGCGGAGCGCGTGACCGGAGCGCTCTCGGAGAGAGGCAGCTCGCGGGCGGACGCGACCTCGGTCGCGCGTCCGTACGACGCCGCACGAGCGCATCTGGTGCTCGCGGCGTCCTACGTCGCGCGCGCGCGCAAGACGGATCTCGTGCTCGCAGAAGGAACCTTGGCGGCGGCGCGCGGGCTGGCGGATCGCGGCGGCATGCGCGCGGTCGGCGTCGGCGTCGCGATCGTGGCGGCCGCGCTCGCGCGACGAACGCACCGTGGCCGCGCGCCGGAGGAGGTGCTCGACGCCGCGTTGCGCGAGCTCGATCCAGAGCACGCGACGGTGTACGCGAGCATCCTGCGCGCCGCGATCGACGGCGCCGCCGCGGCGATCGCGCCGGGAGCGGTCGCGCTGCTCGCGCACCTCGGGCTCGCGGACTCGGTGGAGTGTTACCTGGTCGATCGCGCGGGGCGCCGGGCCGCGACGCGCCACGACGTCGCGCGCGAACGGACGCGGCGCGAGCTGCTCGTCGACGAGCTCGATGGAACGATCGTCGCGCGCCGCGGCGAGGTCGAGATCCCGGGGCGTGCGTTGCAGTGCGCGCTTCTGTCGGTGCTCATCCGAGCGCGCGGCGCACCCGTCGAGCCGGGCGCCCTCTACACGCAGGTGTGGGGCGCGAGCGAGTACCACCCGCTTCAGCACCGCAACACGCTCTACGTCGCGATCAACCGACTGCGGAAGAGCCTGCAGGAGGCGCTGCCGGGCCGTGAGATCGTCGAGCGCGCGGGCGGCGGCTGGCGCATCGCGGACGGCATCGACGCGTGCGTGGCGGTGTCCACGCGGCCGAACGCCGCGCGCGAGTGACGGTGACGCACGCGACCCCGTCACGGGAACGATGCGCGCATCGTCCACCGCGCTCGTGCGAGCACCGACGTTCGACAGACGATGTAAGAACCACGCGTCGAGGGCGCGGTAGAGCGTCGGCACACTCGCACGGCCCGCTCGACGGGACGCCCTCGCTGGCACCCGGTTCGTCCCTCCCACGACCCAGCACCCCAGCACGGCCGTCCCCCGAGCGGGCCGCACGGGTGCTCACGCAGCTCGCGCTCGGGCGGTGTGCGCGTTCAGGCTTTCGCGTCCGCCCAGCTGGCGCCGTGGCCGACGTCGACCACGAGCGGCACGTCGAGCGCGAGCGCGTTCTCCATGCAGCGCCGCACGATCGCCTCCACGCGATCGACTTCTTCGGGGGGGCACTCGAAGAGCAGCTCGTCGTGGATCTGCAAGAGCATCTCGGCCTGCACGCCTTCGTCGACGAAAGCCTTCGCGACGTCGAGCATCGCCAGCTTGCAGAGGTCGGCCGCGGAGCCTTGGATCGGCGTGTTGGTCGCGATGCGCTCGCCGTACGAGCGTTCGGTCGGGTCGCGGCTCGAGAGCTCCGGCACGTAGCGGCGCCGGTTCATCAGCGTCTCGACGTACCCCTTCGCGTGGGCCTCCGCGACCGTCGCGTCGAGCCAGCGTCGCACGCCCGCGTAGGCCTCGAAGTAGCGGTCGATGAGCAGCTTCGCTTCCTTGCGCGGCAGATCGAGCGACTGCGCGAGCGCGGTCGCGCCTTGGCCGTAGATGGTCGCGAAGTTCACGGTCTTGCCGACGTTCCGCTGCGTCGGGGTCACGTCCTTCGCGGCCACGCCGTAGATCTGGCTCGCGGTGCGCCGGTGCACGTCGATGCCTTCGCGGAACGCTTCGAGCAGGAGCGTGTCCTGTGTGACGTGCGCGAGGATGCGCAGCTCGATTTGGCTCCAGTCCGCGCTGATGAGCACCCAACCTTCGCGCGGCACGAAGGCTTCGCGGATGCGCTTGCCGTCGTCGGTGCGGATGGGCGTGCGCTGGAGATCCGGATCGGTGGTGATCAGGCGACCGGACGCGCCCACCGTCTGCTGGATGCGGCAGTGGATGCGGCCGTCGTCCGCGATCGCCTCGCGGAGCACGCGTGTGTAGGTGTTCACGAGCTTCGCGAGCGCGCGCCACCGGAGGATCTGCGCGACGATCGCGTGTTTCGGGGCGAGCCGCTCGAGCACGTCGGCCGCGGTCGAGTAGCCGGTCTTCGTGCGCTTGAGCACCGGCAGCTTCAGCTCGTCGAAGAGCACCTCTCCGAGCTGCTTCGCGCTCCCGAGGTTGAAGGTGCGCCCCGCGAGCTGGTGCACGTCCTTCTCGACCTCGTCACGGCGCGCCTCGAACTCGCGGCCGAGCGCTTCGAGCACCGCGCCGTCTGCGCCGATGCCGACCCGCTGCATGCGCGCGAGCACACGTGAGAGCGGCAGCTCGATCTCGTCGAGGTAGCGGCGCTGGCCCTCTTGCTCGACGAGATGCTCGAGCACCGGCCAGAGCTCGGCCACCGCGGCCGCGAGGTGCGCGGCGTAGGGCGCGAGCTTTTCGAGCGACACCTCCGCGAGTGGAATCTTCGCGCTGCCTTTGCCACGCACGGAGTCCTCGCCGACCAAGGTTCGCTGCAGGTGGCGGCGGACGAGTTGGTCGAGGCGATGTGGGATGTCGCGGGTCGGATCGATCAGAAACGACGCGAGCCGCGTGTCGCCGACCACACCTTCGAGCGAGAGGCCGTGACGCTCCAGGATCGTCAGCGTGTCCCGCAGATCGTGGGTGATCTTGCGTTTGTCGGGATCGGCGAGCCAACGCTTGGCGGCGTCGTTCAAGCGACCCGCGGGCACGTAGCGCGCGCTCTCGCCGCCGTCCGAGAGCGGCGCGAAGGCGACACCGACGAGGGCGCCGTGCACGGGCGAGGGCTCTCCCGATACGCTGGACCCTTCTTCGGCGTCGGCGTCACTCGCGTCGGAGCTCGCGCCGGCGGAGAAGAGCGGCACGAGCGCCGCCGCGTCGAGCGCCAGGAAGTACGCGTCGACGTCGTCCGCTTCCAGCGCGCCGAGATCCGCGTCCGCGACCTGCGCCTTCGCGTCGTCGCCGCTCAGGAGCGAGAAGAACTCGAGCTCGCGGTAGAGCGCGTCGACCGCCGTCGGGTCCGGATCGGGCACCCGCAGGTCGTCGAGCCCGACCGAGAGCGGCACGTGGGTGTCGATGGTCACGAGGTCGAGCGAGAGGCGCGCGTCGTCCGCGTGCTCGATCAGGCGCTCCTTGGTCTTGCCTTTGAGCTCGTGCGCGTGCGCGAGGATGCCCTCGAGATCTCCGAATTGATCGAGGAGCTGGATCGCGGTCTTCGGCCCGATTCCGGGCACGCCGGGGACGTTGTCGATCTTGTCCCCGGTGAGCGCGAGCAGGTCGCGAAAACGTTCGGGTCGCACGCCCCACTTCTTTCGCACGAGCTCGGGGTCGTACGAGACGTCTTTCATGGTGTCGACCATGCGGACGGTGTCGCTGACGAGCTGCGCGAAGTCCTTGTCGCTGCTGACGACGTGCACCTCGTGGCCCGCCTCCGTGGCGAGGCGCGTGAGCGTGCCGATCACGTCGTCCGCTTCGAAGCCCGGCACCTCCAGCATCGGGAAACGTTGTGTCTCGACCAAGCGCCGGATCCACGGGATCTGTTGGCGCAGCTCGCTCGGCATCGAGGGGCGCTGCGCCTTGTACTTGGGGTACTTCTCGTCGCGAAAGGTCCGTCCGGGCGCGTCGAAGATCACCGCGCCGAACGCGGGCTTCTTTCCGGCGAAGATCTTCCGGAACATCAGCGCGAAGCCGTACGTCGCGTTGGTCGGCACGCCGCCGCTGGTCGCGAAGGTGCTCGGGATCGCGAAGAAGGCGCGGAAGACGAGGGCGCTTCCGTCGACCAGGATCACGCGTTCTTTGGCCACGCCGGGACGGTACACCGAGCTTGGAGTCAGGGGTGACCGCCGAGCGTGTGGGCGTGCTGCTCACGGTGTCGGCGGCTGCTACTGTCGCGCCGCCATGACGACGCTCCCCCGCACCCTAGTCCAACGCATCGAGCACTGGGCGACCACCAAGCCGAACGTGCCCGCGATCCACGGCAAGAAGAGCGGGCGTTGGGTCTCGCTCACGTGGGCCGAGTACTGGCGGAACGTGCGTGACGTCGCGAAGGCGCTCATCGCGCTCGGGCATCAGCCGGGCGAGTGCGTCGCGATCTGCGGCGCAAACCAGCCGGAGTGGGTGCAGTACCAGTTCGGCATCCAAGCCGCGCGTGGTGTGCCGGCGCCGATCTACGGCAACGCGACGACGGCGCAGATGGGCTACATCGTGAAGGACTCCGCGGCGAAGCTCGCGGTGGTCGACGGCGTCGAGCCGCTCCGCAAGCTGCTCGACGGAGAGCGCGACGGGCTCTTCGCGCCGGTGTCGAAGGTCCTCTTCTTCGATCGGTTCGAGATTCCGGCCGAGCTCGCGGCGCGCCTGGGGGATCGCGGGATGAGCTTCGACGAGGTGCTCGCCCTCGGCCGCGCGCAGGACGACGGAGCGGTGAAGGCGCGGCTCGAGGCGCTCGATCCGAACGAGACCTGCATCCTCATCTACACCTCCGGCACCACCGGACAGCCGAAGGGCGTCGAGATCAGCGCGGCGGGGCAGCTGGTGATCGGCGAAGGCACGCGCGACTTCGCGCCGCAGTTCTACGACGGAAGCGCGGAGTACCACGCGATCAGCTACCTGCCGCTCTCGCACCAAGCCGAGCAGCTCCTGACCAACGTCGTGAGCTTGCAGGTCGGCGGGCAGGTCTACTTCTGCCCCGAGATCACGCAGGTGCGCGACTACCTCGCGGAGGTTCGCCCGACGGTGTTCCTCGGCGTGCCGCGCGTGTGGGAGAAGTTCGAGGCGGCCCTGCGCGGTCGGCTCGGGCAGGCCACCGGCTTCAAGGCGAAGCTCGCGAAGTGGGCGATGGACACCGAGATGTCCTGCTTCGAGCAGCAGGTGGAGCGTGGGGTTCCCGCGCGGAGCTACCAGCCGCTGCGTCGGCGCGTGGCGGCCAAGCTCGTGACCAACAAGGTCAAGACGGCCCTCGGGCTCGACCGGCTGGAGATCGCGATCACCGGCTCGGCGCCCATGAGCCCGGAGACGCAGCGTTTCTTCGCGTCGCTCGGCATCACCGTCTTCGAGGTCTACGGGATGACGGAGAACAGCGGCGCGGTGACGATCAGCGATCCGCTCAAACCACGTTTCGGCACCGTGGGTAAGCCATTCCGTGGGGTTCAGGTGCGCATCGGGCCGGACGACGAGATTCAAGTCAAAGGCCCGAACAACGTCAAGGGCTATCGCGGTCTGCCGGAGGAGTCGGCCGCGCTCTACACCGAGGACGGCTGGCTCCGCACGGGCGACGCAGGCGCGCTCGACGCCGAAGGCAACGTGAAGATCACCGGACGCCTCAAGGAGATCCTCATCACCGGAGGCGGCAAGAACGTCGCCCCCATCGAGCTCGAGTTCTACCTGACGAGCATCGTGGGGGTCGGGCAGGCCGTGGTGGTCGGCGATGGAAAACCGTATTTGAGCGCGCTGCTCGCGCTCGATCCGGAGAACCTCGGTCCGCTCGCGGAAGCGGCGGGGGTGCCGAAGGCGACGATGGCGGAGCTCGCCGCGAACCCGAAGGTGAATGCGCACCTCGAGCGTGAGGTGCAGGCGAAGTGCAACGCGAAGGTCGCGCGGTACCAGAGCATCAAGAAGATCACCGTGCTCCCCAAGGAGCTCACGGTCGAAGGCGGCGAGCTCACGCCCTCGATGAAGATTCGGCGCAAGCCGATCGATCAGAAGTACGCGGCCGAGATCGAGGCGATGTACGAGGGCGGTACGCTCAACACGCCCGACGCCCACGCGTGAGCGTCGCCCCGTAGCCCGTCACTCTTCGTGGCGTTCGAGCCACTCGACGTCCGCGAGGTCCTTCAAGCGTCCCGAGGCGCGCTTGTTCTTCAGCAACGCGGCTCGGCCGATCACGCGAACCCGCCGTCCTTCGACGTCGATCGTTCGTGCGTCCCGCGCGGCTTCCTCGAACGTCACGCCATCGATCGTGGTCAGGACCTCGATGAGGTTCGGCTTCTCGCCCATCCGATAGCCGAGTCCGGGACTCGCGAACCAGGACGACTCGACGCCGTGCGCTCCGAGCGGCGCGCCAAACTCGAGGAGCGCGTTCATCACGCGCGGCGCGTTCTCGGGCGTTGCGTGTACGAAGACGTCGAGATCGTCCGTGCCGCGAACGTGCCCGTGTGCGGCAAGCGCCCAACCACCGATGAGCAGGAACTCGACTTCGTGGTCGCTCAGCGCGACCAAGAAGTCCGTGAAGTCGGGACCGAAGGACGTCATGGCTTTCGCTCGATGCGAAAGACCTCGCCCGGCCACTGCGCGCGTGGCAGGCGAACGACGGGCCCATGCGCGAGCTCCCACTGCGCGATCACGAGTGCTCGGAGGCGAGCCACGCGTATCTCGGGCGTCGCGTCGTCGTGTAGGGCCGGCTTCGGCGTCCCGAGTGAGACCACTTCGCCGGTCCAAGTTGCCCGTCGTCGCGCCGCCCGTTCTTCTCGGTCGCGCTCTTCGCTCATCTCGCGATGGATTCTACCACGCGGCCGCGGGCCTCACTCGGGTCGCGCCGCCGTGCGCACCTGGAAGAAGAGCTCCGGTGTCTTGCGGCGGTCGATCGCGCCCGCGACCTCCGACCGGAGGAAGCCGTGCATCTCTCCGAGCATCTGATGCGCCGCGTCGACGTCGGTGCCGGACGGCACCTCGATCACCACGAGCAGCCGCGACGCGTCGGGCGCCGGCGTCACCTCGGCGACGTAGGCGCCCGTGAGACGACCGTCCGTGCTCTCCGCGAGCACCATGTCGATCGTGCGGCGGACCTCGCCCGCCACCTGCATGTCCTTGCGCGACGAGCCGCCGCGTCTTCCACCGCTTTTACGAGATTTCAATCCCAAATCCTTGCTTCGTGCTCGTGCTCTTCAACGGGCCGAGAGCCCCAAGTTCTCGCGCATCCGCGCCTGCGGCTCTTCGAGGTTCGGCTCGAAGGGCACCCCGCGGATCACGTCGCACGCCTCGATGTAGCGGCGCGAGGCTTCGATGCGGATCTCGTCCGGGATCGCGGGGGAGGGTCCGTCGCCGGAGTAGCCGACCTGCTTGAGCCAGCGGCGCACGTACTCCTTGTCGAAGGACTCCGGGTCCTCGCCCGCCTCGAAGCGCTCCGCGTACGACTTCGCGTACCAGTAGCGGCTCGAGTCCGGCGTGTGGATCTCGTCGATGAGGACGATGCGCCCGTCCTTCGTCTTTCCCATCTCGTACTTGGTGTCGACGAGCAGGAGCCCGCGCTCCGCGCACACCTTCTGGCCGTGCGCGAACACCGCCTGCGCGAGCTCGGCCGCCGCGTCGAAGTCGCGCGCGGTGATCTTCCCGCTCGCGAGCAGCTCCTCACGCGAGACGCTCACGTCGTGGTCACCCTTGTCCGCCTTGGTGCTCGGCGTGAGGATCGCCGCCGGCAGCTTCTCGTGCTTGCGCAGCCCGTCGGGCAGTCGGTGTCCGCAGAAGACGCGATCGCCACGCTCGTAGTGCGTCCAGATGCTCGTGGAGGTCACGCCGGTGACGTACGCGCGCATCACGAGCTCGACCGGAAGCGGCTCGCACTCCACCGCGACCATCACGTTCGGATCCGGCACGTCGACGACGTGGTTGTCCGCGAGGTGCTTCGTCTCCTCGAACCACCACGCTGCGAGCTGGTTCAGCACCTGACCCTTGAAGGGTAGGGTGCCGAGCACACGATCGAAGGCGCTGATGCGGTCGGTGACGACGAGCACGCGCCGCCCGTCCTTGCTGTAGTTGTCGCGGACCTTGCCTTCGTACTTCGTGCCGAGCTCGGGCAGGTCGCTGCCCTCGACCACGAGCGAGAGACCACGACGGAGGGTTTCTTCGGAGACGGTCATGCGTTGTCGGTGCTCATCGGAGGGCGGTGAGTGGGTCGGCGCAGCGGCGGTGTCAACGGTGCGGGACGAACGAAAACGAGTGCGATCGATCGCGACGTGTGCGCATCACGCGCCCGCGAGGGCGCGCTCCACGATGGCGTCCACGTGCGCGAGCGCGTGATCGAGATCGAATTGCGCGTCGATGATCTCGCCCGAGAGCCGTGCCGCGACGTCCGGATCGCGCTTCAAGAAGTCGCGGAAGGCGCCCTCGCCGGCGAACGCGCGCATCGCGTTGCGCTGCACGAGCACGTAGGCCTCTTGGCGTCCGAGGCCGGTGCCGACGAGCGCGAGCAGGACACCCTCGCTCGCCCAGAGGCCGCCGGTGCGCTCGAGGTTCGCGAGTAGCTTCTCCGGGTAGACCACGAGGTCGCGGATCACGCTGGTGCAGCGGTCGATCATGAACGCGAGCGTCGCGGTCGCGTCCGGTACGAACATGCGCTCCACGCTGGAGTGGCTGATGTCGCGCTCGTGCCAGAGCGAGACGTTCTCGAGCGCGGGCGCGGCGGCCGCACGCACGATGCGCGCGAGCCCGCAGAGGTTCTCGGTGAGCACCGGGTTGCGCTTGTGAGGCATCGCGGACGAGCCCTTCTGCCCGACCTTGAAGTGCTCCTCCGCCTCGCCGACCTCGGTGCGCTGCCAGTGGCGCACGTTCGTCGCGAAGCGCTCGATGCCGGCCGCGATCACCGCGAGCACCGAGTGGAACATCGCGTGCCGATCGCGCGCCACGATCTGCGTCGACACCGTCTCCGGTCGAAGCCCGAGCTTCGCGAGCGCCTCCTTCTCGATGTCGAGCGTGAGGTGCGCGTAGCTGCCGACCGCGCCCGCGATCTTGCCGACCGCGATCTCGTCACGAACCGCGAGGAGGCGATCGCGCCCGCGACGCAGCTCCGCGTAGTGTCCGGCGAGGATGAGCCCGAAGCTCACCGGCTCGGCGTGGATGCCGTGGCTGCGACCCATCGCCGGCGTGCGTCGGTGCTCCTCGATGCGCGCGCGAAACGCGGCGAGCAGACCGTCCATGCGCGTCAGCAACGAGTCGGTCGCTTCGACCATCAAGAGCGCGAGCGAGGTGTCGAGCACGTCGCTCGAGGTCATGCCGCGGTGCAGCCAGCGCGCCGGCTCACCCGCGAGCTCTTCCACGTGCGTGAGGAACGCGATCACGTCGTGGCGCGTGACGCGTTCGATCTCGTCGATGCGGTCGGGATCGAGCGCGACGCGGAAGGGACGCACCTTGGCGGCGGTCCCTTCGGGCACGAGGCCCGCGCGCTCCATCGCCTCGCACGCGGCGAGCTCCACGTCGAACCACGCCTCGAAGCGCCGCTTCGGGCTCCAGAGGGCGTCGAGATCCTTCGGCGTATAGCGGGGAATCATGGCGCCGCCTTCCTAGGCCGCGCGTGGTGGGGGGGCAACGCGGCGCCGTGTCGTTTCCCTCGCTCGGGCACCGTGATGGTCTTTCGCGCGCGGATGTCTCGACGGCCCCGCGCCCGCCCCGCGCCACCGGCCCGCGTGCGAGAGCCCAGCCGACACGGAGCGCGCGAGCTGTGGCATCCTACGTCCGTGCTCCAGGCCACCGTCCGGCAAGAAGTCCACATCGTCCGCGAGGTCTTGGAGGGGGCGTTCTCGCCCGAGCTCGCGACGCAGTTGATGTTCGAGGCGCTGCAGGCGGTCGGCGACGTGCCGACCTCGGCGGAGTCGGTGCTGAAGTTCTGCCGCGGGCCGCTCGCGCAGATCGTGGAGGACGTGGTCGGTCAGGACGCGCGCGCGGCGGTGCTCGTGCGGCTCGAGCAGGTGCTCGTGAAGGGCGACATGACCGGCACCGACATCCCGATCGACGTCGACCTCGACGCCGAGCCGTCGCTGACGATGGTGATGCCGACGGTGTGGCGCGAGCCGGTGTCGGTGCTCGTGGTGTCGAGCACGGGCGACTTCGGGCAGCGGCTCCACGCCGCGCTCGGCGCGTCGCGCGTGACGGTGGCGACGGTCGACGGCGAGATGGACGTGCGCAAGGGCGTGTTCCAGATGAGCCCGCTGCTCGTGGTGGTGGACGCGACGGCGGCCCCGCAGATGGAGCGCGGCGCGATCGCGGCGGCGTTCCGGGGGCTCCCGGACAACGTGCTGCCGGTCGTCTGGGGCGCGGAGACCGAGTACGGCGACGGGCTCGCCAACGCGATGCGCGCCGCGGGAGTGCACGCGGCGATCAGCCTGCGCTACGGCGAGGGCATCCCCGCGTTCCTCGATCTGGTGCTGGCGCGCTATCAGCCGTGACCGCTCGTGGCGGTTCGCCCGTGGCTTCGTCGGCCGCAGCAACGTCGTCGTGGGCTCGTCGTTCGCCGAGGTGGGCGCTATAGAACCCGTCCGTGGCGCGAACGAAGCAGCGTACCGACCGCAGCGGACGGTCCTCCGAGCGGCATCCGGCCCCGTCGGAGCATCGGCGCGCGCCGCGTGGGGATCTGCTCGGCGCGCAGCGCGACCGGCTCCGCGACGAGGTCGGAACGATCGTCCGCGAGGCGCCCGATGCGGTGTGTCTGCTCTACCCGAGCCCCTACGCGGCCGGGATGTCGTCGCTCGGCTTCCAGACGATCTACCGCACGGTGAACGAGACGCCGGGGCGCGCTGCCCATCGCGCGTTCCTTCCCGACGACGTCGACGCGTGGCGTGGCTCACGCCTGCCGCTGCTCACGTACGAGACGGAGCAACCGGTCGGCAGCTACCGCGTGATCGGCGTCTCCGTCGCGTACGAGCTCGAGCTCGCAGGGCTGGTTCAGGCGCTGGAGCTCGCGAGCATCCCGGTGCTCGCCGAGGAGCGCGACGAGCGTCACCCCTTCGTGCTCGCCGGCGGTCCGCTGACCTTCAGCAACCCGCTCCCGCTCGCGCCCTTCGCCGATGCGATCTTGATGGGCGAGGCCGACGAGACGGTGCACCGCGCGCTCGACGTGATCTTCGCGTGCCGCTCGAAGGCGGACGCCCTCGTCGCGCTCGCGCGTGAGATCCCGAGCTGTTTCGTGCCGGCGATCCACGGCGACGAGATGCCGGCCATCGCGCGCGCGGACGACACGATCCTCCCCGCGCGCTCACAGATCGTCACGCCGCACACCGAGCTGCGCGACATGTTCCTCATCGAGCCGGAGCGCGGCTGTCATCGCGGCTGCACCTACTGCGTGATGCGTCGCTCGACGAACGGCGGCATGCGCACGGTGAGCATGGAGCGGCTGCTCGAGCTGGTGCCGAGCCACGTCAAGCGGGTCGGCCTCGTGGGGGCTGCGACCACGGATCACCCGGACATCGCGGAGATCGTGGAGAGCCTCGCGGATCGTGGGCTCGAGGTCGGGCTCTCGTCGCTGCGCGCGGACCGTTTGAACGATCGGCTCATGGGGGCGCTCGCGCGAGCCGGTCATCGCATCCTCACGACCGCGTCCGACGGCGCGAGCCAACGACTGCGCGACAAGATCCAGCGACGTTCTCGGTCCGACGTGCTCGTGCGTGCGGCGGAGCTCGCCCGCAAGCACGGCATGAAGCGGATGAAGCTCTACATGATGGTCGGGCTGCCGGACGAGAACGACGACGACATCGACGAGCTGATCGGGTTCTCGCTCGAGCTCTCGCGCATCATCCCGCTCTCGCTCGGCATCGCGCCGTTCTGCGCGAAGCGGAACACCCCGCTCGACGGTGAGCCCTACGCGGGGATCGAGGTCGTGGAGCATCGGCTGGATCGGCTGCGTCGCGGCGTGAAGGGCAAGGTCGACCTGCGAGCGACGAGCGCGCGGTGGGCCTGGATCGAGTACGTGCTCGCGCAGGGCGGGGTCGCCGAGGGGCGCGCGGTGATCGACGCGGTCCACGCGGGCGGGCGGTTCCGCGACTGGAAGGACGCGTTCGAGGCGATGCCCGTGGATCGCCCGAGACGGACGATCGTACGGCCGGGTGAGCGCATCGATCGTGCGC
>CALJLK010000165.1 GCA_937982655.1 uncultured Sandaracinus sp.
CCGGAGCAAGCGCAGCGCGAAGCGAGAGTCGTCGTTGGATGCCGCCGCCACGTCACGCTCCGAGGCCTCGATCGCCCGCGCGATTCGTTCGTCGCTGCGCGGGGTCTCCGCGAGCACGTCGACCACACGCGTGTGCACCGCGACCGTCGCCTCGAGCGCAGGTTCGCGCGCGACCCGCGCAGCACGTCGCTCGGCCTCCTCGATCGCGGCACGCGCCTCCTCGGCTCGCCCCGCGAGCGCGAGCGTGCTCGCCGAGCACGCCGCGACCAGCGCTTCGTAGCGCGGCGCGCCGACCTCCGCGGCGTGAATCCGCGCGCGCGCGAGGATCCCGAGCGCGTCGTCGAGACGCCGCGACTCGACGAACGTCGTCGCGAGGTAGAAGAGCGCGCTCGCCTCGCGGAGCCGATCGCCGAGATCCGCAAAGAGCTGCGCCGCCTCCGCGTGATGCCGCCGCGCGTCCGCGAGCTCTCCGCGCTCGTGCAGCAGACAGCCACGCGCCATCGCGAGCGTGCCCTCCATGCGGCGATCCCCCGCGCGTCGCGCGACCGCGAGCCCTTCGTCCACGACCTCGTCCGCCTCCGTGCGACGCGCGAAAATCTCCACCACCGCGAGCTCGTAGAGCGACGCCGCGAGCCCCACGTCGTCCGCCCGCGCGCGATGACGCTCGACCGCGCGGAGCAACACCTCGCGCGCCTCGTCCAACCGACCCTCGCGGCGCCACGCGTGCCCGAGGTGCAGCAGCGCCTCCGACTCGATCCGGCGCGCCTCGCGATCGCTCGAGCCCTCGAGCCCACGCAGCGCGGAAGCCAACCGCTCGCGCGCCGACGTCGTGTCGCCCGCGATGTCGTCGAGCGCGGCCAGCCGCACCTGCGCGGCCGCGCGAAGGGTCTCGTCGCCCCCGGCCAGCGCGAGCGCAGCCTCGAAGTCGACCCGAGCGGCCGCGCTGCGACCGAGCTCCTTGCGCGCTTGCCCGCGACCGAGGCGGACCCGCGCGTGCGCGACCGGCGGCGCGTCGACCGCTTCCAGCGCGCGCTCCGTCGCGTCCGCGAGCGACTCGCGAAGCGCCGAACGGCCCCACGCCGAGAGCGCTCCTTCGATCCGCAGGAACGTGGCCAGCGCGTCTTCGGCGTGCTCGGCCGACGAAGCCGTGAGCGCGTTCTCGACCGACACCCGATGGGCGAGCACCACGTTGTCGAGCTCCACCTCGAGCGGCGGCGCGGCGGCACGCGCGAAGTGGCGAGCGATCCCGAGCGACACCGCCGCGCGCCCCGGCTCCTCGAGCTCCGACGCGACCTCACGGATCGTCGCGAAGTACGCGTAGCGAGCGCGTTCTTCGTCGTCGACGCGCACGCGGATCAGCGACGTACGCACCAACGCGTCGAGCGCGTCGAGCACCGCGCCTCTCGCGACGACCTCGCCGAGCGCGACCTCCGCGTCGTCGAGCGAGAACCCGTCGTGCAGCGTCGCCGCGAGCGCGAACACGCGACGCTCGACGGGCTGGAGCAGCTCGAGCGAATCCAACACCGCGCGACGGATCGACGCGTGTCGACCTTCACCGGCCGAGCCGAGGATCGCGAGCGGATGGTGGAGCCGCCGCACGAGCTCCGCGACCGACAGGACCCGCAACCGAGACGCCGCGAGCTCGATCGCGAGCGGCATACGATCGATCGCCTCCACGATCGCGCGCGCGACCGCGTCGTCGATCCGAACGCTCGGACGCACGCTCCGGGCGCGCGCGACGAAGAGCGCGACCGCGTCCTCCACGTCGAGCGGCTCGAGCGAGACCACCTGCTCCGCCTCCCCGCCGAGGACGCGACGCGACGTGACGAGCAGCCGCGCGTTCTCGTGGCTCGCCCACCGCGCCACGAAGGGCGCGAGCTCGGGCGCGATCCCCTCCACGTCGTCGAGCACGAGCAGTCGACGTCCTCCGCGCGCGAGCCGAGACGCGATCGCGCGGGCGATCTCCGAGAGATCGGCGTCCACCCGCGCGATCCCGAGCGCACGTGCGATGCGAACGAGCGCGGGCGCGAGCTCGCGAAGCGAGGCGAGCTCCACGAAGCACACGTCGAGCCCCTGCCCGCGTGCGCCGTCGGCGAAGCGTGTGGCCAAACGGGTCTTCCCCATCCCACCTGGACCGAGGAGCGTGACCCACGCCGCAGACGCAAAACGCTCGCGCAGCCCCTCCAGCTCCACGACGCGCCCCACGAACGACCCCGACGCGCTCACGCGACCAGAGGTACCACACGTTCGTCCATGCGGTTCGTACGGGCGACGCGGCTCCGATGGGTTCGGTCGCCCCGCGTCAGTACAGGAAGAATGCGCGGCGCTCTTCCGCGAAACGCGCCGCGCCCTCCGCGTCCTGCGCGAGGTAGTCCTCGAGCGACGCGCGCGCGTTCACGAGCTGCCGATACTCCGGGCCACCCGTGAGCAGATCGATCGCGGGGCGGCTCGTCTCGTACTCGTACTCCTCGCGCCGCCACGGGAAGACCTCGCTCGGGCAGCTCGCGAGCGCGGCCGCGATCCAACGAAGGTACGCCGAATAGCTCGAAAAACGTGAGGGATCCGTGACGTGGACCTGCACCCCGCGGCACACCGACTTGCCGTGCTTCTGGAACGTCGGCTCGAACGCGAGCGGCCGGAGCGTCGCGCCTTCGACCTCCACCGCGAGGAGCGCCTCCGGCTCCACCCACGGCGCCCCGAAGATCTCGAACGGCCGCGTCGTGCCGCGCCCTTCGGAGAGCGTCGTCCCTTCGATCACGCAGCCGCCCGGATACACCGTCGCGGTCTCCAGCGTCGGCATGTTCGGCGAGGGCAGCACCCACGGCAGGCCCGTCTGGTCGAAGCGCATCGCGCGCGACCACCCCTTCATCGTCACCACGCGCAACGCCGCGAGATCCACTCGATCGCGCGCGCACGCGAGCCGCACGATCTCGCCGATCGTCAGCCCGTGCCGCACTGCGACGTCGTGGAGTCCCACGAACGATCGGTAGCCCACGCGCTGCGGCATGCCCTCCACGCGCTCGCCGCCGATCGGGTTCGGGCGATCGAGGATCACCGTCTCGATCCCGAGCGCCGCCGCCGCGCGCGCCATCAGCGCGGCCGTCCACACGAACGTGTAGTAGCGGCTCCCGACGTCTTGCAGATCGACGACCACCGCGTCGAGCCCGCGCAGATCCTCCGCTCGCGGCGAGAGATCCGAGGCGCTCGTGCCGTAGAGCGACACGACGCGCATCGCGGGCTCCGCGACGTGATCGGCCTCGCCCTCGACCGGCGCCATGTCCTGCGCCGTGCCCGCGAACCCGTGCTCGGGACCGAAGAGCACGCGGAGATCCGCGACCTCGCGCAGGATCTCGATCGCGTGGCGCAGCCTTCGGTCGACGCTCGCTGGATGCGCGACCAGCCCGATGCGACGCCCGCGGATCGGCGCCAGCGCCTCCGGATCTCCGAGCGCGATCCGATCGAGCCCCGTCGCGACGCCGCTCACGCCGCGCCCTCGCGCGTGCCCGCAGCGGAGCCAGCCTCGTCGCCGCCCGCGAGCAGGTAGAGCACCGCCATGCGCACCGCGACGCCCGCCTCGACCTGCTCGAGCACCACGCTCTGCGGACCGTCCGCCACGTCGTGCGCGATCTCGACCCCGCGGTTCATCGGGCCCGGATGCATGACGATCGCGTCCTTCTTCGCGAGCGCGAGCTGCGCGTTCCCGATGCCGAAGGTGCGGCTGTACTCGCGCAGCGACGGGAGCAACGCGTCCTGCAGTCGCTCGCGCTGGATGCGCAGACACATCACGACGTCCGCGCCTTCGAGCGCGGGCACGAGCTCGTGGAAGACCTCGACGTCGAAGGCCTCCGCGAAGCGCGGCGGCACCAGCGTGCGCGGCCCCACGACCCGCACGCGGCAGCCGAACTTCCGCAGCAGCACCGAGTTGCAGCGCGCGACGCGCGAGTGCGCGACGTCGCCCACGATCGTCACCGTGAGCCCTTCGAGCGTGCCCTTCGCGCGCCGGATCGTGAACGCATCGAGCAGACCCTGCGTGGGGTGCGCGTGCATTCCGTCGCCCGCGTTCACCACCCCGCAGCGCAGCTTCGACGCCACGTAGTGCGGCGCACCGCTCGCGGAGTGACGAATCACCACCACGTCGGGGTGCATCGCCTCCAGCGTCTTGCAGGTGTCGTAGAGGGTCTCGCCCTTGGAAACGCTCGACGTCGACACCGTCATGTTCACCGCGTCGGCGGAGAGCCGCTTGGCCGCGATCTCGAAGCTCGTGCGCGTGCGCGTCGAGGCTTCGTAGAAGAGGTTGACGATCGTCTTGCCGCGCAGGGTCGGCACCTTCCGCACGGGTCGCCGCGAGACCTCGAAGAACGCCTCCGACGTGTCGAGGATCTGCGTGACCTCGTCGCGCGAGAGCGCGCGCAGATCGAGCAAATGCGCCAAGCCCGACATCACGTACGCTCCTTCTTCGGCTCCACGTACGCGCGATCGAGCGCGCGATCGGAGCCTGCGACACCGAGCTCCACTCGAACCTTCGCGCCGAGAGGAACCTCGACCCGCCGTCCGACGAAGTCCGCCGCGACCGGCAGCTCTCGCCCCCCGCGATCGATGAGCGCGGCGAGCCAGACGCGTCGCGGTCGACCGTAGTCGAGCAAGCAGTCGATCGCGGCCCGCACGGTGCGTCCCGTCTGCAAGACGTCGTCGACCAACACCACGTCGCGCCCGGTCGGATCGAAGGGCACCTGGCTCGGACCGATCTTCGGGTCGGGCAGCGCCATCGCGGCGTCGTCGCGGTAGAAGGCGATGTCGACGAGCCCGGTGGGGATCGTCGCGCCCTCCTGCTGCGCGATCGTCTCCGCGAGTCGAACGGAGAGCACCTCGCCCCCGCGGCGGATGCCGACGATGGCGAGCGAGCCCACACCACGTGACGCTTCGACGATCTCGCTGGCCATGCGCCTCACGGCGCGTGCGATGGCGTCGGCGTCGAGGAGGACCTCGGTCACGGGCGCGGGTGTACGCGCGCGCCGAAAGAGCGTCAACGCCGGTCCGTGAGAAGCACCGACGCGCGCCACGCAAAAGCTCACCACGAAGCACGGAAGAAGCGTGGCGCACGACCATGGTCGTGCTCGCCCGACGAGATCACCGCGAGACGAAGAGATCACCTCGAGACACAAGGTCGATGCGACGAGCCAGGCGTCAGGTCGGCTCGGAGCTCAGGTCGGCTCGGAGCTCAGGTCGGCTCGGAGCTCAGGTCGGCTCGGGGCTCAGGTCGGCTCGGGCAGCTCGCCCAGATCCGGGATCGCGCTCGGCATCTCGGGCTCGCTCGGCGCGTCGCCCTCGCCTTCACCCGGCGCACCATGGGGCATCGCCTCCCCCGCCTGCAGCCGCTCGTTCATCTCGTACTTCGAGGGGCAGCGCGGCACGACCTCGTCCGCGAGGAAGGTGTCGTCCGCCTGCAGACGCCCACGCACCGTCACCGAGATGCCGAAGCCGTCGCGGAAGGTATCGGGCACCACGCACTGCGGGAACTGCACCGGCATCGAGTGCTCGCCCGACTCGATCACGAAGCGCCACTCGCACGGCTCCTCGCGGAACTGAATCGAGCCCTGCCGGAGCGTGCCTTCGACGCGGAACATGCGATCCCGATGCGCGTCCGGATCGCTCGTCACCTGCGCGAGCGTCTTGGAGTAGACGAAGGCGTCGCCGGCGTCGCTGTTGAGCAGCAGGAACACGACGCCACCGCCGAGGATCCCGAGCACGAGCCCAATCTTCGCCCACGCGGGCACCCCGGACGAAGCCTCTCGCTCGCTCGCGCTGGTCACGGCGCGATCCTAGCGCCGCCGGTGCCGACGTCCAAGGGTCGCGAGGATCCGCCGAGCCTTCTCTCGCCCGTTTCGAACGAACGGAGGGTCTCCCGAGCGTCGCCATCGGGGGATGAGCTCCCAAACGCCGAACGCCAAATCCGCGAGAAGAACGACGGATGCGAAAAAGGCGCCCCCAAACTGGGAGCGCCTCCTTCTGGCACTCGAAGAGCGCCGTCGGGCTCAGCCGAGGGGCCCGATGAAGCCGGCCGCGATCAGGAGCGCGTAGATCACGAGCGACTCGATGAGCGCGAGGCTGAGGATGAGCGGCGTCTGGATCTTGTCCGCCGCGTTCGGGTTGCGCGCGATGCCCTCGAGCGCCGCGGTCGCCGCGCGGCCCTGGCCGAGCGAGCCACCGAACGCCGCGATGCCGATCGCGAACGCAGCCGCGCACGCCTTGTACATGGCGACGTCGTTGGCGTTCGTCTCCGCGTCCTGCGCGAAGGCCATCGAGGTGACGAGGAAGGTGGAAAGGAATCCGATCGAGCGAAGAACCAGCTTGTTCATGGGAAGAGCCTCCAGGGATCTCTCGGGTGAGCGACGGCCTGGCGTTGAGGAGTCCGTCGAAACCAGAAATCGTGTTGCCAAGAATCTTGTTTGAGTTGCCGTTGCCGGCCGAAACGAATCGCAGGCTCAGTGAGCGTGCGCGTGACCACCGCCGTGACCATGGCCATGGCCGTGGTCGTGATGCTCGTGCTCCGCGATGGCCGAACCGATGTAGACCATCGACAGGAGACAGAAGACCAAGGTCTGCACCGTCACGACGATGCAGCCGAGCAGGTAGACCGCGATCGGGAACGGCACGAAGAAGGCCGCCGCCGAGAGGCCGAGGAAGGCGCCCACGACCGCGTGGTCGGCGAACATGTTCGCGGTGAGACGAACCGCGAGCGTGACCGGGCGGACGAAGTGGCTGATGACCTCGATGATGAAGATGAGGGGCGCGAGCGCGATCACGGGCCCCATGAAGTGCTTGAAGTACGCGACGAAGCCCTGCTTGCGGATGCCGTAGAAGTGGGTCGCGAGGAAGATCACGATCGCCATCGCGGCGGTCGTGTTGAGGTTGTCGGTCGGCGGGAGAAAGCCCGGGATCAAACCGAGGACGTTCGAGAAGAAGATCACGAACGCGCAGGTGCCAATCAAAGGCAGGAACGCCTTCGCCGCATCCTTGCCCATCACCTGGGTCATGATCCCGAGGACGCCGCCGGTGAAGAGCTCCGCGAAGGTCGGCGCGTTCAGGCGATCGTCGGGGATGATGCCCTTCTTCGTATCCCCGAACCGGCTCTTGGTGCGGATGCCGACGTACGCGAGCAGGATCAGGACGAAGAGCAGGCCCCAGACCTGGAGCACGTCGAAGCGGCCTCCGAAGAACCACTTCTCCTCCGGAGCGTGGCCGAGGCTCTGCGCGATGCCGCCGCCGAGCGCTTGGATGGCGCTCCGCATGCCCTCCTGCATCCCCTCGGGGAGCAGGCTGAACCAAGACCAGTGCTCGGGAAGCGCTTCGGCGTGTGCCGTGGGGTCGGCCATGGAAGTCAGGTCTCCTCCGCCGGGTCGGCGGGCGTGGCAGCCGAGTCGGCCGCGTTCGGGGTCAGCATCGGGCCCAGCACGATCCCGAGGACCAGCGCGCTGATGCCGACCGTGAAACCGAGGAAATGAAGGTGGAAACGCGTGATGGCGAGCCAGCAGACGAGGGCGAGGGCCATCGTCTTGAAGCCCATCAGGGCGAGGAGCGGGTTCTTGCCCTTGCCGATGGAAGCACGCCCGAGGAACCGGGTCGCCGCCCAATTCGCCGTCGCGACCGTCGCGCCGACCGCCGCCGCGATCGCCCCCTCGCCACCCCAGATCGCGAACGCGAGGCCCACGAGGAGCACACCGCCAGCGGCGGTCGCGAGCAAGATCCGGTCGGTGAGCGCGGCGTTCATGGCGGAACGTTCAGCGAGGAACGTCGGAGTCGGAGTCGTCGTTCGGAAGGTCCTTGCCGGTCGCGTCCGAGCTCGACTCTGAAGAAGAGGTGGGGTCGGAGGGCCCGCGAGAGGAGACGCGCGTCAGCTTCCACAAGGAATAGAAGCCGGCGAAGATCCCGAACACCGCACCCAGCGACAGCACATAGTGGAAG
>CALJLK010000166.1 GCA_937982655.1 uncultured Sandaracinus sp.
AACGAGGGGTTCGAAGGGGGCGAAGCCCCCTCGTCGCCGAAGGCCCGAAGGAGACCGACTGGAGCGAAGCGCAGGGAGGCCTCCGAGGAGGGAGGGGGCTGGGGAGTTCACTCCCCAGAAGTCGGCGAAGCCGACCAGAAACCGGAACGTAGCGTTCCACTGGCAGGGGTTGCCCCGAGGGCCGACTTCCCCGAAGCAGGTAGGGCGGCGCGCGAGCGCCCGACGCGAAAGGGTCGTGCGATGTCTGGGATGCTGGTCGACGGGACGTGGAAGCCGAAGTGGGAGTGGGAGCACGACGACTCCGGCGACTTCAAGCGGCAGAAGTCTGCCTTCCGCGACGCGATCGTCGACGAGCCGGACGCGAAGCACCCGCCGGAGGCGGGGCGATATCGGCTCTACGTGAGCTACGCGTGCCCCTGGGCGCATCGAACGCTCGTGGTACGCGCGCTGGCCGGGCTCGACGAAGCTCTGCCGGTCACCGCCGTGCATCCCGACATGCTCGACGACGGCTGGGAGCTGAAGGACGACGACGGGCAGGTCGTGCCCGAGCCGGAGATCGGCGCGACGAAGCTGCATCAGCTCTACTCCGCCGCCGATCCACACTTCACCGGACGCGTCACCGTACCCGTGCTCTGGGATCGCGTGCGGAAGACCGTGGTGAACAACGAGTCGCGCGAGATCATCCGTCAGCTCGATCACGGGCTCGCGAAGCTCGCGACGCGCCGCATCGACCTGCACCCGCGCGACCTGATGCCGCGCATCGACGAGACCCTCGACGCCATCTACGAGCCCATCAACAACGGCGTCTACCGCTGCGGCTTCGCGGGCAGCCAAGAGGCCTACGAGCGTGCCTTCCACACACTCTTCGAGGCACTGGACCACTGGGACGCGGTGCTCGGGAAGCAGCGTTACCTCTGCGGATCCCGGCTCACGGCGGCGGACGTGGCGATGTTCACCACGCTGATCCGCTTCGATCCCGTCTACTACGTGCACTTCAAGTGCAACGGGAAGCTCATCCGTCAATACGCGAATCTCTCGGGCTACGTCCGCGAGCTCTACCAGCTTCCTGGCATTCGCGACACGGTCCGCATGGACCACATCAAACGCCACTACTACTACAGCCACGCGTGGCTCAATCCGCGTCGCTTCGTGGCCGCGGGCCCAGACCTGTCGTGGCTCGACGAGCCGCACGGCCGCGAGCGGCTCGAGGGCGCGCCGGTCTTCGGGTGAGCGACGCGTTCGAGGCGAAGTCGACGAAGTCCCCGAGGCGCCTCCGTGAAACGACCGGGTCGCGCGAGTGCGGACGAGCGTGCCCACGCGCTCGTCGGTGCGGATATGCTCGGCGACGAGGAGATTCATGGCTCGAACGCCGCTCTTTCGTCTTCTTCGACGCGGTCTGGCCCGCGCGGCGGCTTCCTCGAACGAAACGCCGCACGGCATTCCCGAAGGGACGCCGAACGTCACGGCGGGACGCATCGGACGTCGCGCGCTCCTTCGCGCGGGGGCGATCGGTGGCGCGGGCCTCGCGCTCGGCTGCCGACCGACCGTCGCAACACGCGACGCGCGCGACGAAAGCTCGTCGGTCGTGGTGGTCGGCGCCGGCCTCGCGGGCCTGACCTGCGCGCATCAGCTCCAGCGCGCGGGCGTTCGGCCCACGGTCTACGAGGCGCAGGAGCGCGTCGGTGGGCGGGTGTTCTCCGGTCGTGGGCTCTTCGCGGGCGACCTCGTCTGCGAGCTCGGCGCGGAGCTGGTCAACAGCGATCACGTCGTGATGCGGGGGCTCTGCCGTGAGCTCGGCCTCACGCTCGAGGACTTCTGCGACGACGCGATCGCGACGAAAGAGATCTTCCACGTCGGCGGAGAACGCTACACCGCCGAGAACGCGCACGAGGCCTTCCGCCACCTCGCGGCGGCGTTGGAGCGTGAGCGCGCACGCCTCGGAGGCTTCGACCTCTCCTATCGAAACGCCGCCCCCGAAGCGGCCGCGACCGATCAGATGTCGATCGCCGAGTGGCTCGACGCGGCAGAGATCACGGGGTGGTTCCGCACCGTGGTCGACGTCGCGTTCACCACCGAGCTCGGGCGCGAGTGCGACGCGCAGTCGGCGTTCAACCTGCTCTACCTCTACGAGCCCTTGCTGGAAGAGGGGCGGCACTACGCGCCCGTCGGCGGGAGCGACGAGCGCTTCCACGTGCACGGAGGCAACGACCTCGTCGCGACGCGGCTCGCGGCGGGCCTCGACGGTCCGCTCGAGCTCGGCGCGCGGCTCGAAGCGCTGAGCGGCGGCGACGGCGACTACACGCTGACGTTTCGGCGCGGCGCGAGCACGTTCGAGGTCCGCGCGAGCCACGTCGTGCTTGCCGTGCCGTTCACGACGCTGCGGGAGGTCGATCTGCGCGTCGAGCTGCCCGCCGTGAAGCGACGCGCGATCGCGGAGCTCGCGTACGGGACGAACACGAAGCTGATGATGGGCTTCCGCGAGCGACCGTGGCGCACCACGCACGGCTCGAACGGGGTGGTGGTATCCGATCTGCCGTTCCAGACGAGCTGGGAGGGGAGCCGCTTGCAAGCGGGTGATGCGGGCTTCCTCGTCGCGTTCACGGGCGGGCGCGTCGGCGAAGGGCTCACGCGCGATCGTTCGAGCGACGCGATCGCGCGCTTCGTGGCTGCGCTCGACACGGTGTTTCCCGGTGTCGCGGCAGCGCGCGACGAGCACCACGCGACGTTTCATTGGCCGGGCTTCGCGTGGGCGAAGGGCAGCTACGCGTGCTTCGCGCCAGGGCAGTTCGCGGCGTTCCACGGCGCGGAGGCAGAGCCGGTCGGACGGCTCTTCTTCGCGGGAGAGCACACGTCGAGCGACTTCCAGGGCTTCATGGAGGGCGCCGCCGAGTCCGGCGTGCGGGCGGCGAACGAGGTCGCCGCAGCGTTGGGTTTGGGCGCGATCGCGAGCCCTGGGATCGACGACACCGCGGGCTGCACGGCATGACCGATCGCGCGAGGTGACGCGCGGCGTCGACGTGAGCTCGCGTCACCGCGGGCATAGCGACGACGTCGGGTCGGGCACACGACGACCTGAGGTCGCGTCGGCGCGCGCGCGACGACGTGAGAGCGCTCGCGCGAGGTCGGCTCGCCTCGCGTGAAGACTCGGCGCTTCAGGCGGTCGCGCGGGCGCCGTTCGGCTTCGCGGTCGCCGCGCGATCGTTCACGAGCCCGAGCGCCTCGAGCGGATCGCCGCTCCAGAGACGACCCTGCAGCATGTGCCCGTACATCTTGAAGTCGCTGAAGAGCGACCAGAGCGGGTAGCCGAACGTCGCGGGCTTGTTCTTCTCCACGAGGAAGTGTCCCGCCCAGGCCCAGCCGTAGGCCCACACGACGCCCGCGGTGAAGATCGGCGACACCATCGAGGGCAGCGCGACCATGCCGAGCACGTGCGGGAGCGAAGGCTTCTGGCCTTCCTTCTTCATGCCGTCCTTGAAGATCGCCGCGAAGCCGAGCGACGCGAGCGAGAAGCCGATCGGGTTGATCGCGGCGGTCGCGACGCAGCTCGCGAGGAAGCCGCTGGTGCCGACGAAGTGCATCCGTCGCGAGATCGGATCGCGGTGCTCCGAGAGGTAGTGCGGCCAGAACTCTTCGTAGGTGGCGATGCGCTCGTTCTGCATGGTCGGCGCAGGATAGACGATGCGAGCGCGGTTCGTCGTGAGCAGAGGCAGTGTCGCGTTCTTCGGGTCACCGACACCAACACCGACACCGACACCGCGTGCACGAAAGCGAAACGGGCGACTCCGAAGAGCCGCCCGCTTCTTTCACGCTTCGCGCTTCACGCGCGCGCGTTCATTCCGCCGGCTGCGGGTACGCGGTCCAACCCGCAGTCCAGTCGGTGCCGCCGGGCTCGAAGGCGCCGACGTAGTTGGCGGCCTCGAAGATGCCACCGCTCGGAACGGTCGCGGCCATCGACGCGGCCGGCGAGCCGGCGGGCGGCACGAAGTTCGGCGCGGTGAGGCTCGTCGCCGCCGCCGGGAGCATCGGGTCGGTGCCGAAGCGGTTGTCGGTGCTCCAGTCCGCCTCGAGCTCCGTCGTCGTGTCGCCCTCGTCGACCGTCCAGTGGACGAAGCTCTCCGAACCGTCGCGGTCGCCACAGCCGTCGACGATCGAGTTGATGACGCTGAGGTCACCCGAGTTCGCCTGACGCACGGTCTCCGAGGTCGCGAGCTCGATGCAGTCGCCCATGCCGAAGTTCGTGATGATCGCGTTCGCCACGGTGCCCGCGGTGCCGACCTTGAAGCGGATGCCTTCCTGGCCCGACGCGCCGCCGCCGACCATCGTGACGTTGTAGACGCGCGGGTTGGAGCGCGGCGTGCTCGCCTCGGCGCCCGAGAGGTTGTCGCACTCGAAGCCCTTGTCGCCCGCGCCGGGGGCCTGCTGAACCACCACGAACTGCGCGTCGCCGCTCCAGCCCTGGTCCCAGTCGAGCGAGTCGTCGCCGGTCTGCGTGATCACGACGTGCTTGATGCTCGCGGTGCCACCGAAGAACTCGACGCCGTCGTCGCTGCCACCGTGCGTCTGGATGTACTCGAGCGTGGTGTCGCTGCCGCAGCCGCCGAGGGTGAGGCTGTTGAGCTCGTTGTCGGTGCCGAACACGAAGCCGGCCCACTCGATGCGGACGTAGCGGAGGGTGCCGCAGTCGTGCGTCGGGTCGTCGCCGCCGTACTGGCCGCGCTCTTCGCCCGGATCGAGACCCTCGATGTTCGTCACGCCGCCGTCGACGTTGATCGGCGCTTCACCGAGGAGGACGACGCCGCCCCACTGACCGGGGACGCGCGCGCCTTCGGGCATCGCGCTCGTGAAGACGATCGGGTTCTCCGCCGTGCCTTCGGCTTCGAGGCGGCCGCTGGTCGTGATGATGAGGGCGTTCGCGCCGCCCATGCCGCGGACCTCGGTGCCCGCTTCGATCGTGAGGACGGAGTCCTGCACGTAGATCGGCGCGGTGAGGATGTACACGTTCCCCGACGTCCAGGTCGTGTCGGCCGTGATGTCGGCCGAGACCATGATCGTCTCGCCCGGCGTGCCGCTGTCGGGATCGGGGGTGTCGCCGTCGGGATCCATCATCCCGGAGTCGGTGCCGCCGTCGACCGGCGGGGTCGGGCCGTCGTCGTCACCGCAGCCGACCATCCCGGCGAGCGCCAGGGTGACGCCCAGCAGCGTCCACTTACGAATCGAAGTCATCATGATGGTGTTCCTCGTGCGGAGCGGACGGCCATCGCGCGTCCACCGTTCAGATGGGCGGAGGAATGCCCGTCGCGTGCTCCCATCTCGCGTCACCACCGCAACGAGCGTGTGACATGAACCCGCTCGCGTGAGGGCGAATCGCGACGCGATCAACGCGCCCAGCTCAGGCTCACACCGACGGACACACCGGGGTCGTAGCCGCGCAACCCGAGGTTGCGACCGGTGTAGCGCTGGCGCTGATTGAGCACGTTCTTCACCGAGAGCCCGAGCGAGAGCCCGTCGCGGAGCTCGAGGCGTCCCTGCACGTCGAGGTTGTGGAACGGCTGCTGGTAGGTGTCCGGCAGCCGGTTCGCGCCGACCTCGGTGATCATCGGCCCGAAGACCAAGTAGTAGAGGCCGATGGAGCCGCGCTCGGTCTGGTAGCCGACGTTCGCGTTGATCACCCACGGCGCTTGGAACGACAGCGGGCGCACCTGACTCGTCGCCGCCAACGCGAGCTCTTCCGTGAGACGCGCACGCGAGCGCACGAGGGTCACGTTCGCGCCGACGTTCACGTTCTCGAGCGCGTCGTGGATGCGACCGAGCGAGAAGCGCCCTTCGAGCTCGAGCCCGTAGTTCGAAGCAGAATCCGGGTTCTGGTAGGAGAACGTGCGGTTGATGTCGAGCACGACGAGCTCGATCGGATCGTCGAAGAGCTTCGCGAACGCGCTCATCGCGAGGACCTCGGTCGCGCCGGGGAACCACTCCCAACGCAGATCGACGTGTTGGATGCGCGTGGGTCGCACGTTCGGCGATCCGAACTCGGTGCGGTTCTCGATGAAGTTCGGGATGATCGCGCCCGAGATCTCGCGCGCGGTGGGGCGCGCGACGGTCACGGCATAGGCGGCGCGGAGGAACATCTGCTCCGCGAGCTCGAGCCGCGCGCTCGCGACGGGGAGCACGTCGATGGTGCTGCGACGCACCGTGGCCTCCTCGAGCGCTTCGCCGGTGAGCTGCGTGTCCGAGAAGGGCGTCGACGGCGTGAGACGCTGACGGAACGCCTCCACGCGCGCACCGACCATGAGGCGCAGCCGCGAGAACGGCGCGGTCTCGACGCCCGCGTACGCCGCGAGCATGTCCTCCGAGGAGTCGAAGCCGTCGTCCGGACCCGTGGTCTCGCGCAAGACCCACGTGGCCAAGTAGTTCTCGTGCGCGAAGAGCTCGTCGGGCGGCCGGAGCGTCTGCTCGGGCGCGGTGGGCGAGCTCGGCGTGCGGTACTGGAAGCGACGGATGTCCGAGCGACGCTCCGACATGTCGAGCGCGAGCCCCGCCTGGAGCTTCAGCACGTCGGCTTGCCGCCAGTCGTAGACGAAGTCCATTCCGCCGCCGAAACGTCGGTCCGTCAGGTTCTGAAACAGACGCTGGCCGTCCTCGGTGAGGTTTCCCTGCCAGAGGTAGCGGCGCTCCGGTCCCCACGGATCGGTCGGCCACGTCGAGCCGAGGTTCATGTCGTCGGGGCGGTAGCGGAAGTCGCGCGTGTCGGGCTCGTAGTAGCGGCCTTGCGAGGCCTCCGCGTGCCACTTGATGCGCGCGTTGCCGAGGAAGTGACGACCGCGGAGCTGTTGGATGCGGATCTGACGGCTCGCGAACTGAAGGCGGCCGCGGAGCGAAGGCGCGGCGGTGTCGAGCGACTCGATGATCCCGCGATCGAGGCCCGTGTAGTCGACGCCGATCTGATTGATCACCGTGTCGAACAAGAGCTCGTGGTTCTCGCCCAGCTCGAGGCTGAGCGCGCCGAGCGCGTAGAGCTGCGCTTCTTGTTGAAACGACTCGCGCCGAAGAAGATTCTGCTGTTCTACCGAGAGATCGTCCGGATCGTCGGCGTTGCTGAGCTTGGGAGTACGAAGAACTTCGTCCTCACGCCGTTGGCGGGTCAATCGCCATCCGCCCGCGACGAGCACACCGAGGCTCCGATTGCGACCGAAGCGGAACCGGTTGCCGATGCTGAGCGTGAGCTTGTCGATCGGCATCATGCCGATGCGCTGGCGCTGCACGCGGAAGTCGTCGTCGAACGCGAGGGTCGCGGCGCGGCGCTCTTCCGGGTCGTTGATCGTGCCGGGCCCGAGCGCACGATCGGAGACTTCGCTCGGCAGCGCGCGGGTGCCGTCGTCGAACCCGAGCAGATCGAAACGACCGCCGCGGTAGACGGGTCCCCGCTGCCACGTGGTCTCGCTGTTGTAGGTGACGCCGAGGCTCGCGCGGACCTCGAACTCGTCGGGGGGCTCGAGGGTGGAGAGCTGGAGCGCGCCGCCGCCGAACGCGCCCGGAAGATCGGGCAGATAGCTCTTGAGCACCGAGAGGCTCGAGAGCATGTCCGTGGGGAAGAGATCGATTTGAACACCGGAGAAGTTCGGATCGAGCTGCGGCACCAAACCGTCGTTGAAGGTGACGCCGACGTAGCGGCCTCCGAGACCGCGCACGTACACGTAGCGACCGCCGATCACGGTCACCGCGACCACACGACGGGCCGCGCTCGCGGCGGAGCTGTCGCCCGCGCGGCGGATCTCCTCCGAGCTCACGGCGTCGCGCACCGCGGCGCTGCGCTGGCGCACCTGGAGCTGCGTGGCGGCGGTGTTGGTGTCCGCGCGGTACGTGGTGACCACCGCCTCACCCATCGTGCTCGTGTCCATGCGGAGCTCGAGGTCGGGCAGGTAGGTGATCTCGCCCTCGCGCACCTCGACGCCCGCGAGGCGTGCGGGGGCGTAGAAGTCGGTCGCGATGCGCAGCGTGTAGAAGCCGGGCTCGAGGCGAAGCTGGAAGCGGCCCTCGTCGGTGGTGACGATGGTGCGTTCGAGCTCGCTCGGGCCTTCGAGCACCTTCACGGTCACGCCGCCCATCGGGGCGCCGCCGGCCTCGCCGTCGAGCACGCGGCCGGTCACGCCGGTGTCGCCTTCTTCGAGCGCGTCGCCGAGATCGGCGGGCGTCGCCGCGGCGCCGAGCGGGGCGCCTTCGACGGCCCCTTCCACCGGTCCTTCGAGGGGTCCTTCGAGGGGGCCTTCGAGCGGTCCCTCGATCGGGCCTTCTTGCGGCTGCGCGACCGCGACGCCCCCGAGGCTCGTGGGGCTCGTGAGGCCCGCGAGCGCGAGGCTGGCGAGGAGGGTGGCGGTGCGACGCATGAGGCTCGGCCTGTCGGCTCGCTTCCCGCGAGCGTTCCTCGCGCGAGCCGTGGAGAGAGTGAGGTTCGAGAGTCGGCAGTCGGCGCGGTGCGAGCCGCGCGACACCGAGCGATCAGCGCGGGAGCGCCTTGGTCATGACGGCGATGGTGGTGGCGCCGCCTTCCTTGGAGAGATCCATCGCTTCGGCGGCGCGCTCGAAGGGCACGTCGTCGTGGGCGTCGAAGAAGATCTTTCGTTCGCCACGCGCGGCGAGGACGCGGGTGAGGCGCTCGGGAAAACGCTCGTCGGGCACCACGTCGCGGTTGATCCGGATTTGACCTTCCGCATTGACGCTCACCACGAGCGGCTGCGAAGGATCGATCGCTTCCGCCGGGAGATCTTCCGGCTCGTTCGGGATGTGGATCCAGAGCTGTTTGAACATCGCCGGGGTGATCACCATGAAGATGATCAAGAGAACGAGCACCACGTCGACGAGCGGCGTGACGTTCATCTCCGGTGTGTGACGCCCCTTCTTCTTGGGGCCGGCGCTGACGTCCATTCCCATGGCATCACCTCGAAGCGACCGTGGTCGCGCCGGACGGCGCCGCAGCGACCGTCGTGTTCTCGGGCGACGCGGCTTCGTCGGGGTTGGCGTTGGTCCGCAGCATCACGCCGGGGAAACCGATGTCCTGCGCGATCTTGAAGAGCGCGCGCACGCGGCCGTAGGGGACCTGGCGATCGGCGCGCAGGATGATCTTTCGCTCCGGCTGCGCCGCGTGCGCCTGGTCGAGCACCGCGTGGAAACGTTCGTCGTCGAGGCGCTCGGCCTCGAAGAACATGCGGCCGTCGCGTCCGAGGCTGAGCGTGAAGGGCTCCTCGTCCTCCGGATCGTCCTCGCCGTGCTCGATCGTCGGCAGCTCGACCGACGCGCCCGGATCCGAGTTCGGGAGCACGACCATGAAGATGATCAGCAGCACGAGGACGATGTCGACGAGCGGCGTGACGTTCATCGCCGGTCTCGCGCGCCCTCCCTTGCTGTTCTTCGACAGGCCCATCGTGGTTCTCGTTCGTCGTGCTCGTTCGTGATCGTTCGCGTCGCGCTTCGCTCAGGCGACCGCGGTGCGCTGGGTGCTCGCGGGGGCCGCGACGTCGTGGTGCACCTCGCCGCCGAAGAGCTTCGGCGCCTCGATGTGGACGTCCGCGCCCGTGAGGCGATCGACGAGCTCGCTCTTGGCGTTCGCGAGGCCGGCTTCGTAGAGCGAGATCTTGTTGGAGAGCCAGTTGAACGCGAGCACGACCGGGATCGCGACCACGAGGCCGAGGCCGGTGACCACGAGCGCTTCGCCGATCTGACCGCCGATGGTCGCGATGCCGCCGCCGCCTTCGGCCGCGATCTTCTGGAAGGTGAAGAGGATGCCGATGACGGTGCCGAGCAGCCCGACGAAGGGCGCGGTGGAGCCGGTCGAGGCGAGGATGTTCATGCCGCGGTTGAGGCTCGCGCTCACGTGCTCGCCCTGACGCTCGAGCGCACGCTCCGTGAGGTGCGTCGCCTTGTCGGCGTCGTGGCCCTCCGCGCGGCGATCGAGGTAGGTGCGGATGCCGGTGTACATGTAGCTGGCGAGGTGGCTGCCGCGCGTCTCGGACGCGATCTTCAGCGCGGCCTCGAAGTCGCCCGCCTCCAACTTCGCGTCGACGTTCTTGGCGAACTCGCGGCTCTTCCGGTTGGAGAGGAAGAGCAGGAGCACACGATCGATCACGACCGCGACGCTCAGCAGCGCCTGGATCGTCAGGACCGCGACGACGGCGAGGACGGCGGGGGGCGCGTGGCGGAGGAGCTCGATGATGTCCATGGCGATTCTCGGTTCGAAGAGGGCGTCGTGAGGCGCGGAGTCGGAAGCGTCGAAATCAAACGCGAAAGATCAGAGGTTGCGGGCGCGGAACTGGAAGGGTTGGACCCAGGCGTGGAGGATCGGGTTCCCGTCGGGACCGGTGGCAGGGCGCCACGATCCGGCTTGCCAATGCGGGCGCTCGCGGAGGCAGTTGCGCACGACCTCTTGAAGGACCGTCGGGCCGCGCAGGAGGTTCATGCGCTGGAGGCTCCCGTCGACGCCGACCGCGACCTGCACGAGCACCACGCCCGCGACGCCTTGCGCGCGCACCTCGGGCGGCTCTTCGCAGCGGAAGGTCGGCCCGCCCGCGCGGATCGACTCGGTCGACACCTGCGGTGCGTCGCGATCGCGCCGACGAGGCGGCGGCGGGGGCGGGGGA
>CALJLK010000167.1 GCA_937982655.1 uncultured Sandaracinus sp.
GACTGCGTCAGCAGCCACGCGAGCGAGGCGGTGTCGAGCCGGTGGTAGTCGCACGGCAGCGCGCCGAGCCCGACGTCACGCGCCGCGCGCTCGATGAAGCCGAGGTCGAAGCCGACGCAGTGCCCGGCCGGCACCGCGTCGCGCAGCATCGGCCACAACCATTCGAGCGCGATGCGGAGCTCGCACGCGCCGACCCACGCCTCGGGCGAGTAGCCGTTGACCGCGAGCGCCTCGGGCGACGCCGTCTCGATGTGGGTGGGCTGCACGCGGAGCGAGAGCGGCCCGCACACCACGCGCGCGAGGTCGTGCGTCACCCGCACCGCGCCGAGCTCGATGATCTCGTGTTCGTCGACGTCGAGGCCCGTCGTCTCGACGTCGAGGAAGAGAAGATCACGCGGCATCGGGGCCCTCGTCGGTCCACGCGAGGACCCACGCGCGGAAGGCTCGGAGCTCGCGCGCATCCATGCGGCGAACGAGGTCGTAGACGGAGGGCGGTGCGGCGATGTCGACGCGCTCGCCTCGCTCGCCCACGAGGAGCCACTCGAGCGAACGACCCGTGACGTCGGCGATCTTCGCGAGCGTGTCCGGTCGCGGGCGCGACTCACCCTGTTCGTATCGCCACACGCTGTTCGGCTTCACGCCGATCGCGCGCGCGAACGCGGTGCGCGTGAGCCCCTTCGCCTGGTAGGCGTCAAGGATCCGAGCGCCGAGCTGGGTCTCGGAGCGTTCGGAAGTGCGAAGGCCCTCGGCTCGTACCCCTCGAGCGAGCGCGCCCGCGTCGAACCCGATGCGACGCTCGACTTGCTCGAACTTCGAGACGTAGCCCGGAGAGACGCCGAGCTTGCTCGCGAGCGCGCGCGTTACTGCGTCGCCGAGGGGGCTCGGGGCCTTCGACGCGTCGAGCCACTCGAAGGGAACGCCGATCGTGGCGAGCACCTGCGCGTGCGCGATCGAGGGCGACATCGCCCCCGTTTCCCAGCGCCACACCGTGACGACGGAGACCCCCGCGCGCCGTGCGAGCTCCGCCTGCGACATGCCGACCGCCTCGCGCGCGGCGCGAATCGAGTCGCCGAGCGGCGTGGTCGCGCCCGTGGGCTGGGCATCGAGCGTTTTCAGAACCTCGCGTGCCCACTCGTGCGGGCTCTGTCCGGGGTTGACCTTCTGCCAGTCGGCGCGGGCCAGCCCAAGGCGATCACCGACCGACACGAGGGTGCTCTCGTGAACGGCTGGCTCCTGTTCGTTGCGGAGGACCTTGCTCACGTAGCTCGTGGAGATGCCAAGCCGTCGTGCTGCGCTGGCTTGGCTGCGCTCGCTTTCCACTGCGGCGTGCACCAGCTCCGCGAAACGCGACGCCTCGATTCCGTGAACGAGTGCCATCAGGCCGCCTCGCTTCCCGCGCGCACGTCACGCTCCAGCGGCGCCCCGCACCAAGGGCACATGCGAAGCAGGATCCCGCTCGCCGTCGACGTCGACTTGTAGGCGACGCCCACGAGCCGTGGGGTCCACTCGCTCGCGGTCTGCCACTCCAGAACGACGTAGACGGCGACGAGCCCCTTCCTGACGGGAATGCCCGACCAGCGGTCGTCGTGGACCTGCGACGCCATCACGCCGCAGAAGCGGCCCGCGGCGAGGTCGCAGGTCGGGTCGATCGTCAGGCGCGGCGTCGAGGTCGCCGGAGTCGACGTCGGCTCGGTCGGAGTCGCGTCGGTCATGCCGCCCTCGCGCGTTCGGTGCCGGCGTGCCGTTGGCACGCACGTGTGATCTCGATCGAGGCCTCGACGCGCGCGCTCGCTTCGCCGAACCCCTCCGCGGTGTAGATGCCCGAGAGCACGTCCTCGGCGCGTTCGTAGGCGGATGCGATCTCGAGCTCGGTGCCGCCGCCGCGCGCCACCGCGAGGGCGAGCCGGGCCGCGATCGGCAACAGCGCGAGCGTCGGGCACGTGCTCGCCGGAGGTCCGTTCGCGACGAGGGCCTCGACGTGGGCGAGGCTCGCAACGTCGCCGACGAGCGAAGCGCGGACGGCTTCGAGCGCGGCGAGTAGCGCGGTCTCCGTCGGCTTCACTTCGGCGAAGACGAGCGCGACGAGCCCGCGAACGAGCGCGGCCGCGGTGATCACGCCGCCTCGCTCACGTCGTACGACTCGCCGAAGGTCACGCGCCCGTTCGCCTCGACGAACGGCACGCGGTACGCGCCGAGCGCGTTGCTGACGTAGAGCTCGGCGCCCTCGACGCACGAGAGGGTGCGATCCGGGAGGTTGAACGAGCCTCCCGCGCGCGCGTGCTCGCGCTCGCTCTTGCGGATGAAGCGCTCGAGGATCTCGTCGTCCTCGAGCGAGTGATCACGGCTGGCGGTTTCCTTCGTCGGCTTCTTCATCGTCGATCCTCTCGGTGGGTGGGTTCGAGCGCGCGCACGTTGCGCGCGTGGCTTCGGGCGCATGCGCTGCCTCCGAGACCGGTCCCGCCTCGGACCGGCCCCGTGGGGAGGGCACGCGCTCACGCGGCGGGGCGGCCCTCTTGGCGGGCGTTCGATTCGCGCCAGGTGCGCGCGTGGTCGATCGCGGATTCGAGCGCGCGAAGCGCTGCCACCGACGCGTCGTCCTCGTCGGAGTCGCAGTGCTGCGTCACGGCGAAGCCGCCGACGCCGACGCCGCCCACGCGGCCCGCTCCGACCGAGGGCGCGCGCGAGACGGCGGACCCCCCACGCGTGCGGTCCCCTGGCTCGCTGAGCGCCTCGCTCCCGTCACCGATCCCCCAAACCCAGGCGGACCCCGCCTCACGCCCGAAGGCGGCTCAGACGGCCGCGTGAGGGCTTCCACGAAAGGAACCTCCGAACCATGAACCCCAAGCTCCTCGCCCGACTCCTCGCCCACCTCCGCGAGACGGGCTACCCCGCCGCCGACCTGAAGGCGCTCGAAGCCGAGGTCGCCAACACCACCGCGCGCACGGCGACCCTCGAGCAGTCCATGCGCCGGATGCTCATCGAGGAACCTCTCCGCGCGAGCCTCGAGGCGCTCGGGCTCGATGTGAAGGTTGGGGGCGTTCTAGACGCCGTGACGCAGCTCGTCGAGCGCGACTTCGCCGTCGAGCTCGTCGAGCACCAAGGGCGCTTCGTCGCCGTGATCGAGGAAGGGTCGAAGCGCCTCCAAGTCGACGAGCTCGCCGAGGAGCTCGTGAAGCGACACGAGCTGCTCCGCCGTCACGTCGACCCGAAGCGGAAGGGCAAGCCGACCAGCGCGAAGACGCTGACCGCGAAGGACCTCGACGGCATGAGCGCGGACGAGCTGATCAGCTTCGGGTGGCAGCAACCCGCGCCCATCGCGAAGCGGAGCCAGGCAACCGGCGCGAACCTCGAGGCCGACGACATGGACGCGGGCGACCTCATGAAGGTTGGCTTCCGCTCGGAACCCAAGGGGCGGTGAGCCGCTGCCATGACGCCGCCTCGCTCCGCCACACGTCGCCAGCCGCCGCCACGCGGTGGCAGCGCCTCGATCGAGGGGATCGCGCGCTCGATCGAGCGTGATCGAGCCTCTCGATCGAGCGGGGGCGTGCGCCTCGATCGCTCGTTGTTTCGGGCTGTTGGGTGCCGTCGGGCGGCTGTGCGATGGGGCCGATTCGGGGGTTCGATCCGAGTCTCGATCACGGGGCCGATGTTCGGGCGGGACCCTCGCGCGGCGTGGTTTGGCAGTCGTGGCGCGGAGCGTCGTTCGGAGGGCCGGACGCCGTGACGAAGGGCCTCGATCACACCGCCCGGGCGGCCGCGCTCGACGCGAAGGCCGACGCCCTCGAGGCCCGGCTCGGGAAGACCGAGCTCGGGGCGCGGATCCGCGAGCAAGCCGCCCGCGAGCGCCTCGCAGCGGCTCCACGTGACCCCGAGCGACGTCGGGCATGGGCGGCGGCCCGGAAGGCGGCGCGTGCCGCCAAGGCGCTCGAGGAGCGCCGCGTGTGGGGCGACGAGGACGGAGGGGAGCCGTGAGCTTCTCTCGCCAGCGCCAGGCGCAAGCGGTGATCGACGCGCGCATCCACGGGCGGAAGGAAGCCGCGCGTCGTCACAACGTCAGCGTGCGCACGCTCGATCGGTGGATCGCGCGCGCGTCGGCGGCCGACCCCGAGCTCGCGTCGGAGGTCGAGACCCTCACCGCACAGGTCGGCGAAGCGTGGGTCGCCGGCGCATCGGAAGCGATGGCGAAGGGGTGCGAGAAGTTCACGCAGATCGTCGACGCGATCGAGCTCGAGAAGGTGACCGCACGAGACGCGCGCGACCTCGCCGAAGCGCTGCAGAAGGTCGGCGAGCTCGTCATCGCTCACCAGATGCTCCTCGGGGACGTCAGCTCCGAGAACGACGCCGCCGACGGCGGAACGACGAACGCGAAGGGGCGCGCCCGATGGTGACGGAACGAATCTCCGGAGACTTTTCGCGGGGAAATCCGGCGTTCCGGCTACACGCGGCATGCACCCGGATCGCCGGTGTGCAGGATGGCGGGATGCCCTCCACGCCCACGGTGAAGGTCGCGAACCGACGGCTCGTGTTGCTCGTCGAGAGCGAGCGTTCCGAGCTCGGATTCGCGGAGACGGCGGCCCTCGTCACGGAGCTCTTCGCGGCGCTCCCGCTGCTCGAGGACGCCGACGTGTTCGCGCGGTACCGCTCCGCGAAGTGGCTCACCGCGACCGAGGTCTCGCAACAGCTCGGGCTGTCGCGAGCGGTGGTGGTTCGGATGATGGAGCAGTGGGAGACGGCCCACCAACGGACCTCGTGCGGGCGGTTGTACGTCGCCGAGCACGAGGTGCTCGCGTGGGCGGCCGAAGCCACCGCCGCCGCTTCGACGACCGTTCGGAGGCGCCGATGAACCTTCGCGAGATCGTCAACGACGTCGCCGAACGAGCGGGAGCCAACGCCGAGCAGCTCGCGGGGCTCGTGCTCGAGTCGATCCGCGCTGCCGCCGCCGACACGTGGCCGAAGTACGCCGAGCGCTTCGAGACGTTCTGGGATGCGAACGGCGCCGTCGAGCTCCGCGTCTACCAGCGCGTCGGCGAGGACCTCTCGCTCGAGGACGCGCGCCGCTGCGGGCTCGACGACGACCCGGCCGACCCATTGCAGGACGGCGACGAGCTCGGGCTCACCATCTTCTACCGCCCGGAGCAGGAGAGCGCGCGCGAGCTCCAGCGCGCGAAGTTCGGGAGCCTGCTTCCCATCGAGCAGCCCGAACGGTTCGGGCGGCGCGCCGCGGCCGCGGCTGCTCGCTCGCTCACGAAGCTCGTCGAGGCGAACCGCACGACCGGGCTTCGCACGTCGTTCGAGGAGCTCGTCGGGCGCGTCGTCGTCGGGCGGGCTCGCCGGCACGAGCGCGGTGCGCTGATCGTCGACCTCGGAGGCGTCGAAGCCCGACTCTCCGCCGGCGCGGGTGGGTCGGAGTACGGCGCCGGTGATCGCGTGCTCGCCCTCGTCGAGGCGGTGCGCGGGCGCTCGATCGTGCTCACCCGCCACAGCGACGACTTCGTGCGCGCCGTGGTCGCGCTCGAGGTGCCGGCGGTCGAGCGGGGCGACGTGGAGCTCGCGGGCGTCGTGCGCGAGCGGGGCCGCATGAAGATCGCGGTGCGCGGTCGCGAGGGCTCCAACCTCACCGCCGCCGCTGCCGTCGAGCTCGTTGTCGGCGAGCGTGGCGCTCACGCGCTCGAGCTGGCGCGCGCGTTCGGTAACTCGCAGGTCGACGTGGTGCCGTGGGATGCGGACCCGGTGCGCGGCGCGATCGCCGCGCTCTCGGGCGTCGAGGTCCTCGACGTCGAAGCGAGCGACTCGGTGCTCGTGGTGCACGTCGCACCCGAGGACGTGCGCGCCGCCGTCGGCGCTCGAGGTGCGAACGCGCGGCTCGCCGCTCGCCTCTACGGCTGGCGCGAGCTGCGGGTGCGCCGCGAAGGCTTCGAAGACGACTCGGGCGATTCCTGCGCGCCCTCGAGCGAGACGACGACGCAGGACGAGGAGGGGTGAGCGATGGCAACGAAGAAGGCTCGGATCCGAGTCGAGGTCACGGGGGCGAAGCAGCTCCAGAAGATCCTTCGCGGCATCCGCGAGGGTGAGAAGCGCGGCTCGCGCGAGGACCGGCAGCGCGACAAGCGCAAGAGCGCGGACGAAGCGACCGAGGAGCAGAAGCGCTCGCGCACGCGGAAGCGACACCGCGATCAGAACCTCACCGAGGAGCAGCGCGCCGCGCGGATCAAGCGCCTCATCGAGAAGGACGTCACGCGCGAGGTCGAGCAACAGGCCCGCGCGCGAGCGCGCGCGGAGCGGCAGGCCGCCCGCGAGCGCGCGTCGACGACGCGCGGCCAGCGCATCGGGCGCACGCTCGTTCGAGGAACGTCGATGGCGCTCGGTGCCGCGATGGGCGCGGGACAGGCGCTCATGGGCCGCGTGGGGGAGGCGCGCGGCGCCCTCGGGGTGTCGAGCGCGCAAGAGCGGATCCAAGCCTTCATCCGCGCCGAGCAGGACTTCATCCGGCTCGCGGGGCAGGCCGGGCTTTCGCCGGAGCGACGGACCGAACTGTTCGGCCAGATCGGTGAGACCGCACGCGCCACGAACACCGACCCAGAGGCGATCATCGGTGCGCTCGACGTCGCGCAGAACCGCTTCAGCGACCTCGAAGGTGTCGCGCAAAACATGCAGCGCTTCGCGGAGGTTGCGCAGGCGACACGAGCGCCGATGAGCGACTGGGTCGGAGCGATCGGCGAGTTTCAGCGGCAGATGGGTGTCACCGCTGCGGACGTGCCCGACCTCATCGGCTTGGTCACGCAGGCGGCGCGCGACGGCTCGATCGAAGCGGGCGACATCGCGGCGAACTTCGCCGGGATCATGAGCACCTTCGCGACGCTTCGAGGCGGACGCGGCGGGATGGAGCAGGCCCGCGAGTTCATGGGGGTCTCGGAGGTCATGGGCGCGGGCGGACGCTCCGCAGAGGAGACGCGCACCCTCGTCACGAACCTCATGTCGATCCTCTCGCGGAGCGAGGTGCAGCAGGGGATCGAGCGCGCAACCGGCAACCGGGAGCTCTTCGATCGGCGCGGCGTGATGCAGGTCTCGTTCGCCGAGCTCTTCGGCTCGATGAACGCGGCGCGCGGCGATGCGTTCCGATCGCCCGCTGCCCTCGAGCGGATGAAGATCAAGGACGTCCAGGCGCGAGACGCGATTCTCGCGGTCCTGAACCAGTTCGAACGCGGCAGCAGCGCGAACCCGATTGCGGACATGGCGATGGCATCGGCCGGCGAGGGCAACGCCTTCATCGACAGCACGATGCGCGACCTCATGACGAGCGAATCGGGGCGGGCGATCAGCACAGACATCTCCGGGCGCGTCTCGATGATGGAGAACGGCTCCGAGGTCGTTCGCGCGCTCAACGCGGTCATCGGCCCGCTCGACGAGCTGACGTCACGCTACCCGCTCGCGACCGAAGCGATCGGAACGTTCGTCGACGCGCTTCAAGGCGCCGGCATGGGCATCGCCGCGGCGAACTTCTTGGGGTTGGGTTCTTCGCCCGCCGCACTGCCGGCAGCTGCAGCACCGGGCTTGGGCCTCGGAGCGAGCACGGGGGCGCTCTCAAGCTTGCTCGGCTTGATCGGCCTGGGGGGCGCTGTCGGCGCGCGCGGCGGCTACGAGCTCGCCGAGGGGCTGACACGCTCGGGCTCGATGTTCGCGGATGGCGCTCCAGGCGTGCGACGCACCCTCGAGCGCGAGCGAGAGCGCGGCGGCGAGAGCGCGGTGCGAGATCGCATCCGACGCGACACCGCGTTCATGAACGAGGGCGTGATGGGGCTCGCAATGCGCCACACGGGCGGGGATCGCGTCGTTCGCGTGATCCTCGAGCCCGACTCGCGGCAGGCGCTCGCGAGCGACGTGGCGCGCGCGGCCGGAGCGCAGAGCGCGCGCACTCCGGGCGGCCCGGCTCGGCGAGGAGGTGGCTGACGATGTTCACGCAGGATGGTCGACTGTATGAGGCGATCGACTCGCTGCTCGATTGGGGGAAGGTCACGGCGAGCTCGATCTCGTCGCGCGTGAAGAACCTCCTCGGCACGGTCGATGGTGGTGACGGTGACGTCGCCGAGGAGCAGGTGCTCGGCACGCACGCCGCGATCCTCGCGCGGCCTGCACCGCCAAGCGACGACGGGCACTTCGAGGTGTTCTTCGTGAGGCGGGGCGAAGAGCGTCGACCCGTCGCCTCGCACGACACCCGCTGGCAGGTGGACGTCGCCGAAGGCGAGGTGGTCGTCAGAGCCTTCGGCGAGAACGCGTCGCGGATCCGGCTGAAGCCGAACGGCGACGTCGTGATCGAGGCGACCGGGCAGGTGCTTCACGGCGGCGACACCGCGGCGAAGGCGCTCGCGCTCGCCGAGGAGACCGCGGCCAAGCTCGATGTGATTCAGGCGAAGCACGATGGACACATGCACGTGCTCGCGGGCAGCAACACGAGTCCGCCCGATGCATCCAACATCATCGGGCCCGGGTTCGGAGACGGCATCGCGTCGACGAAGGTGATGACAACGGAGTGAGCTATCGAACGAGACGCGCCGTGGTGTGCCGGCCACCATAGCGCGTTACTTCGCCGGCAGCGTTCGTGGTCGACTGCGTAACCCCGCATTGAACGACGACGGCGCGCGGCTCGAAGTACATTGTGCCGGCGACGCATTCAAACGCGGCGGAGCCGCGAATGTCGCCTGAATCGTTGCACGTCAAGCTAGATGGACATGCAGCCGGATCGGCTTCCGGGATGTACCCACAAAGCACGCTGCGAAGAGGGCCTTCGTTACTGGGATCGCGCTCGATTTCGAAACGGGCCGCGAAGTAACGAGTTTCGCTAGTGGCGACGATCATGCCCTCCGCATTCCGAGCCGTCTGCACGCGCCGCCCCACCTCGACGCACGCACCCTCAAGCGGCGGCTGCGCGGCGGCATCCGAGCTCGCGTCGCGCACCATCCCGTCGCCGACGTCGACGAACGCATCACCAACGGCGACCATCGAGTCACCGACACCGACCATCGCGTCGCCGAGCAGCTCCATCGCGTCGTCGCCGCACGCGACCACCCCGAGGAGCACGAGCGCCGTGCTCCACTTCCACCGTTGACCTTGCATCGGACCCTCCTCGCCGCGGGAGCGGCGGGGGAAGGGTGCCAGAACCCCAACCAGCAAACGAGGTCGGTGCGAATGTCGCACCGATCGGAAAGACTGAAGCCATGAGAATCGAAGTGGATCGGCCCCTACTGTTCCTCCGAAGTGCGCTTGCCGAGATCGCGCATGTCGTACCCGTCAGCCCGTTGGAGGCGTCTCCGAGCTCGTCAGACTTCCGCGTTCTGCCTCGCGAGACATGGTCGAAGACGATGCCTCCCATCCCCTCGGGCGGGTGGGGGCAGCTGCCGAAGCTGGACATCGAAGGCACGCAAACGCGACTTCTGATCTACGGAGACGATCGCGAGTTCGACATTCGCGCCGCGTTTCCTTCGGTCGAAGGCGTAGCTCACACGCTGCTGATGGTTGACGCTTCGTCGCGTTTGGTCGTGTGCGTGGAAACGGAGATCTCCGAGAACGACGGCGTGACCCAGATACGGAACGACCCGCCGGGCTTGGTCCTCATGCTGCACTCCGAGATGCAGGCTCAGAAGGGGCATCGCTTGCTGCGCGGCACCACGTTCCGCTCGCTCCGCGCCGAGCGCCGCGCGGGCTCCGGCTGGGAATCGCTGCCGATCACGTTCGACGGTGACGAGGTCGGACTTCGAGCCCTACCGTTCAAGGGCGAGGGCGGCCTGCCGAACTAGCGACGGTGCCATGCGGGGCGCGGGTGGGGAGACTGATCCGCGCTACGTCCAGTGTGGCGCGCGGTGCGCCGCTCCCTCGGAGGATCCATGTCCCGACGTCCGCGTCTCGGTTCGCTCACCCTGCAACCCGCTCCCTGGCGCCTCTACGCGCCGACGCGCTTGCGCTTCACGGTGAAGGCGACGGGTGAGCCTGCGCTCATGCTCGCGTTCTTCGGCGGTCTCGCGCTGCTGTTCGTCGTGGTCTCCGACGTCCTTGATCGACGCGCGCGCCTCTGGCCGGCATCCTGACGCCATGCCCGACGCCGCGAGAACCGAGCTCCTCGACGCGTTCGCGGAAGCCGCGTTCGACCTCGAGCGCGTTCGCCGGACGCTGCTCGCGTGGAACGAGCGCGTCGGGGCGGTGCCGCGGTCGCTCGTCGCGCAGCTCGAGGTGATGCACGGGGTCGAGGAAGCGGAGCGCGCGACGCGTGGGGTCGAGGTCGCGCGGCGATCGCGGATCGTGGTGCGGTAGCCGGGGGTCGCGAAACTTCACTTTTCACGAGGACCGGCCGCGAAACTTCATCTTGTCCGTCGAACGGTCGCGAAACTGAATGTGGACTCCACACCTCACCGCCGCGATTCGGCGTCGTGGCGGCGGTCCGGGAGCCGGGCACGAATCGACCGCGTCTCACCCGTTCGGGTGATGCGGGCTCGAAACCGAGCGCGGTAGGGTTCGCGCATGGAAGAGCACAGCGAACCGAGCAAGCTCGAGTGGGAGCAGGTCGAGCACACCGGGTTGATTGCGAACAGCAAGACCTTTCGAGCACGGGTCATCGGCGGGTGGCTCGTCTCGGTG
>CALJLK010000168.1 GCA_937982655.1 uncultured Sandaracinus sp.
GGCGGAAAGACACCAACGCAGCCACGCGAGCGGCGCGCCCTTCGTGTTCGCCCACGCGTCGAACATCGTCGGCACGCCGGGCAGCCAGGAGACACCTTCGCGCTCGGCGAGCGTCAGCGTCAGCGACGCGTCGAAACGATCGACGAGCACCGTGCGCGCGCCCGCGAAGAAGGGGGCGAGCACGGTCATGCGGATGCCGAAGCTGTGCGTGAGCGGGAGCGCGCCGAGCACGACGTCGTCGCCTTCGAGCGCGAGCACGTGATGGACGAGCGCGCTGGTGTGCGCGACGAGCGAGGCGTGCGTGATCGCGGCGCCCTTCGGCACGCCGGTGGTGCCGGAGGTGTAGAGGACCATCGCGAGGTCCTCGGGCGCGTCGCGGGGCTCGAGCGCAGGCGCGTCGTGGGAAGTGTCGTGCACGTCGAGCGCGAGCACCTCGTCCGGGAGGAGCACGCGACGCTCGCGATCGACGAGCGCGACGCGGGCGTTGGCGTGACGTGCGCGGAACGCGACCTCCGCGGGGGCCGACACGACCGGCACCGGCACCACCGCGGCGCCGGCATAGAGGACGCCGAAGTAGGCGGCGACGAACGCGACGTCGTTGCTCGCGCAGAGCAGCACGCGGTCGCCAGGCGCGACTCCGACGGATGCGAGCCGGCCGGCGATGCGGCTCGCGCGTTCGTCGAGCTGCCCGTAGGTCGCGTCGGCGCGCAGGCTGGTGATCGCCTTGACCTCGGCGCGACGCGCGGCGTTCTGTCGCAAGAGCCAACCGACGTGCACGGACATGAGCAGCCTGCCGATTCTGTGATCTGAGTCCTCGAGCCGCTCGACCGCCTCTCGAGGATCGGCGGCAGAACCATTCGGCCGAGAGGCACCGCGGGTGACCGAACCTACGGAGTGTGGGAAGGCGCGCCGCGCACGACAACGGGAAGATCCCGACGCGCGCGATGTACGGCGGCATCGCACGAGCGAGTGCGAACTCGGCGGCTCGGTCAGCGCTTCGGGCGCTTCGGTCAGCGGTCGGCTTCGCGTCGCTCCGACCGCCGCGGCACCGACCAGCGGAAGCTCGCGCCACGTGCGCTCGGCAGCAGCTCCACCCGTCCGCCGTGCGCGCGCGCGATCTCCGCGACCAACGCGAGCCCGAGACCCGCGCCCGGGCTGCGGCGATCCGCCTTGTGGAACGGCACGAAGAGGGTGTCGCGCTCGTCCTCCGGGATGCCGGGGCCTTCGTCGGACACCACGACCGCGACCTCGTCCGGCGTCGCCTCGATCGTGAGCCGCACCGTGGTGTCTCGGGGCGCGTAGCGGAGCGCGTTGCTGACGAGGTTGTCGAGGGCGCGGCGCGCGAGGTCGGGCGCGAGATCGGCTTCGTCGTCGGAGCCTTCGACCTCCAGCGTCACGCCTCGCTCCGACGCGTCGGCCGCGAAGCGTTTCGCGGTCTCCTCTGCGAGCGCGCGAAGCGAGACGCGCTCGAGCCCCAGCGTGGTGCGCGCGGAGGCCGCCGCGAGGTCGAGGAGGTCCGTCGCGCGCCGTTCGAGCGCGTCGACCTCCTGGCGCACGTCGTCGAGCGCGGCGCGTAGGGCGGCTTCGTCGCGCGGACGTCGAAGCGTCACGTCGACGGTCGCACGCATCGCGGCGAGCGGCGTGCGGAGCTCGTGCGCGGCGCCCGCGACCAGGCGCTCTTGCGCGCGCTTGGCTTCGCGCAGTCGACGCGTGGCGTCGGCGACGGAGTCGCGCAGCTCGCCGAGCACGTCGCGCACCGGATCGTCCGGCGGGTCCGCGTCCAGCGCGCCGCGTTCGAGCCGGCGCATGTGCGACGCGAGCCGCTCCGCGCGCCCCGCGACCCAACGCGCGTGTCGAAGCTGCACGAGGACGAGGAGGATCGTGACGAGCACGAGCGCGATCCCGCCCGTACGACGAAACGTCGCGATCGTCGCGTCGAGCTCGTCGCGGGGTGCGGAGAGCCAGAGCGCGTAGCGCTCGCCGTCGGGCGACGGCACCGCGATCTCGAGCTCGCGCGCGCCGCCGCGATCGAAGAGGCGCGGCTCGTCGCCTCGCACGATCAGCGTTCGTGGCGCGGCCTGCGCGCTCGGGCTCTGCGCGAGGCGCGCGCCGTCCGGTCCGTAGGCCGCGATGGCTGCGTCGGGGTTGCCGAGGACCGCACGGAGCGGCGACTGGATCGCGTGGAAGTGCACGGTGCCCTCGGGCCCGTCGAAGAGCGACACCGACTCCGCCGCGGCCTGCGCGCGCAGCGATCGATCGAGGCCACCGATCAGCTCGCGCTCGAGCAGCACGTCGACGATCACGCCCGCCACGATCATGAGCGCGACCGGCAGCGCGACGCCGAAGAGCAAGAGTCGGATCTGGAGTCTCACTCCCGAGCGCTCCTTCAGCCCACGAGCCGAAAGCCGATCCCACGCACCGCCTCGATGCGCGGCGCCTCCTCGCCGAGCTCGGCGAGCTTCTTGCGCAGGTAGCCGACGTACACGTCGAGCACGTTCGGATCGCCCTCGAAGCCCCAGCCCCACACGGTGGTCAGCAGGTGCGCGCGCGTGACGACGTCGCCCGCGTGCGCGAAGAGCTCCGCTGCGAGCTGGAGCTCGCGTGGCGTGAGCGCGACCTCGAGCGCGCCGCGCCGCAGATGATGTCGTCGCAGATCGAGCTCGACCTCGCCGACCTTCGTGGAGCCGGTGCCGCCCTCGCTCCGCCGATGCAGCGCCTCGATGCGCGCGAGCAGCTCTTCGAACGCGAAGGGCTTCACGAGGTAGTCGTCCGCCCCCGCGCGCAGACCCGTGACCTTCTCGCCCACCGTGCCGCGCGCGGTGAGCATCAACACCGGCGTTCGGAGGCCGTCGCGTCGCCAATCGCGCACGAGCGTCACCCCGTCGAGATCGGGCAACATCCAATCGAGCACGATCACGTCGTAGTCGATGACCCCTGCTTGTCGGCGAGCCTCCGAGCCCTCGTGGCAGACGTCCACTGCGTGCCCTTCTTCGCGGAGCCCGCGCGCCACCGTGAGCGCGAAGCGGCGTTCGTCTTCGACGAGGAGGATCTTCATCTCGCTCGGGAGGGTAGCGCGCGCGAGAGAGCGCGCTTCCACGCTCGTGTCGCTCGATGCCGCCGCACCGTCCGTGTCGCTCATGCGTGGTGCTTCTCCGGCGCGTCGCGTGCCGCGTCACGCTCCAGGTCACGGCTCGCGTCCCTCCCGGCGAGCACCGGGTAGAGCACCGGCAACACGAGCAGCGTGAGCAGCGTCGAGGTCACGAGCCCGCCGACGACCACGGTGGCGAGCGGGCGCTGCACCTCCGCGCCCACGCCCGAGGCGAGCATCATCGGCACGAAGCCGAGGGCGGCCACGAGCGCGGTCGTCATCACCGGACGCAGGCGCGTGCGGCCGGCGAGCATCGCGGCCTCCGCGACCGGCACGCCGCCCTCTTGCTCGCGCCGGATCGCGCTCACGAGCACCACGCCGTTGAGCACCGCGATGCCGCTCAGCGCGATGAAGCCGATCGCGGCGCTGATGCTGATCGGCAGATCGCGGAGCGTGAGCGCGACCACGCCGCCGAGCGCGGCGAAGGGCACGTGGGTGAGGATGATCAGCACCGGGCGGATCGCGCGGAAGAGCAGGATCAGCAGCGCGACGATGCCCACGAGCACGAGCGGCATCACCACCGCGAAGCGCGCCTTCGCGTGCTCGAGGGTCTCCCATTGACCGCCCCACTCGGGGCGATAGCCCTCCGGCAGCGACTGATCCGCGAGCCGCGCGCGCGCGTCGTCCACCACGCTGCCGAGATCGCGGCCGCGCACGTTGAAGCCGACGACGACGCGGCGCTGCGCTTCGTCGTGACTCACGAGGCTCGGGGTCGGCACCGAGGTGACGTGCGCGACGTCGCGGAGCGCGACGACGCCGTTCTCGGTCGGCACGAGGGCGGCGTCGAGCTCGAACGCGCTCGGGGTCTCCAGCCGTACGCGGATCGGGATGCGCCGCGGACCGTCGTACGTCGCGCCCACCTCGAGCCCGACCCGGAACGCGCGCACCGCGTCGAGCACGTCGGTCGCGTCGAGCCCGTGCCGCGCGGCGCGCACGAGATCGGGACGCACGTCGAGGAGCGGTACCGCGGGCGGCGCGAGGATGCGGACGTCCGCCGCGCCGTCGAGCCCTTCGAGGCGCGTGGTCGCGTCCTCCGCGAGCCCACGGAGCACGTCGAGGTCGTCGCCGTAGTAGCTGAGCGACACGTCCGTGACGTCGCCGCCGAGCAACTCGTTGAACCGCATCTGGATCGGCTGCGTGAACCCCGGCTGACTGCCCGGCGCGTGCTCTGCGAGCGCGGCCTCCATCTCCGCGATGAGCGCGTCCTTCGTGAGGCCCGGGCGCCACTGTTCGCGTGGCTTCAACCGCACGAACACGTCGGCCATCTCGAGCCCCATGATGTCGGTCGCGACGGCGGGGCTGCCGATGCGGCTCACGACCTGACGCACCTCCGGGAACGCGGCGAGCGCGGCTTCGACGCGCGCGCCTTCCGCGATCGCGGTCTCGATCGACACGTCGGGTGCGCGCGTCGTCTGCACGACGAGATCGCCTTCGTCGAGCTGCGGCACGAACGCCATCCCCGCACGCGCGAAGAGCACGCCCCCGCCGGCCAACATCGCGAGCGCGATCGCGGCGACCGCGCGAGGGTGTCGCGCGGCGCGCGTGAGCAAGGGATCGTGCACCCGCGTCGCCGCGCGCACGAGCAGCGGCAGCTTCTTCGGCACGTCGCGTGTGCGCAGGAAGAGCGCGAGCCCGGCCGGAACGAAGGTGAGCGTGAGGAGCAGCGCGGTCCCGAGCGCGAGCACCACCGTGATCGCCATCGGACGGAACATCTTTCCGTCGACGCCGGTGAGTGTGAGGATGGGGACGTAGACGAGCAGGATGATCGCGACGCTGAAGAACACCGGGCGCGCGACCGCGACGACGGCCTCGCGGATCGTGCTCAAACGAGATTCGTCGCTCGAATCGGCCGGTGGATGGGCCTCGAAGCGGTGGAAGACGGCTTCGACCAACACGACCGCGCCATCGACCAACAAGCCGAAGTCGATCGCGCCGAGGCTCATCAGGTTTCCCGGCACGTCGAGCAGCACCATGCCGACGATCGCGCCGAGCATCGAGAGCGGGATCGCGAGCGCGACCAGCAGCCCCGCGCGCGCGCTGCCGAGCACGAGGAAGAGCACGACCACCACGAGCAGCCCGCCCTCGAGGAGGTTCTTGCCGACCGTGCGCAAAGTCGCCCACACGAGCTCCGATCGGTCGTAGACGACGTCGGTGCGCACGTCGCGCGGGAGCGCTTCGGACAGCGCGGGCATCTTCGCGTGTACGCCTTCGAGCACCTCGAGCGCGTTGGCGCCGCGGAGCATCTGCAGCATCACGTAGACCGTCTCGCCGCGACCGTCCGCGCTCGCGGCGCCGAGGCGAGGCTCCGCGCCGATGCGCACCGACGCGACGTCCGCGACGCGCACGATCGCGTCGTCGTCGCGTCGCACGATCGCGTCGCCGAGGTCGGTCACAGCCTCCGGCCACGCGCGCGCGCGCAAGAGCACGCGACCCGGACCTGCGGCGAGCGAGTCGCCGGCTGCGTTACCGGAAGCCCGAGCGACCGCTTCGCGCAGCTCGTCGAGGCTCACGCGGCGCGCGTCCATCGCGATCGGATCCGCGATCACGTCGAGGGTGCGTCGCTCGCCGCCCCAGGTGTTCACCTCGACGATGCCCGGCACCGTCCGCAACAGCGGCGCGACGCGCAGCTCGGCGAGCTCGAGCAGCTCCGCGGGCGTGCGATCGGGCGACGACACCGTGAAGTGGAAGATCTCGCCGAGCCCACCGGAGAGCGGGCCGAGCTCGGGCGCGTCGACGCCTTCGGGGAGCTCGGGCAACGCGACCAGGCGCTCCTGCACGAGCTGGCGCGCACGCATCGGGTCGACGTCCTCGTCGAAGATCGCGCTCACCGAGCTGATGCCGTAGCGCGAGAGGCTGCGCTGAGTCTGCAGACCCGGGAGCCCGCCGAGCGCGGTCTCGACGGGTCGCGTGACGAGGCGCTCGACCTCCTCGGGCGTGTAGCCCGGGGCGCGCGTGAGCACGACGACCTGGTTGCCGGTCACGTCGGGCAGCGCGTCGAGCTTCAAGCTGCGCGCCTGCCAGAGTGAGCTCGCCGCGAGCGCCATCACCACCGCGACGACGAGCCGCCGCTTCTCGATCGCGAGCAGAAGCAGGCGGGCGATCATTCGGCCTCGCCTTCGCCGAGCACGCGTGAGGGCTCGACCGCGACTTCGTCGTTCGGTCGGAGCGCGCCTCGCACGAGCGCGCCCGCGCCGTCGACGCGGAGCACCTGCACGGGGACGCGCTCCTGGGCGCCCGCGTCCGTGCGACGCACCACCTCGGCGCGTCGCGGATCGCCCGCGAGCGCGTGGAGCGCCGACGACGGAACCTCGAACGCGTCGGAGAACGAGCCCACGAGCTCCAGCGGCCAGCGTTCTCCTTCGAGCAAGACGGGCGCATGCGCGGAATCGCCGCTCGTGGGATCGGCGCTCGTCGTATCGGCGTTCGTCGTATCGAACGCGGCCTCCGGCTCGAAGAACAGCACCCGCAGCCCGGTCTCGGGATCGGCGAGCGGCGCGCCGACCGCGCGCAGCGGCACGTCGCCGCGATCGGTGCGCAAGATCGGTCGCGCGTCTGCCGGGATCGTACCCGTGAAGCGCGCTTCGATCCTCACCGCGCCTTCGCTCGCGAGCACGATCAGCGGCGCGTCGCTCGGCACGGGATCGCCCTCGCGGATCTCGACGCGCAGCACGCGTCCTGCGCGTGGCGCGCGGAGCACCAAGCTGCCGGTGCGCGCGAGCGTCGCGCGATCGCGCGCGGAGAGCCCGGCTGCGCGCAGGCGAGCCTCCGCGGTCGCGGCGCGTGTCCGGATGGCCGCGGCGTCGCGGGCGGTCTCGTGGAGCTGGTCGGCTCGCGCGAGACCCTCCGCGGCGAGCGCGCGCAGGGTGTCGAGCCGCGCGCCGACGACCGCGCCCTCGTCGTGGGCGCCGCTCCGTTCGGCCGCCGCGAGCGCGAGCTCCGGCGCGAGCACCTCGATCAACGCGGCGCCTTCTTCCACCGCGTCGCCGGGCGCGACGTGCACGCGGAGCACGCGGCTCGCGAACGGCGCCGTGATCGCGGTCCCCGCCGCCGCGCCGACCCCGTGCACGCGCCCGAACGTCGACGCGAGGGTGGCGTCGCGCGCCGGTCGCACGGTGACCCAGCCCGTCCGCGAGCTCGGTGCCGGCAGGATCGCGTTCGCCCCATCGGAGGTCGTCGCCTCGGGCTGCGAGCAGGCGGCAACGCCGAGCAGCACCACCAACGCTGCATGTCGTCCGCATCGCCACGACCAGCGCACGTCGGGCCACCTGGCGAAGAAGTCGGCGGCTGACCCCGCCGACCCGGGCAAGACGTCTCGGAGCTCGTGCATGCCCCGAGACTGCGCGCCCGCGAGAACCGATCCCTGAGACGATCCTGAGAGCCCTCTCAGGAGGCGGTGTTTTGTTCGCTTCGCTCACGGGGGCGGGGAAGTGTCCCCGCCGGCCACGTTCGCGCTCTTCGCGCTCTTCGCGTTCGGCTGCGCCCGCTCGAGCACGATCAAACGTGGATGCTGTTCGAGACTCGGGAGGGCTTCAAATACGGATACGGGATGAGCCGGGTGCCTTCGCGGGTCGCGATCGTTTGCTCGACCTCGTCGAGGCCCGCGCGCAGCGCGGCCTCGAGCGGCGCCACGCGGGGATCCTCGAAGTGGCCGTCCGGGTAGTGGCCCACGCGGTTCAGTTGCACGCGGAAGATCGTGTAGAAGAGGTGCATCGCGTCGTACGCGGCTTGGTACGGCGGCCACATCGCCTGCAGCGCCGCTTCGGTGTCGCTCGGGCCTCCCGTCGGTCCGGGTCCGAAGGTCGCCGTCTGCACGTTCGGGGCGTAGCCGTAGAAGTCGTACGACGTGTAGTTGAACGCCGCGTGATAGACGGTGCAGCGAAAGAGGATGCGCGCGACCAGCTCCGCGAGCGCGTCGAAGGTCCGAAGCCGTGCGAGGCCTTCGAGTCGGCCGCCCTCGTTCGAGCCGAGCTCGTCGATCCACGCCGCGAGCTCCGTGTCGCCTTCGACCGCCGCGTCGTCCGTGTAGTAGAGGCGCAGGTAGTCGCGCGCCCACGTCCGCAGGAGCGGCCACGTGAGCAGCCCGTCGTCGCGGAACGGGTAGTCCGGCAGCGCGTCGAGGTCGTCGACCCCACGCGCGGCGAAATCCTCCGTCGGCGCGCTCTCGCTCAGCCGGAAACCCTTCAGCATACGCTTCGCGAGATCGAGCGAGTCTTCGAGCACCCCGCTCTGCAGCCGCTCCATGTTTCCGCCCGGGCCGATCAGCGACGTCATCGCGATGTCGTTCGTGACCAGCGTGTTGTCGAAGTGCGGCGCGAGGAGCACGTGCAGCGGGTGCCAGGGCGCGAGCGTTCGGTGCGTGGCGAGGATCACCGACTCCATCACCTCGTGACACCACGCGAAGTGCGAGACGACGCCTTGGAAGTTGCCCTCCGCGCACGTCACGGCGGTGCGCGCCATCTTCCAGCTCATTCCGTCGGCGGGCGTGAAGATCGGCGCACCCGCGCCACGCGTGCCGCCCGCGCCGAGCGGCGTCTGCCCGCATTGGATCGCGACGGGCGCGAACGGGCCAGCCTTCGTGCGCAAGTAGAGCGCGATCGGTGCGAAGAGCGTCTTCGGGTGGCCTTCGAAGGTTCCGGTTCGGATGCCGTCGAGCATCGCGTAGTCCGCCACGTAGAGCCGCCCCTCCCGCATCGCAGCCTCGAGGCGGTCGTCCCGCCCCACTCCCGGCAGCGCGGCCAGCGCGCGCGCGAACGTCGCCTCGTCGATCGGCAGCCGCGGGTGCGGCGCGTCCAGGCGACGGAGCATGATCGGGTTGGTGCCCGCGAGGGCCTGCCACGCGAACGCGTCGTCGCGGATCCAATAAGGCACCACGACCGGCTCGGCGATGCGCGCGTACATGCGCTCGTACGTCTCGGGTGTCCGTGGGTCGGTGGTCGGATCGTGCGGCTTCGGGCGAAGACGGGCCGCGATCTCCTTCGGCGCGAGCTTGCCGAGCGTGCCCGCGAGCTTCTCCACCATCGCCTCGCCGGCCGCCTCCACGTTCTCGATCACCGATCGCGTCGCGAGCTGATTCAGCTCGAGCTCCGCCATCACCTTCGCGATGGCCGCCCAGTACCTCGGGTCGGTCTTCTCGCGCAGAGGGAGGGACTTCGCCGACACGATCTCCTGGTACGAGAAGTCGAATTGATAGTCGTCGCGGGCCTTGGAGAGAGCGCGAGCTCGCTCCGCGCTCGAGTCGTCCTGCGGTAACGAAGGCTGGCGGCGCATGTCGGGCTCCTCGGCGTGCTGGGCGCGGTGATACGGCGCGCGGAGTTCGGTCTTGGTTCAGTAGCGGTTCAGGGTTCTCGTGTGGCGGTCCGTGGTGGACGCGGGGGTGCGCTGCGATCGCTCTTCGAACGATCGTTCGTCGTCGCGTCCTGGGCTGTTCAAACGCTGATGGACTGCAAGATCAGCGAAGGTTTCAAATAGGGATACGAGATCAGTCGCGACGGATCGCGCTCGTCGATGATCGACTCCACCTCCGCGAGTCGCTGCTGGAAGCGGTCGACGGCCGCCCGCGCGACGTGGTCGCGGAAGTGGAAGGGCGGGTAGTGGCCGAGCTTGGTCGGCCGCATCGCGGAGAGGAAGTACACCATCGTCACGCCCTCGAGCGCGACGCGCAGCGGGGGGAGCATCGCGGTGAGCGCGGCCTCTTCGTCGGGCGCGTCGATCCCGGGGATCGGCGCGAAGGAAGCGCCGGTCATGTTCGGGACGAAGCCCATGAAGGGGAACTGCGGGAAGTTCACGCACGAGTGCCCGGGCCCCGCGATGAACACCAGCCGCGCGAGGAGCGCGACCACGTCCTCGACCGTCTCCGGCACGGGCACGTCCACCAAGCGCCCACCGTCGTTCGCGGAGAGCTCACGTGCGAACGCTTGCAGCTCGACGTCCGCCGCGACCGCCTCGTTCGAGGCGTAGTAGCCCGCCACGTACTCGCGCACGAAGCTCTCCACCGCGCCCCAGACGATCGTCACGTCGTCGCGGTACGGGTGCTCGAGCGTCTCCACGTTGCCGAGCCCGCGGCGTTGCAGATCCTCGAGCGGTGACGCGGTGCGGATCGGGTACGTGTCGAGCGCCTTCTTCACCACGCTCGCGAAGGACTGGATGGTCGGCGCGAAGCAACGATCGACGGTGCCGCCCGGCGCGATGAGCGAGGTCTTCGCGGAGTGGTTGATCGCGAGCGTCGTCTCGACGTGCGGGTGGAGCAGCCGGTAGAGCGGGTGTTCCTCGTCGAGCTGCCGCTCCATGCAGACCTTCACCGCCTCCATCACCATGTGCGTGCGGCCGAGGTGGAAGACGCCCTCGTGCACGTTCGCGTCGGCGCTCTGCACCACCAGCATCGCCATGCGCCAGCGCCAACCGTCGGTCGGATCGAAGACCGCCGCGTCCGGCGTCTGTCCGAGCTGGATCGCGATCGGACGCAGCCGTCGCGTCTTGTGCTCCGCGACGAAGAGCGCCATCGGCGCGCAGAGGTACTTCGTGAGTCCGTCGGTGACGCCCGCCTCGACGCCCTCCAGGATCCCGTAGTCCGCGAGGTAGAGGCGCTGCTCCGCGCTCGCCGCCGCGAGCGAATCCCCCGCGCCGATCACCTTCTCGAATCGCTTCTCGTCGACGCGGAGGTGATCGGGGATGCGATCGCAACGCGTGAGCAGCATCGGGTTCACGCCCGCGACGCGCTGCCACGCGAACGCGAGGTTGGTCTGCTCCGGATCGTCGTAGAAGCGCACGACCTCCGGGGCGGCCCACGTGGCGAAGAAACGTTCGAACTCGCGCCACGAGCTCACGCGTCGATCGGGCGCGCTCTGCGCGACCTGCTTGGGCGTCGTGAACACCGCCCGGTGTAGGTCGTCCGCCGCGATGCCCACGAAGCGCCGCTCGAGCTGGTGCAGCAGGTCGCCGACCTCCTGCCCCTCCAGCACCATCGCCGCCACGTTGATGCCCACTTCGGCGTAGGTCTTCGCGGACTCGAGGAGGTAGAGCGGCCCGTAGTCGTCGGACTTCGGCAGCTCCGCCGCGGTCGCGACGTCGGGCGGCCAGTCGTACACGAACCGGTACGTCTCGCGTCGCCGCGCGAGCCGGTCTCGGCGGGCCTGCGGGTGCGCGTCGTCCTGAGGCAGAAGCGGCTTCATCGAGCTCCTTCGCGGTTCGTTCGGTCCGCGGTCCGACTGCGTTCTCTGAGTTCGAGCGCTGTGGGTTCGGCCATCGCGCATCGCACTTCGTCAATCGCGCTTCGTCAATCGCGCTTCATCAATCGCGCTTCGCACGCTCGAGCACGTGTCCGAGCTCTGCATTCAATTGATCTACCTTCGCCGTCGCACCCCAGTCGGCGTAGGCGTCGCGCGCCTCACGCAGGTACGCACGCGCGGCAGTGGCGCCTCCGCGCGCGAGGTAGTAGCGACCGGCGAGCTCGTTCGCGATGCCCTCTTCGTGCAGGAAGCCGTTCGCGCGTGCCGCCGCGACCGCCTCGTCGTAGCGCGCGACGGCCTCCCCGTCGCGACCCTCCACTCGCGCGAGCTCGGCCTCCAACAGCGCCACGCGGTGACGATGGTTCTTCTCCGAGAAGCCGCACCACTTCCGGAGCTGCTCCAGGCTCGCGTGCACCACCGTGAGATCGTCGTCGGCCTTCGCGGTGCCGAGCGCGGCGAGCGAGCGATACTGGTGCCACCACACCGGGTGGAACGACGCGACCGCGCCGTCCGCGAAGCGCGCGCCCGCGTCCGCAGCCAAGAGCGCGCCGTCGAGATCACGGAAGAGGAAGCGCACGAAGGTCTTCGCGACGGTGAGGATGTACGCCGCGCCGCGGAAGTTCACCGCCTCGAGCTCCGCGCCGTGGGCGTCTTCGTCGTAGTCGGGCCCGCGCAGCCGCGTCGGATCGCTCGCCGCGCCGAGGCAGCTCTCGACCGCCTGGATGAACGGCGTGGTGCAGCCGAGCGCCGGGAGCTGCCGCGTGCGGGTCAGGATCTCGCGGTGCGTCGCGCCCATCTCGCGCAGGCCTTCGAGACCACGGCCGGCGTAGAACGCGTGCACCACCATGATGTGCAGCGCCCAGGCGGCGTACTCGAGGTCGCCGTTGTCCATGCTGAGCTGGAAGACGTCCCTCTCGTGCTCCACCGACTCGCCGATCGGCTCGACGAAGGGATTCAGGTGCGCGCGCACGATGTGCCGCGTCTTGGGGAGTGTGAGGCGATCTTGCGTGCGGTCGAGCAAGGCGAGCGCCGTGCGACCGTTCTCGTAGGAGACGTCGATCAACCCGAGCGCGTTCATCACCATGCCGAACGCCGCGAAGCCGTAGGCCGACTGTTTCGCGACTCCGTCCACCAGCGTGGAGCGCACGAGGCTCGCGGCCAGCAGCGGGAGCAAGCCCGGCGCGGTCAGGTACGCGGCGGACATCACGCCTTGCTTGATGCGCTGAGCGGCGATCACGCGCCGCGAGGTCACAGGGGCCCGCCGCACGATCGCGTCGAACGCGTTGGCGCGCAGGAGCTCCAGCGCCTCCCCGACCGCCGCGCCGACGTCGGCATCGGTCGGCGTGCGCGGGAGCTTCACGTCGAGCTCTTCGAGCACGTCGAGCGCGAGGCCCACCGCCTCGGCGAACTTCTGCTCCGAGACGAGCGCGTGGATGTGCACCTCGCGCGCCTCCGCTGCGTCCACCGCATCGCGCGCGTGCGCGACCGCGACGTCGATGAGGCGCTGCATCGTCTCGCGATCGCCGTTGAGGTACGCGGAGCGCGCGCCCTCCACGTGGATCGCGAACGCCTCCTCGTAGTCGAGTTGCCAGAGGTCCTCGTCCGCCAGCGCGCGCGCACGCGCGAAGTACTCCTCGGCGGGCTCGAACGCCGCGGACCGCGTGGCACGACGGGCAGCGCTCAAGTTCAAGCTGCGGAGCTGCGACACCGAGCCCACGAGCCCGGGCTGTCCGTCTGCGCCGCGGTTGAGGTGCTCGACCAGCTCGAAGAGCCGGCCCTCGCGCTCGTTCTCGTCGAGGTGCTCGAGCATGAACTGCGCGACGTCGAGGTGGATCTTCGCCGCGCGCACTTCGTCGACCAGCGATCGCGCGGCCTGTTGGATGCGGTCGTGCGCGAAACGGAACGCCATGCGCTGCGGGCCGAGCCGGAAGACGTCCTCCGAGGCCGGCACCACGAAGTCCGCCGCGAGGCTCGCGCGCAACGCCTCCAGCGCACGCCGCCGATCGACGCGCAACAAGAAGGCGAGCGTCCCGAGATCGAACTCGCCTCCGATGCACGCCGCGACGGTCAGCGCCTCGCGCGCCTCTTCGGGCAGCCGTTTCATCTCCGCCGCCACGAAGTCGACCACGTCGTCGCCCAGCGGGCGCGTCACGATCTTCGAGGAGTCCCAGCTCCACACGCGCGAGTCGGGATCGAAGACCAACATGCCGTCTTCGTGCAGCGCTTCGAGCAGGCGTCGCAGGAAGAACGGGTTGCCCTGCGTCTTCTCGTGACAGAGCACCGCCAGCCGCACGCGACCGGGGCCCGGTCCGAGCACGTCCGAGAGCAGCTCGAGCACCGCGTCCTCGCCGAGCGGTCGGAGCCGCAGCGACAGCACGCGGCCGCCCTGCTCGCGCACGCGCGTGACGGCAGCCCGCAGCGGGTGGGCGGCGTCGACTTCGTTGTCGCGGAACGCGCCGATTACGAGCACGTGGCGGAGCTCCGCATCGGCCGCGAGGCTCGCGAGCAGATCGAGCGAAGGAAGATCCGCCCACTGCAGGTCGTCGAGGAACATCACGAGCGGCCGCTCGGCGGTCGAGACGCCACGCACGAGCCGTGCGAAGGCGTTTTGCAGCCGATGACGCGCGTCGGTCGGCGAAGTCTCCAGGAGCTCCGCCTGCGGACCGAGGATGTCCTCCAGCTCGGGGATGACCTCGGTGAGCACCTGGCCGACCTCGCCGATCGCCTCCTGCAGCCGTCCGCGCCACCCGACGATCGACGACTGCTCGCGCGCCGAGATGAAACGAATCAGCTTGCCGAACGCCTGGATCAAGCTCGCGTACGGCGTGCCGCGGTTGAACTGATCGAACTTGCCGTCGACGAAGATCGCGCCGCGCTCGGAGAAGCGTGTCCGCGCGGCGTCGGCGAGCGCGGTCTTGCCCACGCCCGCGTAGCCTTCGAGCAGCACCAGCGGACCGCGGCCCTTCACCGTCGCGTCGAAGGCGCTCTCCAGCGCGGCGAGCTCCTGCTCGCGACCGTAGAGTTTGTTCGGGAGGCGCAGCTTCCCGTCGGGCACGCCCGCCACGAGCCCCACGCCGCGCAGCGCACGCGAGAAGGTGTCCGCGAGCTCGCTGACCGTCGCGAAGCGTTGCTCCGGCTGCACCGAGAACGCGCGCTGGAACCACTCGTCGAGCGTCGGCGGCAACGCCGGCCGCAGCTTCGTCACCGGCTCGTAGCGCTGCAGCAGCATTCCGAGCCCGATCGCAGCTTGGTGCTGACCGAGGAAGGGACGCTGTCCGGTCAGCGCTTCGTACGCGATCACCGCGAGCGCCCACGCGTCGGTCTGCGTCGTCGCGGGCTTCGCGTCGACGAGCTGCTCGGGAGCCATGTACGCCGGCGTGCCCACGAGCCAGCCCGCTTGCGTGAGCGTCACGTCCTCGTCCTCGAGCGGCTTCGCGAGCCCGAAGTCGAGCACCTTGCAGAACAGCCGCTCCGTGTTGAGCAGCATGATGTTGTGTGGCTTCAGATCGCGGTGGACGATTCCGTCGCGGTGCGCGGCGGCCATCACCTGCGCCACCTGATCGACGATCGTCACCACGTCGTCGGTGCTCAGCGCGCCCACGCGACGGATGCGCTGCGACAGCGCCTCACCGTCGATCAGCTCCATCACCATGAACGGCGTGCCGTCCGGCGTGAGCCCGTGATCGAAGATCCGCACCGCATGCGGGTGATCCATCCGCGCCGCGAGCTGCGCCTCGCGCGAGAAGCGCTGCCGCATCGTGTCGTCGTTCGCGTAGCGCAGGAACTTCACCGCCACGGACACCCCGAGCGTCGCGTGATCGGCCACCCACACGTCGGCCATTCCACCCTTGCCCAGCGGGCGCACGAGGCGCACGCGCTCGGTCACCATCATCCCCGCGTGCGGCGCGCCCGCAGGCACGACCTGCGGCTTCTCGAGGCGCGTGGAGGAGTCCGACGGATCGGCCGACATGATCCGCGCGAGCGTACCGCGAGTTCCCCCAAAAGGGGGAGAAGTGCGCGGCGCGAACGCCGCTTCGTGTCGCGATTGGGTCAGCGGGGCGCGTTCGAGCCCGAACGAGCCGACTCGGACTCGACGTCACGTGTCGCTTCCGGCAGAAGCACTTCGTGCGAGGTCTCTGGCTTGATCTCCTCCTCGTCGTGTTCTTCGCGTGGTCCGCGGGGGGCAGCGCGTACACGCTTCACAAAGCGTTCGTGTGCCTTCGTGAGGGCCGCCGCTACCGCCTGCGAGTCACCTGGTGGGTGCAACACGAAGAAGTCGACCCTCGCTGGATCGTGGGGTCCGTGCTCGTCAATCTCGTCTTGACCGTCGCGTTCCTGATCGCGCTCCAGCTCGGCCTCTACGACGTGATCCGTGCCGTGCTCGACCCTTGGCTCGACTGATTCTCCAGAGCACCGACGGGCCCGTGTCGTCGCTCGATCGATTCTCGAGAGCGGCCTCACGACCAAGGTCGGCTACGGCTTGAAGCTCCGCACGACGGAGCACCGCGACGGGCCATCACGCCGCGACCGCCTCCACACACAGCCCGTACTCCGGGCTCTTCCCGTTCCAGAGCGTGAGCCCCGTCGTCGGCCCGATCGCCAACGCCGCGTGCGCGCCCTCGAGCTCGGCCACCGCGTCGTCGACTCGCGGCGGTTGCGGCCACACCAGTTGCGTCCCATCCGGCCGGAAGAACCGCACTTCGTCGCCATCGAGCTCCACCGACCATCCACCTTCGTGCACGAGCTGGTGATGCGCGGTGCAGAGGGTCAGGAGGTTGTCGATCTTCGTCTCCCCGTCGTTGGACCAGTGCTTCACGTGGTGCCGATCCAGGAAGCGCCGATGTGTGCACCCAGGAAAGCGACAACGGCCCGCATCGCGAACGTCGAGCGCACGCGCGAGCGCAGGTGGAATCGTGCGTGTCCTCCGACCGACGTCGAGCACGGTGCCATCCTGGTCGACCTTCACGAGATCGAGCGCGCAGTCACACGCGACGCGCCGCCAAGTTTCGGGCGCGATCCACGTCCCGTCGTCGAGGTTCGCGACCAGCCCGTCGCCGAGTAGGTGTGGTGCGAGGTGGACGACCACGCGATGCCTGTCGCCGCCGCAGACCTTTCGACGTGAGAGCTTGGTCGCAGCGCGCTCGGAAGGATGAGCGCGAGCCGGGTCAGGCGCCGAGGCGTGGAGCGACGAAGACGTTCCCGCGGAAACGTCGGAGCGTGGTTGGTCGAAGCACGCCGGGTCGAAGGCCGCTTCCGCGGACACGTCGGAGCGCGCCGGGTCGAAGGCCCCTTTCGCGGACACGTCGGAGCGCGCCGCCCCTTCCGCGGAAACGTCGGAGCGCACGTGGTCGAAGGTCCCTGCCGCGGAACCACCGCCACACGCTGGATGCCCTGCTTCCGAAACCTCCAAGCGTCCTCGCGCCGCGAAGATGTCGGACCACTCGTACTCCGCCGCGCCGAGGGCCCCTTCCGCGGAAACGTCGCTACTCGCCAGCGTCTCGGCTTCCTCGCGAGCGTCCACCGTCCTCCGCGCCGACGCGGGAGCCACCGCGACCCTCGCGTCCTCGTACCCGACGTCGATCAACCGCACGAACGCGTCCGCGTAGCTCGGCGGCAGCGCAGGCGACTCCTCCCGCATCGCGTCGCGCATCGCCTCGATCGCGCGAAGCACGCGGTCCGCCTCGTCGGGCAGCAGCGTCGCAAACAAGACCACCGTCCCATCCCCACGCGAGCGGCAGTTCACGTCGCGCGCCGCATGCGCCCGTCGCAACAGCTCCGCCTCGTCGAGCGGCTCGCCCTCGTTCTCTGCGAGAAGCTGCGCCTGCCGGACCCCTCGACAGAGGCGCTCGAGCTGTGCCGCCGTCGTGTAGCTCGCGTACTCCAGCAGCCGCTCTTCGATGGCGGGCGTCGCGACGCGCGTGATCGCACGAACCTTCGAGAACGAGATCGTCCCGAGCCGCATCGCCTCCGAGATCGAGGGCAGCTCCCGGAGCGCATGCGCCACGCGGATGCGTTCTCGGGCAGCGCCGATGTCGAGCCCGATCCGATACGAGAGCCAGGCAGCGCAGCTCGTCGCGCCCGCCGCCACCCAAC
>CALJLK010000169.1 GCA_937982655.1 uncultured Sandaracinus sp.
CGGAGCTCGGCTTGGCGGAGCTCGGCTTGGCGGAGCTCGGCTTGGCGGAGCTCGGCTTGGCGGAGCTCGGTTTGGTGGAGCTCGGCTTGGCGGAGCTCGGCTTGGCGGAGCTCGGTTTGGCGGAGCTCGGCTTGGTGGCGCTCGCGCTGCGGTTCGTGGGTCGGCGGGTCTCGGAGAGGCGCTCTCGGGCCATGCAGCGACGCATGACACGGATGCATTCCTACGGCTACCGATGCGATTCGGCATGACCCACCTTCGTCGACATGACCCACGCCACGCTCCTCCTCGGTCACGCCGACGACCGCAGCTTCAACACCGCGCTCGCGCGCTCCTACGCCGACGGGCTCGTCGAGCGTGGGGTGCACGTGGACACGTTCACGCTCGCCACGCTCGAGTTCGATCCGGTCGTGCGGGTCGGTCACGAGCACGACCAACCCCTCGAGCCCGACCTCCTGCGGGTGAAGGCCTCCATCGATCGCTCGCGCCACCTCGTGCTCGCGTTCCCGACCTACTGGGCGTCACCGCCCGCGATCGTGCGGGCGCTCGTCGACCGGCTCTTCCTGCCCGGGTGGGCGTTCCGCTACGAAGGCTCCGCGCTGCCGACCGGTCTGCTCCGTGGACGCTCGGCGCGCGTGATCGCGACGATGGACAGCCCCTCGTGGTGGTACGCGCTCGCGCATCGGCGCTCGCTGCAAGCGACGGTGGGCACGGCGACGCTCGCGTTCTGCGGCATCCGACCGACACGGTTCACGACCGTGCATCGTGTTCGTGAGCTCGACGCCGCGTCGCGTGAGCGTCGTCGCGAGGCGCTGCGCGAGCTCGGTCGGAGGGACGCCCGCGCGTTGGTCCCGCCGACGCTCGCGCCCGACGCCTCGCGCGCGGGGTGAGCGCGCGCGGGTGATCGCGCGCGGGTGATCGCGCGCGGGTGATCGCGCGCATTCGATCGCTCGTGATCGCGCGCGGGGTGAGCGCTCGGTGATCGCGCGCGGGGTGATCGCGCGCCGCTGGTCGCGCGCGGCTGGTCGCGCGCGCCTGGCGTGCCGTCGCGATTGTCGTCCGGCCGCCACGGCGCGCTGCTACGATGCCGCTCCGTGACGGGTCGACGGGCTGAGACGTTCGTGTGTGAGGTCGGCGAGGACGGCCTCGCGCATCCGCTGCTCGGAGGGGAGCCGATCGCGCTGCGCGCCGAGACCGCTGCGTCGATCGGCAGCGTGCTGCTCGTACGCGAAGGCGTGATCGAGCGTGTGCTCGCGCCGCCGAGCTCGGCGCTCGCGCGCATGCATCGGCTCGCGGCGCAGCACGGGGTGAGCGTCGCGTTTCCGCCCGCCGTGGAGGCCGAGGTCGAGGCCTGGGAGGCCGCACCCGATCTCGACGATCCCGCGCTCGTGGATCTCGAGTCGCTCGCCTTCGTCACGATCGACGGTGAGGGCTCGCGCGATCTCGATCAGGCGCTCTTCGTCAGCCGCGAAGGCGACGGACACCGCGTGCTCTACGCGCTCGCGGATGCCGCCCACTACGTGCCGCCCGGCAGCGCGCTCTTCGAAGAGGCGCTCGCGCGCGGCGCGTCCTACTACCTGCCGGGCCTCTCGGTTCCGATGTTGCCACGCGCGCTCTCGGAGGGGCTCGTCAGCCTCAACCCGGACGTGCGGCGGCGCGCGGTGCTCTTCGATCTGCGCCTCGACGAGCGTGGGATCTGCGTCCACGCGGAGGTCTACCGCGTGCGCATCCGCAGCCGCGCGAAGCTCGACTGGAAACGCGTGCAGGCGCTCTACGACGGGGGCCCCGGGATCGAGCCCGAGATCGACGCGAGCCTGGAGGCGCTGCGCGAGGTCGGCGAGCGACGCGTGAAGCTCGCAGAGGAGCGCGGCGTGCTGCGGTACCGGCGCACCGAGCTCGACCTCACGCTGGATGGCGTCGGCTTCGCGGTGAACGAGTCGCCGCGGCTCGCGGTCGAGCGCTACAACGAGCAGCTCTCGCTGCTGACGAACGTCGAGGGCGCGAAGCTGCTGCGCGACGCGGGCATGCTCCACGTCGAAGGCATCTACCGGGTGCACCCGGCGCCGGATCCGAATCGCTACGAGACCTTCGCGGCGATGCTCACCGCGCTCGCGAGCGCGCACGAGCTCGACCCGGAGCGATGGACGTGGCGTCCGGGCGGCGACGAGACGCTCGCGGCGTTCCTCGATCGTCTGCCGAGCGAAGGCCCAGAGGGACGGCTCGCGCGCGCGATCCACCGGCAGGCGGTGCTCTTGAACGTGCGCTCGATCTTCACGACCGAGCCCGATCGACACTTCGGCGTCGGCGCGGAGGTCTATGCGCGCTTCAGCTCGCCGATGCGGGAGATCGTCGGTGTGTTCCTGCATCGGGAGCTGCTCGAGCGACTCCAGCGCGAAGGCGCGCGCGACGACGGACTTCGACAAGCGGTGGTGGGCGCGGCGAACCGAGCGAAGGAGCGACAGCGCGCGCTCGACGACGAGAGTCTGCGCCTCGCGATCGACGCGCTGGTGGCGAGCGCGCCGGAAGAGGGCTTCGGCGGGACGGTGATGGGCTTCACGAACGCGAAGGTGCACGTCGTGCTCGACGCGCCGCCGGTCGACGTGAAGGTCTACACGGTGCACCTGCGCCGTCAGCTCAACGCGCCGCTCTTCCTCGACCACGAGGGGACGACGTTGCGCACGGAGCCGGGCGGCGAGGTGGTGTGTCGCTTGGGCGACGCGGTGCGGGTGCGGATGAAGGGTCGCGACGCGAAGCGCGATCGGTGGATCTTCGAGCTGGAGCGGCGATGAAGTACGCGTGGTGGTGTGTGGTCCTCGTCGCGTGCGCTTCGGGCGGCCCTTCCGGGCGCGGCGACGGAGGCGGTGGGCGCGACGACGGAGGCGCGGACGCAGGCGTGCGGACGGACGGCTCGACGGACGCACCGAGCACCGGCGACTGCGCGAGCGCGCGCGACGGAACGCCGTGCAACGCGGACGACGACGGGTGCACGATGGATCTCTGCCGCGCGGGGACCTGCGTGGTCGAGAGCGAAGCCGACTGTGACGACGGCGCGAGCTGCACGATCGACACCTGCCGCTCCACGGGCTCGATGACGTTCACGTGCGATCGCGAGGTCACCGACGGGTGCTTCCTCGACGGGGAGTGCGTGGCGTCGGGCACGGTGAACCCCGCCGCGACCTGCCAGAGTTGCGACCCGGCGATGCCGACGACGTGGAGCGAGAGCACGGGGAGCTGCGACGACGGCGACGCCTGCACGGAAGACGACGCCTGCACCGGCGGCAACTGCGTGGGCACCCCGATCGTCGACGACTACGAAGGCAACGAGACGCGCGCGACCGCCCACTCGCTCGGCAGCGTGAACGACGACGCGGACTATCCACGAGGCACCGTGCTCGGCACGCTTTTCCCCACCGGAGACGTCGACTGGTACCGCTTTCGCGACAACGACGAGCTCTTCGGGTCGATCTTCCCGCGCGCGGAGATCGTGGACATCCCGAGCGGCCTCAACTTCGATCTCTGCGTCTTCGTCAGTTGCGTCGACGGCAGCTCGGTGAGCGTGACGTGTCGGGCGGGAGCGGCGGCGAGCGCAGACGGTCTACCGGGTTGTTGCAGCCGCAGCGCGAGCAATGCGAGCGAGAACGTGCGCATCGACAACGACTGCAGCGGTGGGGCCGACGACTCGGTCGACGTCTTCGTGCGGGTCGAGAACGTGGGCCCGGTCGCGACGTGCTCGCAGAGCTACCGGCTGCGTTGGGGGGACGATTGAGTCGCGCGTGGGTCGGAGACCGCCGTGCCACCTTCGGTACGCAGCGCGGCGTGGGCTACGCGGCCGCCGGGCGACGCGCTGCGCATGTGATGTACGTGTGGTGTACATGGGGTGTACATCGATGAGCGGTCCATGACCCTCGGGTGATCGGGATCGCCACGGATTTCGACGAGAGCGGCGCCAAACCCAAGCAGTCTCGGCTGGCACGCCTGATGCGATGCACTCGAAGCGGAGACTCCTTTGGACGACGCCATCCTCGCGTTCTTGGTTTGCGTGCTGCCGCTCGGCATGGTCGGCGGGCTCGTCGTCTGGTTGGTGCGGGCGACCCGAAAGGGAAGCTCGCAGCAGGTGATGGAGCTCGAAGCCGAGCTGCATCGGCTGCGCGCTCAGAACCAGGAGCTCGCGCAGCGCGTTCAGCATTTGGAAGTCGGACTGACGCGCGTCTACGTCAGTGAGCTTCCGGCATTGAGCGTGCGCGTGCAGCGCGTGGAAGCGGCGCCGAGAGTCCCCGTCGAGGCGGGACCTTCGGTGACGGATGTCGCGCCGTCAGGGGTCGATTCTCGGGTGATTGTGGCGCCCTCGGACACGGTGTTCGCGGCGTCCGCGATTGCGCCTCGGGCGGAGACTGGCGTGGAGGCCGTGGCCGGTGCGGTCGATGTGGGCGTGGTCCCAGGCGCAATCGAACCGCGTTCGGGCGAGCTGGCCGAGTCGGGGGCGATCGAGTCGGACCTGAGCGAGTCGGGTGTGTCCAGGACCGACCTGCCGCTCGACGTCGCGAGCACCTCTGCCGTGGAAGCGACACCCGACGCGGTGGCGACTTCGTCGGCGTCGCCGATGGCTTCGGCGACGGCGTCGTCGTCGGCGGCATCGGCGGCGACCTCCGCTCCGAGCGCGTCGGCGTCGCCGGCGTCGGCCTCTCCTGCGGGGGCTCCGCCGGGCGTTTCCGCTCCGACTCCGCCGCGTCCTTCGAGCGGTGGGCCTTCGAGCGGCGGCCCTTCGAGCGGCGGCCCTTCGAGCGGCGGCCCTTCGAGCGGCGGCCCTTCGAGCG
>CALJLK010000170.1 GCA_937982655.1 uncultured Sandaracinus sp.
CCCCCAAAACACGCGGCTCCGTTGAAGAACGAGGTTCTTCAACGGGCTGCTAGGGCCGCATCCATCCAAGAAGAAAGGACGCGAGCTCCGAACCCTTCGCGTCGGCCGTCGGCCAGTACCTCCGTGCTCGCGAGCGACGCGCCTCCACGACTCGAAGCTCGGAGGTCGCGGGTGGTCGTGCCTCACCCGCTCGACGACGGCGTCGCACCCGTCGTCGGCGGCTCCGCTCGCAGCCCGCGGATCTCGTGCGGCGTCATCGGTCCCTTCAGGAAGCTCATCGCCCAACGCGGCCGCAGCATCGCTCCCACGACCCCGACGAGCCCATACTGCCACTCATCGTGTACGTCCTCGAACGTCGAGATGGGCATCTGATGGTGCTCGACAGCCAAACCGGAGAGCTGCCCGAGGGCGCGACCGTCCGACCGGCGAGCTCGGCTGCGCGCTAGCGGACCCAACACGACAAAAAGGTGCCCGAACGCGCCGACGCCCGTTCGTGACCTGCGGCGGGACTATGAACGCGCGCGTGGCCAAGAAATCCCCCAAAGAAGCTTTGGATTCCAGCTTGAAGCGCCTCAAGGCGGAACCCGCGAGCGGCTGGAGTCCGGACACCAGCAGCAAGCTGCATGAGAACGTTCAGCGACTGAGGAACAGCGGACTGACCGCCGCCGACGTCTTCGATGCGGAGGTCAAGGGCCTCGAATATGCCGGGGTGTTCGTGGTCGCCGAGAGCGCGCCAGTCGCGATGGCGGATTCCCGACCTTGGCTCGAGCTCTTTCGATGGATCGACGTCGAGACGACGCTCGGCGTGATCGACATCGAGAACGAAGACCCCGTGGTCATGCGCGCGGCGATGGACGAAGAGTGGGACGACCGAAAGAATTGCCCGAGGCCAACGGGCGTTCGACCGGTTTGCAAGCTCTCGGAGTTCGTTTCGAAGTTCAAGAGGCGAGCGGCGCCGAAGAAGGGGAAGTCGCGCTTCAGCTCGACCGAAGTCGCCGTGCGCGCTGGCGAAGGCTCGTATCGCTACAACCTGACGGTGTTCAGCCTTCGCGACGGAGCTCTTGCCCTGGGCTTCCAGGGCCAGGCGACGAAGCTGACGCAAGGCGTCGCCACGCCGATGGGCACGGTCGACGAGCGAGGACGCCGGGCGGTGCTCGAAGTCGACGGGCAGACGCAGGTCGCCGTGCTCGACGCATCGACCCTCCGCGTCCACTCGGGCGATCCGTTCACGCAGACCCAATCCCATGCGTTGGGTGAGGGCCTCTGGATGATCGGCTCGTGGCGGTCTCACGTCGTCATGTCCCGAACGAATCAGCTCGTGAGCCTGGACGTCGCGACCGGGCGTCACGTGCAGCTCGACTTGGAGTCGGAGCGGCCGCGCATGACCGACGACCTCGTCATCGCACTCGAGACGACCCCGGACGGTCGAAGCTTCCTCAGCTCGTTCACGCCGGGCCTGGAGCTCCGCGCGCGTGTCGAGCTGCCGGGTCGAGTGCGATGGGCTGACTATCACGCCGTCGCGTCGGACTCGACGATCGCGATTCCTGGCGAGAAGAGCGTCGCGATCGTTCGGGGAGACGAGGTGAAGCTCGTCGAGGTTCGCTGGGCGTACAAGCTCCTGCTCACGGACACGTTGCTGATCGCCCACGACGAGGGCGGACGCGATCGCTCGTTTCAGGCCTTCGACTTGGTGGACGGCCGTGAGCGATGGCGAGTCACCTCGAGCACGGCGGGGCCGACTTCGTACCGTGGGCGTGAGATGCGCTTGGTGGGCGACACCGCCCTCGCGATCTCGGAGGACGGCGTCATCGACGCGATCGACGTCGGAACGGGGACCCTGCGCTGGAGCATCGTGCTGCCCCTGACGAAAGCCGAGCACCTGCGCGAGGACGTGTCGCAACCCACGTTGGCGGTGGTGCCTGGTGGAGTCGTCGTCGTGCCCCAACGACACAACAGCCACGCGGCATGCGCGTTCTTCGTCGAGCTCGCGACCGGCACGGTGGAACGCGTGCCGCATCCGGAGGTCATCGGCGTGCTCGCCGACGGCGAAGCATTCCTGACCTGGGGCCCATCGGAAGCGGGGGGCACGACGACGGTGCGTCGCTGGACCCTGCGGTAGCCGATCGCGCTTCGTCGGGCGATACCGGCGATACCGCACGAGGCACGTGCGAACTGAGCACTTCTACCGTACGAGGTACGTGCGAACTGGCTCGGTTCCAGCCCGCGCGACTCCGGTCGGTCCGCGAGCCATCGTGACGGCGTCGTCGGCCCCTACTACCGGTCGTCGAGTTGCCAGCAACCGTCTTCCTTCAGCACCTGCACCGTGAGCGCGCCTTCGCCCGAGCCGGCGTGGAAGAAGGCGCGCACGCCAGCTTCGGTCTCGCGCTCCTGGTCGATCGTGAAGGCGCCCGACTCGAGCGCGGCGTGGTGCGCGCGCAGGGCGTGCACCCAGAGGCGGTGTCGCATCACGGCGCCGGGGACGGTCTCACCTTCGGGCACCCGCAGTGGCGCGGACTGGAGCGTGTTCCAGGCGCGCCACTCGGGCGTCCAGTCCACCGGCGCCGAGGGATCCTCGGCGCTCGGGGCCGGTACGTCCCCAGCCGCGATGGCGACGAGCGCGGCGCCAAACTCCGCGGCGTCGGCCGGACACGAGGTCGGGTCGGTGGCCGCGGTGGAGGGCGCGTCGGCACCGCGGGTGGCGGCGGAGGGCGCTTCGGCGCCGCTGGTCACGCTCGCGCCGCCTTCGGGCGCGGGCTCGTCGGCGTGGCAGCCGACCGACGTGATGCTGAGGGCGAGAAGGACCGCGAGGAGGTGGCGCATGGCGAGAGGCTCGCACGGCTCTCCTCGTTCGCGAGAGTCCTCGGCGATCGCGTCCGCCGTGGTCACTCGCGGCGACGCGTCCCGAGCTCGACGAACGTCAGCCGGTTCCACGCGGACCGCCCGTGGACGGCGAGGTTCGATCGTCGATGCACGACTCCGATCGCTTCCGACGTTGCCGTCGTCGAACACCTCGTCGAGCCACGAACGGTTGACGCGCTTCACCAAGTGAACGACGTCCGCGAATCTTGGCCGAATCTCTCGGGATTCTCGACCCAAGGATTCGAGCCGGGCGCCACTCTCCCACCGTCATGAAGCGCGCGCGTCTTCCTCTCGGCGTGGCCCTCCTCTTCTTCGAGGTCACGGCGTGCCCGAGCTCGCACGACCCCACGGAGCTCGAGCGAGAGGACGCGCTCGCGCAGCTCGCCGACGCGTACTGCGGCCGCATCGCCGACGAACCACGCGCGCTTTGGCCCGCGCGCGAGATCGATCGCGTGTCGCGCGAGGTCTGCGTCGTGGAGTCGGCGCGGTGGATGGCGAGGACGTTCGTCCGGTTCGGCAGCGACGACGTCGAGGCGTGTCGCCGAGCGATCGAGCGCGCGGACGTCGTCGACCTCGGGCTCATCGTCTCGGACTCGCGCACGTTCCCCGGCTGCGAGGGTCTGTACCGACGAGGCGTCGTCGCCGCGGGAGAGGAGTGCGCGTGGAGCCGCGAGTGCGCGCCGAACCACGCGTGCCGTCGTGCTCCGTCGAGCTGCGTCGACGGTCGGAAGGTCTGCGTCCCGGTCGCCGGGGAGTGCGCGCGCGACGACGACTGCGCTCCGGTCGACGGGGAGCCACGCTTCTGCCGACCGGGGGAGCCGAGCTGGTGCGCGCGCTTCGTTCGCGCGGCACCGGCGGGGCTCGGAGAGGCCTGCGGCCTCTGGCACGAGAGTGACCCCGAAGTCGATCGGCCGTGCGAAGAGGGCACCGTCTGCGCGCGGGACGGCGACGAGTTTCGCGGAGTCTGTCGGCGCCCTGCCCTCGTGGGGGAAACGTGTGGGCGTGCGGCTCCGTGCGACGAGGGAGCCTGGTGCGATCCCGTGACCGAGGTTTGTCTGCCGGTTCGGCTCGGGACGCGAGAAGGCGACCGTTGCTTCGTCGACTCGTGCGATCCCCCCGAGGGCCTCATCTGCC
>CALJLK010000171.1 GCA_937982655.1 uncultured Sandaracinus sp.
GGGAGGACGGCGCCGACGTGACCGATGAGCTCGCCCGCCCCCTCGAATCGACGTTCCCCGAGCCGCTGGCGTCGAGCCCACGAGCCTGCTCACCACCTCCGCGCTGCTGACCGCCGTCATCGGTCTCTCGCTGCAAGACACGCTCGGCAACCTCTTCGCAGGGCTCGCCATCCAGATCCAACACCCGTTCCGCGTCGGCGATTGGATCGTCTACGAGCCGACCGAGCAGAACATGGGCAAGGTCATCGAGATGAACTGGCGCGCGACCAAGGTGCTCACGCTCGACGAGATCGAGATCACCGTCCCGAACGCCACCCTCGCGAAGGCTGCCCTCCGCAACTACTCGCTGCCGACCGCACGCATCCGAAGGCACGTCTTCGTGGAGGCGCCCTACGACCGCCCGCCCGAGCAGGTGATCCCGGAGCTCGTCGACGCCGCGCGCAGCGTCCCCGGCGTGCTCGCGAGCCCCGCGCCCACCGTGCTCGTCGCCGACTTCACGGACCGCGGCGTGCGCTACGACGTGCGCTTCCACCTCGAAGACCTCGACGCGCGCGAGAACGTCTCGGGGCTCGTGCGCGAGCGCCTCTGGTACGCGCTGCAGCGCCTCGGCATCGAGGTCCCGGTGCCGCAGCGCGTGGTCCGGATGTTCGACTACACCGAAGAGCGACTCGCGCACGAGCACCAAGCACGCATCGACGATCGCGACGAGGCGCTGCGTCGGGTCGACTTCCTGCGCGCGCTCCCGGACGAGGCACGTCATCGCCTCGCGGAGGGCTCTTCGACGCGCCTCTACGCGCCGAGCGAGACGATCATCTTGGAGGGCGATCACGGCGAAGAGCTCTTCGTGGTGCGCCGCGGCGAGGTCGCGGTGGAAGTGGGACGCAACCGTCGCGAGGTCGCGCGGCTCGGCTCGGGTCAGTTCTTCGGCGAGATGTCGCTGATGACCGGCGAGCAGCGCAAAGCGAGCGTGCGCGCGGTGCGCGAGACGGAGCTCCTGGTCATCGGCAAGGACGCGCTCGCGCGCGTGCTCAAGGAGCAACCGGAGCTCGCGGAGACGATCAGCCGCGTCCTCTCCGAGCGCGCCGCCGCGTTGAGCACGAAGACGACCTCGCCCGGCGAGACCCCAGACGAGCTGACCGAGCGCGAGACGACGGTGCTGCTCACGCGCATCAAACGGTTCTTCGGCCTGGGCGCCGAGGACTGATTCGAATCGGCTCGAATCGAGCCGCGTCGTGAATCGTGCGGCCGTGCGGCGTCGCGGATCGCGGCGTCGCGGATCGCTGCGTCGCGGATCGCTGCGTCGCGGATCGCTGCGTCGCGGATCGCACCGCGTCGTCTTGCGCGCCGAGACCTTAGTGTATAAAACACACTTAGCATCGGAGGCGCCCCATGGACGACCGCAGCTCGCTCGCGCTCCTCACCGACCTCTACCAGCTCACGATGGCCGCCGGCTACCACCGCGCGGGCCTCGCCGAGCGCCGCGCGTGCTTCCACCTCACCTTCCGCCGCGCGCCCTTCAAGGGTGGCTACGCCATCGCGGCCGGCCTCGCCGACGCGCTCGACTACCTGCGCCGCCTGCGCTTCGGGCCGGCCGAGCTCGACTACCTCCGCACGCTCACCAACGCGGACGGCTCGCCGCTCTTCGCGGAAGACTTCCTCGCGTTCCTCGGCGCGAGCGAGCTACGGCTCGACGTCGACGCGATCCCCGAAGGCACCGCCGTGTTCGCGCACGAGCCGCTGGTGCGTGTGGAGGGCCCGCTCTGGCAAGCGCAGCTCGTCGAGACCGCGCTGCTCACGATCGTGAACTTCCAGACGCTCGTCGCGACCAAAGCCTCACGCGTGTGCGCGGTCGCGCAGACCGCGGACGGCAAGCCCGAGCCGGTCCTCGAGTTCGGCCTGCGGCGCGCGCAGGGCATCGACGGTGGCCTCGCCGCGAGCCGCGCCGCCTACGTCGGCGGCTGCGCCGGCACCAGCAACGTGCTCGCGGGCATGCGCTTCGGCATCCCCGTCCGCGGCACCCACGCGCACTCGTGGGTGATGACCTTCCCCACCGAACGCGCCGCCTTCGACGCGTACGGCGCGACCTTCCCGAAGGGCTGCATCTTCCTCGTCGACACCTACGACACGCTGGCCGGCGTGCGGAACGCGGTCGCGGTCGGCCACGAGCTGCGCAAGGAAGGCCACGAGCTCGTGGGCGTCCGCCTCGACTCCGGCGACCTCGCGAAGCTCAGCGTCGATGCGCGCAGAATCCTCGACGAGGGCGGTTTCCCCGCCGCGCGCATCGTCGCGAGCAACGACCTCGACGAGCAGGCGATGGCCGAGCTCAAGGCCGCTGGCGCGCGCATCGACACCTGGGGCGTCGGCACCAAGCTCGTGACCGCGTTCGACCAGCCCGCGCTCGGCGGCGTCTACAAGCTCGCCGCGATCGAGAACGACGCGGGCGTGCTCGAGCCGCGCATCAAGCTCTCCGAAGAGCCGATCAAGACCTCGATCCCCGCCGCACAGCAGGTGCGTCGTTTCTCCGACGCCAGCGGGCGGTTCGTGGCGGACGCGATCTTCGACGTCGAGACCGGCTTGAACGAGCTGAGCCTCATCGATCCGAACGAGCCCACGCGCGTGCAACGCATCGACGACGGGCTCGCGCACGAGGATCTGCTCGTGCCGGTGATGCGCGGCGGCCGAGTCGTCTACGACCTGCCGAGCCTCGCGAGCTCGCGCCAGCGCACGCGCGATCAGCTCGCGCGCCTCCCCGAGGGCGTGAAGAAGCTGCGCGACGCCGACCGCTACTTCGCCGGGCTCGAGCCCGATCTGCACCACCTGCGCGAGAAGCTCCGCGTGGCGCATGGCGCCGTGCCGTGAGCGCGGAGCCGACGTTCTCCCCGTTGAAGAACCTCGTTCTTCAACGGCGCCGCGTGTTTCGGGGGAGGCTCCGGTGGGCTTTGCCCACTGGAGGGGGTCTTTCTGAAAGACCCCAGAAAAGAAGAGGCCGTCCGTGGAAGGACTCGAAGAGTTCTTCAACGGGCTGCTCGACGCGATGTGGCAGGCTCGCCCGCGCACCTCGGAGACACGATGACCCGACACCAGCTCGTCTACTCGACCGAACGATACGCCGCGATGGCGGATGCCCTCTGCGCTCACGACGGGTTCCTGCGCGGCAGCGTCGAGAACAAGACCTTCCCCGACGGCGAGCGCTACCGACGCCTGCTCGGTGAGGCCACGGGGCGCGACGTGATCCTCCTCGGCGGCACCGTCGACGACTCGGACACCCTCGAGCTCTACGACCTCGCGTGTGGCCTCGTGCACGAGGGCTGCCACATCCTCACGCTCGTCATCCCGTGGTTCGGCTACCAGACGATGGAGCGCGCGGTGAAGCCGGGTGAGGTCGTCACCGCGAAGACCCGCGCGCGACTGCTCTCGTCGATCCCGATCGCGGGCAGCGGCAACCGCGTGATGCTCCTCGACCTGCACTCGGAAGGCATCACGCAGTACTTCAGCGGCAACATCCGGCCCGTCCACGTGTACGCGAAGTCCGTCACGCTGCAGTTGCTCCGCGAGCTCGCGGCGGAGCCGATGACCCGCGAACGCGTGGTGCTCGGTGCGACGGACGCCGGGCGCGCGAAGTGGGTCGAGTCGCTCGCGAACGATCTCGGCGTCGACGCGGCGTTCGTCTTCAAGCGTCGTCTCTCGGGCGACGCCACCGAGGTCACCGCGCTCGCGGCCGACGTGCGCGGAAAGACCGTCGTGATCTACGACGACATGATCCGCACCGGCGGCTCGCTGCTCGGCGCCGCGCGCGCCTTCAAGGACGCGGGCGCGACGCGCATCGCCGCCGTCACGACCCACGGCGTGTTCCCCGGCGAGAGCCTCGCGAAGCTGCAGAAGAGCGGCCTGCTCGACGCCATCGCCTGCACCGACTCGCACCCCAACGCAGTCGCGCTCGCTCCGCGCTTCGAGGGCTATCTGCGCATCGAGTCCGTCGTCGAAGTGCTCGCCGACGCGCTCTGCCCGACCGGCTCCACCCTCGTGCCTTGAGCGGGCGTGCGCATTCACGAATCGCCCCGAATCACCCCGAATCGCCCCGAATCGCTCTCGAATCGCCCCGAACCGCTCTCGACCCCACGTCGACCCCGTCGCTTCGTCGACCCCACGCACTTCTCGAGGTCCCCATGAACCGCGTCCACGTCGCCGTCGGCATCCTGAACCAGACCCCCTTCGCGTGGGCCGACAACGAAGCTCACGTGCGCGGCGCGATCCGCGACGCCCGCGCGCGCGGCGTCAGCGTCCTGTGCCTGCCCGAGCTCTGCCTCACCGGCTACGGCTGCGAAGACATGTTCCACTCGGCGGAGCTCCAACGCACCGCGTGGTCGATGCTCGAGCGCGTCGCCGCCGAAGAGACGACGGGCATGGTCGTGGTGCTCGGGCTCCCGGTCGAGCACCGCGGCGCCGTCTACAACTGCGCGGCGCTCTGCGTGGACGGCGCGGTGGTCGGGCTCGTCGCCAAACGTTTCCTCGCGGGCGACGGCATCCACTACGAGCCGCGCTGGTTCAAGCCCTGGCCCGCGGGCGTCGTCACGCACCTCGAGCGCCCGCGCGCCGACGGACGCGTGCGCACGCTGCCGATCGGCGACCTCGTCTTCGACGTCGGCGGGCTCCTGTTCGGCTTCGAGATCTGCGAGGATGCGTGGGTCGCCGCGCGCCCCGGCGCCCGGCTCGCGACGGTCGGCGTCGACGTGCTCCTCAACCCCAGCGCGTCGCACTTCGCGTTCGGCAAACAAGCGGTGCGGCGACAGATCGTGGTCGAAGGCTCGCGCGCGTTCGGCGTGACCTACCTCTACGCGAACCTCCTCGGCAACGAAGCCGGACGCGCGCTCTACGACGGCGGTGGGATCATCGCGTCCGCCGGCACGCCCATCGCGGAGACCACACGCTTCTCGTTCGCCGACTTCCAGGTCGTCGACGCGATCGCCGACGTCGACTTCACGCGCTTGCAGCGCTCGCGCACCGCGAGCTTCACCCCCGACGTCGACGCGAGCGACGAGGACCTCGTGTCGGTGCCCTTTGCGTGGCCGAAGCTCGCGCCGCGCCCGTTCCGCGCCGTGGTGCTCTCCGACTACTCGAAAGAAGAAGCCTACGCGCGCGTGATGGCGCTCGGGCTCTTCGACTACCTCCGCAAGTCGCGCTCGCACGGCTTCGTGGTCTCGCTCTCGGGCGGCGCCGACTCCGCGGCGTGCGCATACCTCGTGCGGCTGATGGTCGACCTCGCGCTCGCGGAGCTCGGCGTCGACGGACTGCGGAGCAAGCTCGGATACTTGAAGGACCTGCCCACCGACGCGGCGTCGCTGACGAAGCGCCTGCTCACGACCGCGTACCAGTCGACCCGCAACAGCGGCGACGTCACGCGAAACGCCGCGCGCGCGGTCGCCGAAGCGATCGGCGCCGACCACCACGAGCTCGACGTCGACGCCCTCGTGCAGGCCTACGTCGCGCTCGCCGAGCAGGCTCTCGGGCGCAAGCTCACCTGGGAGACCGACGACGTCACCTTGCAGAACATCCAGGCCCGCGTGCGCGCTCCGAGCGTGTGGACGATCGCCAACGCACGGAATCAATTGTTGATCTCCACCTCGAACCGGAGCGAGGCCGCGGTCGGCTACGCGACGATGGACGGCGACACCGCGGGAGGTCTCTCGCCGATCGCGGGCATCGACAAGGCGTTCCTCCGCCAGTGGCTCCGCTGGCTGGAGCGAGAAGGCGTGCCTGGCCTCGGTCCCGTGCCCGCGATGAAGCACATCAACGCGCAGCAGCCGACGGCAGAGCTGCGCCCGAGCGAGAGCGCGCAGACCGACGAGGGCGACCTCATGCCCTACCCGCTCCTCGACGCGATCGAACGCATCGCGATCCGCGACAAGAAGATGCCGCTCGAGGCCTACGCGCAGCTCCGCGTGGACCACCCCGACCTCGCCCCCGCGCAGCTCCGCGCGTGGATCGCGAAGTTCTATCGCCTCTGGTCGCGCAACCAATGGAAGCGCTAACGCTACGCGCCCTCCTTCCACCTCGACGACAAGAACCTCGATCCGAAGACGTGGTGTCGCTTCCCGATCCTGAGCGGAGGCTACGAAGCCGAGCTGGCGGAGCTCGCGAAGATCGAGGATTGACCGTGGGCACCGCGACCCAGAAACCCGGCCGAGCGACGGGTGCGTCCGGCACCTCCTCCGAGGGCGCGAAGGCGACGACGTACGCGTTCCCTCGCCCCGCGCTCACCGTCGACTGCGTGGTCTTCGGGCTCGACGACGAGGGCCTCCAGGTCTTGCTCGTGGAGCGCGAGCTCCCGCCCTTCCGCGGCTCGTGGGCGCTGCCGGGTGGCTTCGTGCGCGTGGGCGAGTCCCTCGACGAGGCCGCCCGCCGCGAGCTGGTCGAAGAGACGGGGCTCGGCCGGGACCACGCGGCGGACGTGTTCCTCGAGCAGCTCTACTCCTTCGGCGCGCCCGATCGCGATCCCCGCGAGCACACGGTGTCGGTCGCCTACTACGCGCTCGTGAACATCCGCGACCACGCGGTCGTGGCCGCGACCGACGCGCGTGACGCGCAGTGGTTCCGCGTCGACGCCTTGCCGAAGCTCGCGTTCGACCACGCCGCGATCGTGCCGGTCGCCCTCGAGCGCCTGCGCGGCAAGCTCCGCTACGTGCCCATCGGCTTCGAGCTCCTCCCCGAACAGTTCTCGCTCGCGCAGCTCCAACACCTCTACGAGACCGTGCTCGGCGACGCGGTCGACAAACGCAACTTCCGCAAGAAGGTCCTCTCGCTCGGCTTCGTGGTGGAGACCGGCGCCCTAGAAGAAGGCGTGCCGCGCCGTCGCGCGAAGCTCTACCGCTTCGACGAAGCCCGCTACCGCAAGCTGGAGCGCGAAGGCTTCGCGCTCTGGTTGTGACCTCGTGACCTCGTGACCTCGTGACCTCGCGACCTCGCGACCTCGTGACCTCGTGACCTCGTGACCTCGTGACCTCG
>CALJLK010000172.1 GCA_937982655.1 uncultured Sandaracinus sp.
GCGTAGAGGCCCTTGGTGTCGATGGTCCAGGCCGCCTTCTGCACGTAGAGGCGCGCGGCGTCGATCTCCGCTCGACTCGTGGCGATCCACTCTTGGACGATCTGGCGCGTGCCGAGCGGCTTGCCGGGGGCGATCTCGCGCTTGGCCGCGCGCTCGCACATCAGATCGAACGCGCGCTCGCAGAGACCGAGCCAGCGCATGCAGTGGTGGATGCGGCCGGGCCCGAGGCGGTGCTGCGCGAGCATGAAGCCGAATCCCTGGCCGCCGAGGAGGTTCTCTTTCGGGACGCGGCAGTCGCGGTACTCGATCTCGGAGTGGCTCATCCAACCAGAGCCCTCCTCGCCCATGATCGCGATGCGGCGCGTGTGCACGAAGCCGGGCGTGTCGGTGGGCACGAGGATCATCGAGGCGCGCTGGTGCGGCGCGGCGTCGGGATCGGTGACCGCCATGACGATCGCGAAGTCGGCGCCGTCCGCGGCGGTGGTGAACCATTTGCGGCCGTCGATCACCCACTCGTCGCCGTCGAGCACGGCCTTGGTGTCGAGCCACGTGGGGTTGCTGCCCGCGCGATCGGGCTCGGTCATGGAGAAACAACTGCGAAAGCGGCCTTCGCAGAGCGGACGAAGGAATCGTTCTTTCTGCTCGGGCGATCCTTGCTCGTGCAAGAGCTCCATGTTGCCGGCGTCGGGCGCTTGGCAGTTGAAGACGTAGTGCCCGAGCAGGGAACGTCCGAGCACCTCCGAGAGGTGCGCGTGATGCAGGAAGGGCAAGCCTCGTCCGCCGTACTCCTCCGGCATCTGCGGGAGCCAGAGCCCCGCGCGCTTGCAGGCTTCGCGTGCGGCGTCGAGCTCGGCCTTCGCTCCGTCGAAGCCCTTCGTCGCGACCACCGGCTCGAGCGGGTAGACGTGCTCGCGCATGAAGTCGTGCGCGCGGGAGAGGAGCGATTCGAGCTCGGCGGGAAGAGCGAAGTCCATGACGCGCGAGGGTACTCGCGATGCGGGGCGCTCGTCAGCGACGCTCGTCAGGTGGTTGGTGCTCGGCGCGCGGTGGACCCGAACGAAGCCGCGTCCGACTCGGTGCCCTCCGATCCGTGACGACCGACGCCCTCGTTCGACGTGATGGTCGTCAGGTCGCGGAGGCGACCGCGGGGACGCTCGCTTCGAGGGTAGTCTCGCGGAGGAGCCGCTCGAAGACGCTCGCTTCGCTCGGGCCGTACGCGAAGCCGAGGTAGAGGAGCGCGAGCGCGGTCACGGCGAGCGCACGCAGTACGTGACGTCGACGACGGCGGCGCCAACGCGACGCGACGAACGCGAGCGCGACGAGGCCGACCACGCGGTAGCCGCCGCCGACGCGCGACCAATCGGCGCCGTTCACGGTCGCGAAGGCGCGCAGCTCGTCGCGCACGCGGAGCCATCCTTCGCTCGTCCAGTCGCGCAGGGAAGCGACGTGAGCGTCGCGCAGACCCGCTTCGCGCGGGGCTTCGGGCGCGAAGCCGAGGTCGACCACGAGCGCGTCGTGATCGGAGAGGCGCATCGTGCCTTCGCGCGTCGGGAGGGGGCGATCGAAGGCGCGGACGTGACCGAGCGTGCGCAGGCCGCCGCGGTGGAGGAGCGCGTCGATGCCGAAGCCCGGCGCGGCGTCGACGAGGCCCGATCGCGCGACCAGCGCGCGAAAGCCGAGCTCCTCTTGGCGCGTGTTGAGGTCGCCCGCGACCACGAGCGGCCCCTCGACGCGCGCGAGGAGCGCCGCGAGCTGGAGCATCTGACCGATGCGGATCGGCGTGTACTCGAAGCCTCCGTACGCGGCTTGGAGGTGCGTGTTCGCGAGCACGAAGGAGCGACCGGGCGCGTCGACGCGGACGAGCGCGACGCCTTTGTCGGCCATGTAGTCGACGTGCCAGGGAACGAGCGGATCACCGCCCATCGCGAAGCGCTCGAACGCGAGCTCCTCGATCGGCCAGCGGCTCGCGATCATCAATCCCGATTGTTCGCGGCGGTCTTCGTCGATCCAATGGATCGTGTGGGTGAGCCCGATCGCGGCGAGGCGTTCGCGAAGGCGCTCGCCGTGCTCGGGCTCCCAGACCTCTTGGAGCGCGAGCACGTCGACCTCCAGCGGCGCGACCGCGTCGGCGATGGCGTCGATGCGCGCGTCGGTGCTCGGGGTGACGTACGGCACCCCCCAGACGTTCCACGACACCACACGCAGCTCGTCCGCGTGCGCGACGCGGGGCAGAAGCAAGCAGGCGAAGACGAGTAGGTAGCGCACGAACGACTTCAGTCTGACACCGCGGGAGGCGATCGATCGCACGGACTTGACTGTCGTTGCGGACGGGTCGCCGCACCGACGGTGCGGCGTGGCTCGCCGACGATTCGTCGCGAGCCGAGTCGACATCGCGACGCGAGTGCCCCCGCGACGGATTAGCGATAGTGAAGGCCTGCTCGCGCGCCACCCACGATACCAAAGTTCTCGTCCGAGACCGGTGTCGCCGCGGTCAGGATCCGGACCTGATTGAGACCGCTCACGCTGGCCTCGAAGACGAAGAGGAGCCCGGCTCCGGGACGGAGCTCAGCATCTGCCAACGGCGCGGCGATCGCCACCCAGGAGGAACCGTCTCCCACGACGTCCCCGATCCAAGCCATTCCAGCTCCAAATGCTGCCGGCGCACTTCCCGGACTACGTTCGACGCGCATGAGTGTCCCGTCGGGTCGGCGATAGTAGGCAGCTCCTCTCAGAGAGTCCTCGAGGGCGGCACCCAAGACCACCCCGCTCCCGTCAACAATCATCTGATCGGAGCCGAAGAAGGCACCTTCAATCGGTGGTGTTGGTTCAATCCGCACTGCAGTCGCCAGGTCTCCACGGCGGCCTCGGAGGTGGTATGCGACGCCCGCTGGGACCTCGCCGACCGTCTCACCCACTGCCCCGATGACCAAGTCCGCGAAACCGTCACCGTCGACGTCGCCACTCGTGAGCGTCCCACCGAAGGCGCTTCCCTGCTGTCCCATGGGACTGACGATCGTCGCGCGCGGTGTGGTCTCGACGCCGGCCGCTCCACCACCGAAAACGTGTACCCGCCCCATTCGCCGGATTCCAGACGCTGTCTCTCGGAACGCCCCGACCGCGAGGTCCACGTATCCGTCTCCGTCCAAGTCGCCAGAACATGAGACAGTCCAGCCGAACTCACCCTCCGGCTCTGGAGTTGGCGAGATCAGCTCGATGGGCGCTGGCCGACGGTTGCTCGGCGAGAGCAGATAGACGTAGACGCGACCGGCCTGCGGATGGGCCCCGACAGTCTCCCCTGGAGCGCCAACGACGAAGTCCATCACGCCATTCCCGTCGAGGTCGCAAGCCCCAGCGAGAGAGGAACCGAAGCCGCCCCCCACTTGTGCGTTTGGGCTCGACAATCGGTTCTCGTCGACAAAAGCGCCCTGTCCGCGGGGCAACACGTAGACGTGACCGGCACCGTCGTACCCGCGCGCGGTGTCGGCGTAGGCACCAACGAGTGCGTCCGACCGCCCATCCCCTGACAAGTCTCCGGCGAAGATCACGACCCTCCCAAACGGCCCGGTGACGCCAGTTGGCGTGATGGTGTCGGCGTGCGCGAGGGTCGGGCCACGAAATCGATGAACGTCGTGACCTGCCACCGTCCCCACGAGAAGGTCCGCGAAGCCATCGCCGTCGAAGTCGTTCGGTTGCCGACCCACCTCCAGGTACCGAACATCCGAATAGTTCGAACAACCACCACGATTGCACGCGCGCACCCGCCAGAAGTACCGACGTCCAATCGGCACGGTCGTCGCAACCGAGAGTGGAGTGTCGGGACGCCATTGAGTTTCGGTGACCGTGCCAGCGATCTCCTCGCCGAACACACAGAGGTCACGTGCTCCCGCATCGCACGTAGCAGAGATCTGAATGTCGTAGCGCTCCGCACGAGGCGATGCTTCCCATCGAAGCAAGGGACGCATTGCGTTGCGAGGGCCGGGCTGGCCACGAGAGAATACGCTCCCGGTGAAGTATCCGTCCCAGGGGAATCTCAACAGAGGCGTGTCGGGCGGTGCGGGCGGCGGCCCTGCATCGAGTGTCATTTCGCCGCCATCCGCCAGGTCGCCGCCTTCCGGGTAGCCCCCGTCCAGGCCTCCACCATCTGCCTCGCGAAGCTCACCCCCATCGGGACTGTTCGGATCTCGGATCGTGCCTCCATCCGGCAGCACACACGTCCAAACATCGTCGCCGCGCTCGGTGCCTTCGGGGCACTGGCAACTTCCGGTCGCACGGTCTTCCACGAGATCGCCGCAGAGATCGGAAGGGACATCGCTACACGCGAGCAGCAGCGAAGATGCGAAGAGCGAAGCGACCATTGAGCGCATAGCGGAGTCTCCCGGCAGACCGAGCGGTCGGCGAAAGGTGCAGCCCGTTCGGTCCAGGTGCCAGAGAGTTGCGTGTTCGGGCAAACGGCTACCGGAGCGCGTCGCGAAGGGCGGCGCGGAGCTCGACGTAGCGCTCCTCCGGCAGATCGAGCGGCGGGGCGAAGGCGAGGAAGGGGCCGCGCGCGCGGAGCTCGAAGCCGTGGCCGCGCAAGGACGCCGCGAGGAGCGCGGCGCGCTCGGTCTCGGCGACGCGGTAGAGGCCTTCGCCGCGGATCGCCGCGTGGTCTGCGAGCGGTGCGAGGGCATCGCCGAGGAGCGATTCGTCGATCCCGGCGAGGCGGAGCGCGCGCGCGGCGCGAAGGGTGTAGCTCGCGCGGAGCAGCGTGAGCTCGTCGCCCGCTTCGCCGAGGGCGTTTCTTGGCTGGGTCGGCGGGGTCAGCCGCCGACTCTCCGGTGGCGACGCGTGGATGACTCCGAGGGGGCCTTCGCCCCAGACGATCGCGTGTGCGCCGTCGAGCGAGCGCTGCGCGTGACGACCGCCGAGGGTCGCGCGCTCGATCGCGACGAAGCGGTGCTCGCGCGCGCGGAGGGTGTCGAAGAACACGCTCGGAACGACACGACCGCTGCGGGCTTGCACACGCTCCACGAAGAGCACGCTGCGGGGGCTGCGTTCGAGGCGCGCGAGCGCGGCGTGGGGATCGTCCGCGGGATGCGGGAGACGAATCGCGCCCAGGTCGGCGACGTCGTCGCCTTGGAGGGTGAACACCTCGGCGCCGATCGTTCGGGCGAGGCGGTGGAGCGCGGCGCGGCGCGAGGTCGCGAGCGCGACGTGCGGGTGCGTGGGGTGGAGCGCGCGGAGGACCTCGATCGCGCGCAACGAAGCGGGCGTCGCGCGTTCTTCGCCGGGCGCGACGCCGTGCACGATCGGTCCGAAGAGAAGGCCGATCTCGGCGGCTGCGCGCAGGCCTTCGGGCGCCTCGAAGAGAAGCCGCTCGGGGCGGTGGAGCACGACGGGCTCGCGCGACGAGGACGTGCGCACGGACGGCGCGACGAAGCCGCGCACCGGCAGACGGTAGTAGCTCGCCTCTGCGCCGCCTTCGTATTGGCCGCGCAGACGGCGCACCTCGGAGGCACCGAGGCGGCGGTTGATGCGCGCCATCGCGTCGGTCGCCCCGACGCGCATTCGCCCGCAAATCCAATGAAAACGTGGGCTGCCGTCGCGACGACGGACCGCGGCCGCGCCTTCGACCACCGCGGCCTTCATGCGCTCGCCGAGGCCGAGGCCGCGGCACGCCGGATCGAGGGTGGTGCCGATCGAGTAGAGCGAGACCTGATCGGCGCGGAGCGGATCGTCGTCGCAACCGGCCACCCCGTGGATGCGCTCGAGGGGCGCCGCGAGCGCGCCACCGACGACCTTCCAGATTCCGTCTTCCTTGCGTTCGGCGACGACCGCGACGCCCGCGGGATCGTGGAAGGCGAGCGCGAGCTTCTCGCGGGGATCGCGGCGCGCGGGCTCGTAGACGCGCTCTTCGAGGGCGACGAGCTCGTCGAGCAGCGCGTCGGCGTCCTCGGGCGAGACGACCCGCACGCGCGTCTCGACGTCGGGTGGCGCCTTCGCGGGCCGCGTCGCGCTCGGCAGATCCGTCGCGGTCGGGACCGGACCTTCGCCGCGCGCGTCGACGTGTGCTTCGAGCCATTTGAGCGAACCACGGAGCGCGTCGAAGAGGCGATCGACCTCCGCGACCGACCACGCGAGGCCGAGGCGACCGACCACGCTGTGCGGGTGACCGTCGGGGGCGCGTCCGACGTGAGCGCCTCGGAGCGGGAGCTGCGCGGCGAGGTTCTCGCGATGGCCGGCGGTCGGGAGCTCGAAGCCGAAGACGAAGCCTTCGGCGCGCGGCGCGAGCACGAGATCGGGGAAGCGACCGACGAGCGCCTCGAGGCGCGTGACGAGCCACGATTGGGCCTGCGTGGCGAGCGTGGGTTTGCCCGGCGCGGCGGGTTTCCCCGCCGCGCGGTCGTGGCCTTCGATCAAGAGCCGCGCGCGCACGAGCGCCGCGGGCTCGACCGGCTCGGACTCGATCGTCAGCGGCGCGCGCGCGAGCACGAGCCCCGGCAACGAGGGACCGCCGAGGACGCGCGCGTCGACGTCGAGCTCGGCGCCTCCCGCGAAGACGAAGCCGGCCGCGTGGGGGGCGAAGGCCGCTTCGTCGACCACGACGGGAACGCGACGCGTGCGCGCGAGCTGGACCGCGCGCACCACGAACGCCGGGGAGAGCGCGCGCCCGATCACGTCGACCGCGACGAGCCACACGGCGGCGGCAGGTTCCACGAGCGCGTGCTCGAGGGCCGCGAGGGCGGCTTCGTCGAGGGTGTCGAGCGCGTCGGTCCCGAGGCGTGGTGGAGGCGCGGGGAGCACGCGATGCGGTCCGAGGGCATCGCGCGCTTCGGGCGTGTCGAGCTCGCCGACGATCAGCAGCGGCGCGTTCGAACGATCGGGACGCACGAAGCGGCGAGCGACCAGCGCGCGGGCACTCGCGACGTCCGGGCCGAGCTCCAGGTGTGGCAGCGACGGTGTCTTCGCGCGCAGCGAACGACGCAGATCGTCCGTCGCCCGCGAGAGATCGTCGCCCACGAGGGTCGCGCCGAAGTCGCCCTCCATGTAGCCGCGCACCAAGAGCAGCGGCGCGTGGCCACCGAAGGGCGCCGACACGTCGACCGCGCAGTGCGGATCGTCGTCGAGGCTCGCGAGCCAAGGCCCGGAGCTTCGGAGCGGATCGACGAAGAGCGCGTCGGCGTGGAGGCGGGCGCGCAGACGCGCCGTCTCGGGCATCGCGCCCGGATGCAACACGCGGAGCGGACGTGGGGCGTGGCGCATGTCGCGGCGCGCCTCGGCGAGGAGCTCTTCGCGGTGGAGCTCTTCGAGCCGATCGAGGGCCTCGTCCGCTCCGTTGGATCCCGTCGATCCCGTCACCGGTGGGACCTACTACGGGCGCGCGGCGGGTGCACGAAACGGGAGAGAACGGCGTGCGGGGCAGCACGGGCCGAAGATCCAAGCGCCCATCCCGTGCGCGGGAGCACGAGGAAAGGTGCCGCTCCGAGGCGCCGATGGTACGAGGGCGCGGTGAGCGATCCGTTCTTCCACACCTGGCAGGCACAACGTGGTGCGAAGCCCTTCGAGCTTCGGGGCGGTGAAGGTGTCTGGCTGGAGACGGCGAGCGGGCGCGTGCTCGACTTCGGCGCGCTGGTCTACCAGGTGAACCCGGGGCACGGGCACCGGCGCATTGCGGAGGCGATCGCGGCGCAAGCGACGCGGCTCGCGGTGGCCCCGCCGAACGCGGTCTATCCCGAGAAGCGCGAGCTCGCGGAGCGTCTGCTCGCGAAGGCGCCGAAGGGCTTCACCAAGGTGCTCTTCACGCTCGGCGGCAGCGACGCGAACGAGAACGCGCTGAAGATCGCGCGGCTGGTCACCGGTCGTTACAAGGCGATCGCGCGCTACCGCGGCTACCACGGCGCGACGTTCGGCGCGGTGTCGCTCAGCGGCGATTGGCGTCGTCAGGCGGTCGAGCCGGGCCTGCCGGGGATCGTGCACGTGCTCGATCTGGATCCCACGATCACCGGCACGCAGATCCCGCGCGTGATGGAGCTCGAAGGCAACGTCGGCGCGGTCTTCCTCGAGAGCGTCGTGGGCGCCAACGGCGTGCTGATCCCGCCGAAGGGCTACTACGAAGAGGTGCGCGCGGCCTGCGATCGCCACGGCGCGCTGCTGGTGATCGACGAGGTGCTCGCGGGTTTCGGGCGCACCGGCAAGCTCTTCGGCTTCGAGCATTGGGACTTCACGCCCGACATGATCACCTGCGGCAAGGCGCTCACCGGCGGCTACGGCACGCTCGGCGCGGTGCTGGTGCACGAGCGGGTGGCGGAGCGCTTCGAGGAGCACGTGCTCGCGTGTGGCCTCACGCACCACGCGCACCCCATCGGCGTCGCAGCCGCGCTGGAGACGCTGCGCGTGTACGACGACGAGAAGCTCGTCGAGAACGCGGCGGCGCTGGAGCCGCGGATGCGCGCGGGATTGCTCGCGCTGCGCGGACGATTCTCGGAGATCGTGGGCGACGTGCGGGGGCTCGGGCTGCTCTTCGCGATGGAGCTGCGGCTCGGTGACGCGCGCCGTGCGTCGCTCTCGGCCGCGCTGCGCGAGGAGAAGCTGCACGCGCACCTCAAGGGGCCCAAGGAGATTCGCGTGCCGGAGGGGTTCCCCGAGAGCGCGCTGGTGCTCTCGCCGCCGCTCTGTCTGACGGCGGAGGAGCTCGACGAAGGCGTGGCGCGGATCGGGCGCGCGCTCGCGAAGGTGGCTTGAGCGCACTCGCGCGGAGTGTGGCCGTGACGTCGTGGATCGGGAGAACGGATCGATGAGCAAGAAGGTGAAGGCGAACGTCGCGGAGGCCCTCGAAGGGATGAGCGACGGCGCACGCGTGATGGTCGGCGGCTTCGGGCTCTGTGGGAACGCGGAAGCGCTCATCGCGGGCGTGATCGACACGGGCGCGAAGGAGCTCACGCTCATCAGCAACAACGCGGGCAGCATGGGCAAGGGGCTCGCGCGTTGGCTCAAGGCCGGGATCGTGCGCCGCGTGATCTGCACGTACGTGGGGACCAACGAGGACCTGCACCGCGCGATGGCGGACGGCTCGATCGAGGTCGAGATCGTCCCGCAGGGCACCTTCGTCGAGCGCATGCGCGCGGCGGGTGCGGGCATTCCGGGGTTCTACACGCCGACGGGCGTCGGCACCGTGGTGGCCGAAGGCAAAGAGACGCGCGACTTCGAGGGGCGCACGTACGTGCTCGAGCGCGCGCTGCACGCGGACTTCGCGCTCATCCGCGCGCACCAGGCGGACCCCTTCGGGAACGTACGTTTCTACCGGACCGCGCGGAACTTCGCGCCCGCGATGGCGACCGCCGCGCGCACCACGATCGTGGAGTGCGATCACCTCGTCGCGCTCGGCGCGTTCGACCCCGACGACGTGCACCTGCCGGGCGCGTTCGTGAAGCGTGTGGTCCACGTGCCGGAGCACGAGGACGTGATCGAGTTCCGCACCGTGCGCCCGCTGCCCGAGGTGCAGTGATGTTTCGGGCGCTCCTCGTCGCGTGCACGCTCGGGCTCTTCGGCTGCCCCGAGCACCACACCGTGGTGCCGCGTGACGCCGCGGCGCCGGACGCACCCGCCGCGCTCGAGCTGTGTCGCACCACCAGCGTGCGCTGCATGTTCCCGGTGAGCAGCGAAGGCTGCCCCGAGACGATCCCTGCCGCCGGAACCGCGTGCGCGATGAACGGCATGGAGTGCGCGTATTGCCCGGGCGGCGACTTCGGGATCGCCGGTGCGCAGACGCGGAGCTGCATCGCGCGGCGTTGGAGCAGCAACCGCGTCGCGTGCGGCAGCGACGGTCCCTGAGCCACCAGCCTTCCCTCCTCTTCGAACATTCACGGAGCTCCCGTGCCCTACTCCAAAGACGACATCGCCAAGCGCGCCGCAGCAGAGATCGCCGACGGCTCCATCGTGAACCTCGGCATCGGACTACCGACCCTCGTCGCCGATCATCTCGCGCCGGAGCGCGACGTGTGGCTCCAGAGCGAGAACGGAATCCTCGGCATGGGGCCCTTCCCCTACGAGGGCGACGAGGACCCGCAGATCATCAACGCGGGCAAGCAGACGGTCACCATCGTGCCGGGCGGCAGCACCTTCGACTCCGCCACGAGCTTCGCGATGATCCGCGGCGGCCACGTGGATCTCTCGATCCTCGGTGCGATGCAGGTCGCCTCCAACGGAGACCTCGCGAACTGGTCGATCCCGGGCGGGCGCACGATGGGCATCGGCGGCGCGATGGATCTCGCGGCGGGCAGCCGACGCATCCTGGTGCTCACGACGCACACCACGAAGGAAGGCGAGCCGAAGCTCGTCGCGACATGCGACTACCCGCTCACCGCGTCGAAGGTCGTGCAGCGCGTGATCACGGAGCTCGGCGTGTTCGACTGCGCGGGCGATCGTTTCCGCGTCGTGGAGCTCGCGCCGGGCGTGACGCTCGACGAGGTGCGCGCGCAAACGGGCGCGCCTGTAGAAGCGGCTTAGTGTTCGCTTCGGCCTTCGGCCTACGCTCACGAGGCGGGGAAGTGTCCCCGCACCCCTCTGGCGCGTGACGCCCGACGCTGCGCGCTGCTCTACGGGGGCTTCGCCCCTGGCCGCAGAGGGCCTCCCCGGACGTTCGAGCGCTCTGGCTTCGCCCTCGTTTGCGTGGGGTTGGCTCGCGGGTCACCCTCGCCCCCATGCGTCGTCGCACGTCGCTCGTCTGGTTCGTCGCCGCGCTCGGTGCGTGTGGGGGATCCGAGCGCGAAGCGCAGGAAGAAGTGACCGCCGACGAGGCCTCCGTCGCCGCGATCGAGGCGCGCACCGAAGCGGCGGAGGACGAAGCGTCGCGACGCGCGCGCGAGGCGGCGCTGAACGCGGAGTTCCCGCTGCACGGCTTGGTCACGCGACCGCAGCTCGTGATCCGCACGGAGCCCAATCCGGAAGCGACGATCGTCGGCTGGTTGCGCTGGGGCGAGCGTGTCCGCCTCAAGCGCGAGCCGCATCGCACGAGCCAATGCAACACCGGGTGGTACGAGCTCGCGCCGCGCGGGTTCGCGTGTGCGGGGCAAGGCATCGAGGTCGGTGAGACGCCGCCGCAGGTGGAGGATCCCGTCGCGCCCGCGCAGCGCGATCGGCCGATGCCGTACCTCTACTACTTCGTGAAGGAGCCGGTGGTGCCGCAGTACCACCAGCTCCCATCGCGCGATCAGCAGCGCGCCGCGCTCGCTTGGTCGGAGCGCTACGTGCAGCTCCTGCGCGACAACGAGCGGCAGGCGGAGCGCTTCTTCGCGGGCGAGCTCGGCCCCGAGTCGCAGCGGCATCCGGCGATCAAGACGTTCTTGCAGCGGGGCTTCATGGTCGCAGCGACCGACGTGCAGGTGCGCTCGAGCCGACGCTTCGTGCGCACCACGGGCGGCGGCTTCGTGAAGGAGTCGCAGCTCGAGACGCGCGTGGGGCACGACTTCCACGGCGTCGAGCTGACGGACGAGCGCGAGCTGCCGGTGGTGTGGATGATCCGCACCGGGCACCCGATGATGCCGCGCACGCGCGACGACGGAACGACTCGCTGGGTGCGCGACGAAGAAGCCCAGCCGATCGAACGCCAGACGGACATCACGTCGATCTGGCGCGGCACCGAGCGCATCGGCGATCTGCTCTACCACCGCATCGAGCTGCCCGGCGCGACCGAGCCACGCTACTTGCGGCACCACTTCGCGACGGTGGCGGAGAAGATCGATCCGCCGTTCTCCGTCGAGGACGACGAGCCGTGGGTGCACGTCGACCTCTCGTCGCAGACGCTCGTGATCTACCGCGGCACCGAGCCCGCGTACGCGACGCTGGTCTCGACGGGTCTGCCCGAGCACGCGACGCCGACGGGGACGTTCACCATCCAGCGCAAGCACGTGACGGACACCATGGCGAACCTCGGTCCCGAAGCGGGCGACGACGCGTACCGAATCCAAGACGTGCCGTGGACGCAGTACTTCGACGGCAGCATCGCGCTGCACGCGGCCTTCTGGCACACGCGCTTCGGCCTGCCGCGCAGCCACGGCTGCGTGAACCTCACGCCGACCGACGCGCACCGCGTGTTCCGCGAGACGTGGCCGCGGGTGCCCGACGGATGGCACGGCGTCAGCACGGACCGCACGGGCTTTCGCGCGTCACGCGTGGTCGTGACGGATTGAGCGATCGCCGACGCGAGCGCGGTGAGTGAAATCGCGCCCCGTCGACGCGCGAGCGCGCGTGAGTGAATCGTTCCGACGTCGCGCGCGTCGCACGCGCCCACGTCGCAGCACGCCCACGTCTCCCCAACGGAGCGCTGGTTCGAACCGCGCACGTGCGGCACGATCGGCGTCGAGGTCTCGCATGAAACACATCGCGCTCGCTGTCTCGCTCGTGGCCGCTGCGGCATCCGCGGTTCACGCGCAACCGACGGGGACCGTCCAGGTTCGGGTCGTCGACTCCGCGGGACGCCCGCTCGACGGGACCGTCACGTTCCGGAGCGGCAACACCACCCTGCAGTGCCGAACGGTGGCGAGCCGGTGCTCGATCGGGCTTGCGGCGGGTACGTGGTCGGCCGACGTCGCGCCGACGCGCGAGAGCTCCGCGGGCGCACAGACGGTGGCGGTGCAGGCGGGATCGGTGGCGAGCCTCACGTTCCGCACGCGGGCCGCAGCGACCACCACGACGACCCCCACCAGGACGACCCCCACGACGACGACGACGACGACGACCGCGACCGCGACGCCCACCGTTCGCGCCAACGTCCAACCCACCGTCGGCACCGCGGTCGCACCGAGCGTGCGTACCGCTCCCGGGGTTCGCACGGTCACTCCGACCGCCACTGCGACGACGACGTCTCCGTCCACGACGACCACGACCGTCCCGCGCGCGACTGCGCCAGGCGTCACGGCCACCGCGCCGGGCGTCGTCACCACCGCGCCCGGCGTGACGACCGTCTCACCGACGGTCGCGCCACGCGTCGTGACGACGACCGCGACCACGCCGTCTACCACCGCGACCACGCGTGACCTCGGACGCGGCACCCGCGTCTGCGCGCAGGGCAGCGTGACCGACTCGCTCGGCCGGCCCGCGGACGCCACCGTCACCGTCACGCGCGACGGCGCGACGCTCGGTACGGTGCGCAGCGTGGCCGGGCGCTTCTCGATGTTCGATCTCCCGCCGGGTCGCTACGCGCTGCGCGCGGTGTCGGCCCGCGACGGCTCGGTCGCGCAGCAGACGCTCGACCTCGGCCCCGACGTCGCGCGGGTCGTCGTGCGCGTTCGCTGATCGACTCGTCGGAGCTCGAGGCGCGCGGTCGGATCGTCGTGGAGCACTCGACCTCGCGGAGCACTACGCACGCTCGTTTCGTTCGCGGAACACCCTCGCGACGATCGTCGCGCTTCAGCGCGCCGCGTTCGCCACGAAGTCGCGCACGATGCGCTCCGAGTCGCGCACGCAGGTCAGCAGGTAACGCGCTTCGAGGATCTCGCGCTCCGACTCGTCGAGCTCGCCGCGACGTCCACGCGTGGCCTCGTAGAGCGTGATGCCCGCGGCGACGCTGACGTTGAGGCTCTCCACGAAGCCGCACATCGGCACCGCGTAGGTTCCGTCCGCGAGCCCACGCATCGCGGGAGTCGGGCCCTTGTGCTCGTTGCCGAAGACGATCGCGACCTTCGGGATCGTGCGCAGCTCCTCGGGCGTCACGGTGCCCTCCATCGACGCGACGAGCACGCGGTAGCCCTGCGCGTGAAGGTGTCCGACGCAGCCCTCCGCGCTCCCGTGACGGAGCACGTCGAGCCAGTGGTGCGTGCCCTTCGCGACCGAGCGCGCGGCGTGGAAGCCGTTGATGCCGGGGATGACGTGCACGCGCTGCACACCGAACGCGTCCGCGCTGCGGAGGATCGCGCTCGCGTTGTGGGGATCGGCGATGTCCTCGAGGATCGCGGTCACGCTGGTCGTCCGCTGCCGCACGATCTCTTGGATGCGCTCGCGCCGACGGTCCGTGATCAGCGGGGAGAGCGCGGCGATCACGTCACGCGCGGCGTGGGAGAGCGCGGGCGGGCCGCTCTGACGGATCTCGAAGGCGTCGGGGTCGGTGCGATGCACGGTCGGCAACCATGACACCGCCGCGTCGATGCGCACGTGGCCACGCGCGAAGCTCGACGCCGTGCGAGCGCGTGAGCTCGACGCTGTCTGAGCTCCGACGTCTGTGAGCTCGACGTCGTGTGAGCTCGACCGCGTGAGCTCAACGTACCGGGGCGGGACGGATCGCGCGCAACACCGCGCTCTCGAGCGCGCGGCCGAAACGGTCCGGCTGTGGCTTGCCCGCGAGGCGGTGCCGCGCCTCGACGTACGCGGGCACCTCACGCGCGCGTCGCGGCAACACCGGCGTACCGAGACGCACGGCGCGCAGGCTGGTCGCGAGCAACGCGCGCTCGGCGGGCCCATACGGCAGCGCGTACTCGCGGCGGAGCTTCTTCGGCAGCAGGCCAGCCGTCATCGCGCGATACCACCGCGTGAAGGGGATCGCGCCCGCGTTCTTCGGACGAAAGAGGAAGCGCGCGATGTCGGCCGCCGGTCGCGTGACCGCGATCGTGTCCGACGCGACGGTGTCGCGGAAGTAGTCCTCGAAGTCGACCCAGGTCGATGGGATCCGACCCGCGCGCAGACCGAAGAGCCCCGCGAAGCGTTTGGACTCCTGCCAGTATCGCTCTTTGTCGCGCGGATCGAGCGGCGCCACCGCGCGCTCGTAGACCTGCACTGCCGTGTGGGTGAGCGTCGCGTGCACCCAGAGCAGCGCATCCTCGTCGTTCGCGGCGTAGGGGTCGCCCGCGCGAAAACGTCCCGCGTCCTCTCCGAGGGTACCGACGATGCGCTCGTGCATCAGCCGCACGCGACGCGCCGCGCGCAGCGCGTGGTCGAGATCCCCGAAGACGATCGCGTAGACGTACTCGAAGGTCCGCTGGAAGCGCCCGACCGGATCCGTCTGCGTCTTGCTGTGCTCGGCCACCGCGTAGGCCACGAAGGGATGCGCGAGCTGGAGCAGCGCCGCCGCGCCGCCGCCGAGGAAGACGATCGGCTCGCGGCTGATGCGCCAACTGATCGTGCCGGGACCGTGGAGCCCGAGCTTCGGGTCGCGCACCGTCGCGACGACGTCGGCGACGCTCGCCTCGAACGCTTCTCGGTCGACCACCCCCATGGACACAGTGTCGAGGGCACCTCGCGCGCGCGTCAACCGGGCCTCGGCTCGCTCGAAGGGTCCGCCGCAAGGCTCCGAATCGCGGCTGTCTCCCGACCTCGCCTGCGATAGGGTCGCGACATGGCGCGCTTCAGCCCTCGCGGTCTCGTCGGTGTCCTGCATCTGCCTGCGCTACCGGGCGATCCGCGCCCGAGCGGAAGTTTCGCGAACGCGGAGGCCCACGCGCTCCGCGACGCCGAAGCGCTCGCGGCGGCGGGCTTCGACGCGCTCGTCGTGGAGAACTTCGGCTCCGCGCCCTTCCCGAAAGGCACCGCGGGACACCGACTTCCACCGCATCAGGTCGCATTCCTCGCGCTCGTGGCGCGCGAAGCGAAGCGCGTGACGGGGCTGCCGGTCGGCGTGAACTGCCTGCGAAACGACGGCGTGTCCGCCCTCGGGATCGCCGCCGCGGCCGATCTCGACTTCGTGCGCATCAACGTGCATTCGGGTGCCTACGTGACCGATCAAGGCCTCATCGAAGGCGAGGCCGACGTCACGCTGCGCTACCGCGCGTCGCTCGGCGCGGACACCGCGTTGCTCGCGGACGTGCTCGTGAAGCACGCCGCGCCGCTCGCCCCGCTCGACGCGACGCAGGCGGTCGAGGAGGTGCTCGATCGCGGGATGGCGGACGCGGTGATCGTCACCGGACGCGGCACCGGACACCCCGTGGATCGCGCGCTCCTCGAGCAGGTGCGCGCCGCAGCCGGGGAGCGCGCGGTGTGGATCGGGAGCGGCCTCGCTCCCAAGAACGCCGCCGACCTCGCGCCCTTCGCCGATGGCGCGATCGTCGGCACCGCGACGAAAGTCGGAGGCGACGTCCGCGCGCCCGTCGATCGGGACCGCGCGGCCGCGTTGGTGTCGGCGGTGCGTCCTCACCTGCGCGCGCCGCGGTGATGCGCGTCGACGTGACGACGTGCTCGACCGAGCAACCCGTTGAAGAACCTCGTTCTTCAACGGAGCCGCGTGTTTTGGGGGAGGCTCCGGTGGGCTTTGCCCACTGGAGGGGGTCTTTTGAAAGACCCCAGAAAGAAGAGGCAGTCCGTTGAAGGACTCGACGAGTTCTTCAACGGGCTGCGAGACGCACCGCGCCGTTTCGCGCACTCGCATGGGGTGAAAGTCCCCAGTCGTGTGCGCTCTTCGGGATTCGCACGAAGAAACGTCGCAAAAGTCAGGTTGGCCCGATGCGTGCTCAGCAACCAAGCGCGCGTCTCGGCGCGCCGAGGTTCGTCCACTTCTCCAAACCACCAGGGCCCTCGGGTCGCGTGCTCACCTCACGCGATCCGAGGGCGCCACCTTCGTGCGACAACGTGGCCATGCCGCGCTACGAGCTGGTCGACGCGAAGTCGTCAGCACGCGCGCACGCACGGCTTGCACGGCACGGCTTGCACGGCACGGCTCGCGCAGCACGGCTCGCGCAGCATCTCGGCCGCAGAGCGCTCACCACCGGATGCGGAACTCGAAGCGGCGGGCGTTCCCGTCGCGGCGTTCCGCAAGCGGCGTCACCCAGGGCTCGTTCACGCCGTGCGCGCGCATGGTGCCTTTGACGATGCCCTTGAAGGTCGCCGGATAGAGCTCGCTCGGTTCGACCTTGCAGCTCCACACCGCGCCGGAGGTTCCGTCCTTCTTGACGGAGTGTTCGTTCCACGGGATCGACATCTGGTATGCCTGCGCGAGCCGATCGAGGACCGTGAAGGCATCCTTCCCGATGAAGGCGCTGAGCGTTCGGCCGACCATGCTGTCCTTGAAGGTCGGATAGAAATCTTCTGCAATCCGCTCGAAACCATGCTCCAGCGGCTTGTTCGGAAAGAGCGTGGCCGACGCGAGGAAATAGAGCTTGTAGAAGTCGCGATGCGGCATCAGCACGAACGGAATGAAGCGGGTGTGAACGCCCGCCTCCGTCAGTAGCCGATCGCAGACCGTCTTGTCCGCCGTGCGCGTGACGGTGTCGACGAGGCCCTGGAAGAACATGCCGCGAACCTGACACTCCATCGGGAAGTCGTAGAGCGTCCGCGCGATCCTTCCGCGCTCCGCGGGTGTGACCGGGATCCGAGCGGCGAACTGCTCGGCGGCGTCGAGCGTAATCGTGCTGCCGCCCCAATCGACCGACTCGCTCACGAGCTCCCTCCCCATGCGAGGCAGCATAGACGGCACCGCCCTACGCGAGAAGTTCTCCGCGGTCGAAACTCGGAGGTTTCCTGACGCACGAGGTCGTTTGAACGCCTGCGCTCACGATCGGTCGTCGCGAGCGAGCCAAATGCGCCGTCGTGCGTGCATCGCCACTCACCGCGCCTCACCCAAATGGGTGAGACAGCAGGTCGCGCCGCGGCCACACGCACCTTCGTCGACGTCGAATCCTCCACCGCCGCGCGCGCGCGTCGGTACCCTCGCGCGCATGACAGGGAAGGTCATCGTCCTCGGGGGAGGCGTCGCGGGACTGAGCGCGGCGCACGAGCTGGTCGAGCGTGGGTTCACGGTGGAGGTCTTCGAGCGAGGGACCATCCCCGGCGGCAAGGCGAGGAGCCTCCCGGTTCCCGGTACGGGCACGGGCGGACGGCCCGATCTGCCGGGCGAGCACGGCTTCCGTTTCTTTCCCGGTTTTTACCGCCACCTTCCCGACACCATGAAGCGGATTCCCTTCATGGGAAACGACGATGGCGTGTACGGCAACCTCGTCCAAGCGACGCAGTTCATGCTCGCGCGCAAAGGCCAAAGCGATCCGATCTTCGTCGCTCGTTTCCCGACGAGCATCGGCGAGTGGTACCGCGCGCTGAAGGCCATCTTCACCGCCGATCTCGGCATCCCGGTCCCCGAAGCGACCTTCTTCCTCGATCGGCTGCTCGCGCTGCTCACCTCCTGCGAGAGTCGACGCTTCGGCCAGTGGGAGCACGTGGACTGGTGGGACTTCATCCGCGCGTCCGACATGTCGCCGGAGTACCGTGCCTACCTCGCGAAGGGTCTCACGCGCAGCCTCGTCGCCATGCGCGCCGAGGACGGAAGCACCCGCACCGTCGGCTACGTCCTCCTGCAGCTCCTGTTCGATCTGATCACGCCCGGCGAGACCCTCGATCGGCTGCTCGACGGCCCGACCAACGAGGTCTGGATCGATCCCTGGGTCGCGTACCTCACGGGGCGCGGCGTGAGCTACCACCTCGATCACGAGGTCAAGGCATTGCACGTCGGTCCCTCGGCCGGGCCGGGGAGCGCAGTGAAGATCCTCGGCGTCGACGTGGAGCACGGCGGCTCGACGACCACCCACGTGGCCGACTTCTACGTGCTCTCGATGCCGGTCGAGCGCGTGATCCCGCTCCTCACGTTCGATCTCGTGACCGCCGCGCCCGAGCTCGCGGGGCTGTCGAAACTGCACACGCAGTGGATGAACGGGATCATGTTCTACCTGAAGACCGACGTCCGCCTGGCGCACGGTCACACCATCTACACGGACTCTCCGTGGGCGCTCACCAGCATCTCGCAAGAGCAGTTCTGGCAAGAGAAGGTCCGCAACTACGGAGATGGAACGGTCAACGGCATCCTCAGCATCGACATCAGCGACTGGGAGACGCCGGGGATCCTCTACGGCAAGGCCGCCAAGGAGCTCACGACACGCGAGGAGATCAAGAACGAGGTCTGGGCGCAGCTCAAGCAAGAGCTCAACGACGCAGCAGCGCCCGAGCTCGACGACGCGAACCTGCACTCGTGGTTCCTCGATCCGAGCATCGTGGTGAGCCACCCGCACGGCGCGACGAACGACGAACCACTGCTGGTGAACGTGACCGGCTCGTGGAAGTACCGACCGGAAGCGGTGACCTCGATCCCGAACCTCTTCCTCGCGAGCGACTACGTACGCACGTACACCGACCTCGCGACGATGGAGGGCGCCAACGAAGCTGCGCGCCGCGCCGTCAACGGCATCCTCCGCGTGAGCGGCTCGAGCGCGACGCCGTGCGGCGTGTGGCCGTTGCACGAGCCGCGCATCTTCGCCCCCGCGCGGGCGTTCGACGCGCGCCGCTGGGAGCGAAAGAAGGCGAACCTCTTCGCGCTCGACTTCCCACCGGCGTAGGCGACAGCGGAAACCAGCCGACGCCGGAGTCGCCGACGCGCGCATCCCGACTACCGCGTAGCCCCCGCCGAGTCGCCGACGCGCGCATCGACAGCCTCCCACTTAGGGTGTCGCTTCCCGGACCGACCTGTGCTCGGCGAACCGAGCGAATGCGTGGTGGTGGAAAGTCCGGCCGATCCGGGAAGCGCGTGTGGAGGTGTGTGGAGCGCATCCGAGGACGCGCACACACGGAGCTCCAGAGCACGAGGCGCGCCACCGGGCTCTCCGGTCTCCGACGAACGCATGCGCTCGGCCTCGTATGCGAGCGGCCCACGTTTGCCGAGCGATCCGCGAGCGGCGCGCACTTCGGCGCCCCGCGCGCCTGGGGCCTCACACCCCCGGATGCGGCCTCCGGTCCCCAGCGAGTGCGCCCATCGCGCACGGATCTCGGACGCTCGACGTGGGGCGGTGACGGAACCGTGACGGTGTTTCGCCCCAGACCTGCGCTACACGCTCGCGCGCGAGCGACCTCTCGGTCGACCCGTTCGGCCGCTCGCACGCCGCGCCGTTCGCGGCTCTCCACCGTCCGAGCCTCGATGTACCGCGACGATCCGTCCCTCCCCGATCCGCTCCCTCACGTCGACTACGACGCCTTCGCCGCCGAGCTCGACGCGCTTCGTCGCGAGCTGCTCCGCTCGATCGGCCCGGAAGACTTCGCGCACCTGCGCCGCATCGCCCACGCCGGCCGCGCGTCGACGATGCTCGGCTACGCGACCGCCTGGATCGCGCCGAGCCCGCTGCCCGCGCTCCTGCTCGCGTTCGGCTCCAGCACGCGCTGGGCGATCGTGATGCACCACGTCTCGCACCGCGGCCTCGACCGCATCGAGGAGGCGCCGCCGGAGTGGAAGAAGGAGCGCTTCGCGCAGGGCGCGCGCCGCTTCGTGGATTGGCTCGACTGGATCTCGCCGGCCGCGTGGGACTTCGAGCACAACCGCCTGCACCACTACCACACGGGCGAGCTGCTCGATCCGGATCTGGTCGAGCACAACGTTCAGAGCCTGCGCGACGCGAAGATCCCCGTCGCGCTCAAGTACGCGGCGGTGAGCTTCTACGCGCTGACGTGGAAGCTCAGCTACTACGCGCCGAGCACCTTTCAGACGCTCCAGCGCGCGAAGAAGCTGAAGGAAGAGCGGCGGCCGATCGACGCGGTGACGATGGACGGCTCCGACGTCCCCTACCACGTGGTGTTCGATCCACGCACCGAAGAGGGCCGCGCGTTCTGGAAGGAGTGTGTGTTGCCGTACGGGCTCGCACGCTTCGTCGTCGCACCGGCGCTCTTCTTGCCGCTCGGCCCGATCGCGGCCGCGAACGTCGCGATCAACAGCGCGCTCGCGGAGCTGCTCACGAACCTACACACGTTCGCGATCATCGTGCCCAACCACGTGGGCGACGACGTGCATCGCTTCGCGGGTCCGCCGTCGGATCGTCCGGATCTCTACGTGCGCCAGATCCTCGGCTCGGTGAACTTCCCCACCGGCGGCATCGTGAACGACGTGCTGCACGGGTTCTTGAACTACCAGATCGAGCACCACCTCTGGCCCGATCTGCCCCCCGCCGCCTACGTGCGCGCGGCGCCGAAGGTGAAGGAGATCTGCGAGAAGCACGGCGTGCCGTACGTTCAAGAGAGCGTGTGGAAACGGCTGAAGCAGACGGTCGGTGTGATGGTGGGCAAGCGCTCGATGATTCGCAGTCGCCCGCGACCGCGCAAAGAGCGCGAAGCGGCCCGCGCGGTGCGCGACGCGGCGGAGTGACGCGCTCGGCGCGAGCACACGCTCGACGAGCACACGACGACCGCGCTCGGCTCGGTCCCACGGACCTCGACGAACCGAACGTCGACGACGCCGCTCGACGGGCACGCGACGCACGTTCTCGACAAGTCGGCGGCTGACCCCGCCGACCCGGTCGACAAGTCCCGCGAGCGTGCGAGCCTCGCGGCATGTCGGCTCGTGTTCGCGTCGCGTTGATCCTCGGCATCGTGCTCGTGTGCACCTCGGTGCTCGCGTACGCGGTCTTCCGCGTGGTGGTCGTCCCGCGCGGTCCGTTGCGCGGCCGCGCCGCGTTCGAGCTCACGCTCGCGGCCGTGGATCGCTTCGAGGAGAACGACGCACGCACGATGGTCACGCGGCTCGAAGCGCTCGGCGCGCGCGCCTCGATCGTGTCCGCAGACGCCGCACGTGTGGTGCTGCGCGTCGAAGAGACGACCACTCCCGAAGCGGTGCAGCGTGCGCTTCGCCCGCTGCGGCTCGCGGTGCATCAGCTCGTCACCTTCCCTGCCACGACCACCTTCCCCGACGGGATCGCGCGCCCGGAGCCTTCGCGCGCTGGTGTGAGCGGCCCCTGCGAAGCGCTGCGCCCCTGGGTCGCGTCGGAAGCGCCCGGCTGTCACGTCGCGCTCGAGACGCTCGACGACGGTACCTGCGCCGCGCATTGCCTCGTCGATCCGCCGGTGCTCACGCGCGCGAACCTCGTCGACGCCGAGGTGATCGACGACCCGATGACCGGCCGAAAGAACGTGAGCCTCGTGCTCGACGCGCGCGGCGCCTCCGCGTTCGAGGCGTTCACCAGCGCGCACGTGGGAGAGCACGTCGCGGTGGTGGTCGACGACGTGGTGTGGATGGCGCCGCGGATTCAAGAGCGCATCCCGGGCGGCCGCCTCTGGCTTCTGCTCCCGGGAGACGAAGACGCCGAGATCCTCGCGGGCGTGCTGCGAACGGCAGGGGAGATCGCCCCGTGGACGTTCGAGGTCCTGCGTTGAGCGCTCCTCCTGCCGCCGGCCGTCCGACCGAGCGGCCTGCGCGGAACCGCGGGCTCGGTTGGGCCGCGCTGCAAGGCGTGCTCTCCGCGCTCTTCCTCGCGTGGCTCGCGCTCGAAGGCGAAGCGCCGAGCGGACCGCTGATCGCTCCGATCCCGCGCGAGAGCTACTACGCGTGGGAGGCGGTGCTCGTCCTGCCGGTGCGTGTCGCGATGGCGCTCGCGTTCGCGGGGAGCGCGTACGCGATCGCGCGAAAGCTCGGCGGGAGCGGGACGTTCGAAGACACGTTCGAACGTGGCGCGCGCGCCCTCGCGCTGCCCTTCGTGGCGCTCTGGCTCCTTCCCGACGTCGCGCTCTACGCGACGGGAGGCTTCGCGCGGCTGACGGAGGGCGTGCGCTTCACGGCGGCGGCGTCGTCGCTCGGCACGCTCGTGCTCGCGGTGCTCGCGGTGCGGAGCGCGCACGGGCTCTCGACGCGACGAGCGATCGTCGCCGCCCTCGTGGGGCTCGTCGTGCAGGCGGTGCTCGGCGCGCCGTGGCTTCGCTGACAGAAGGATCCCCCTCGCCTCGCGGGGCGAAGCGAGAACGCCGCGAACGTGCGTCGACCGACGTCGGGAGGGGCCTGCCCTTCCGCGAACGGTCCGGGATATCCTGCGCGCGATGTCCCGTCGTGCTGCTCCCTCGTGGATCGTCGCGGTGCACTCCGCGAAGTGCGTGCTCTTCGCGGGGTGTGTGCTCTTCGCAGGGTGTGTGCTGGGCGACGTCGACCTCGAGGGTCGACCTTGTCCGTGCGCGTCGGGGTGGACCTGCGACGACGTGGAGAACGTCTGTGTGCGCGATCGCGACGGCGGCACACGCGACGGCGGCACACGCGACGGCGGCACACGCGACGGCGGCACACGCGACGCGGGCGACGCTGGACGCGAGGACGCAGGCTCGGAGCTCGATGGTGGCGACGCGGACGCTGGCTCCGAGGACGGCGGGCCCGACGTGGACGGAGGGGTCGACGCGGGCACGGACGCCGGCCCACCACCGAACATCCTCTTCGAAGAAGACTTCGAGCGCGGCGACTTCACGCGCTGGAGCTACCGCAACGAGACCAACGGTACGGTGGCGAACGTGAACGACGCCGCGTCGGCGCACGCAGGCTCGCGCTACCTCCGCGCGCGCAGCACCACGGCCGGGGGGACCGCCGCGCTCGGTTACCGCATGGGCGCGGAGTATTCGAGCGGCGACCTCTGGGTGCGCGCCCACGTGCGGGTCCCGAGCGCCAGCAACCTCGATTGGGGTGCGAGCTTCGTCGCCTTCGGCATCTCGATGCCGCCGTGGGACAGCGTGAGCTTCCAGGTCGAGCCCGACGCGTTGTCCACGTACGTCTCGACCGCCCTTCGCTACACGGAGGGCACCGAGTCGCTCGATCGCGATCGCTGGCATTGTGTGGTCGGCCACCTCGTCGTCGGCGACGCGCCCGCGGGCTCGATCGACGCCTTCGTGGATGGCGTGGCCGCGGTCCGTTCGCTCGGGCTCGACACGTTGTCCATCGAGGGCTGGTCGGTGCTCGAGATCGGGCTCTCGTACACGGCGCCCGAGCAGCCGGCGACCGAGATCTGGATCGACGACGTCACCCTCGCGACGACCCCGCTGGGCTGCGAATGAGCGGCAATCGCTGAAGATGCGCGATCAAAGGCGGAAGTACTCGGACCCGCGCTCTTCGCGCGGCGGACGTCGCGGTCGACGGCTCTTCGTGGGCGCCTCGCTCGGCGTGGGATCGACCTCGGTGGGCGTCGCAGACGATGAGTCCGTCGCGCCTTCGTTCACGTCGGTCGTGCCCGTCGACGTCCCCGTGCTCTCGTCGGGTCCGTCCGGAGCGAGCGCGCGCAGGTCCACACGCAGACGCTGATCGACGTCCGCCGTCCACGACTCCACGCGCGGCTCGAAGCCCTCGTGGGTGACACGCAGCTCGTGCGCACGCCCGGTCCGCGGTCGCGTCACGTCGAGCGGCGTCACTCCGATCGCTTCGCCGTCGATCGACACCGCCGCACCGATGGGCGTGGTCGCGATCTGAAGACGCACGCTCGTCGGCGTCGGCGGATCCGTCGCTTCGTTCGCCCGGCTCGCGGCCGCGTCCGAGTCGCGCAGCCCGAGGTACGCCCCGCCGAGCCCGAACACGAGCGCGAGCGCCGCCCCGGCGAGCCCGAGGTACGAGCGCCGCGAGCTCCTCTCGTCCGTGAGCGAGGGCGCGCGGGTCACGTGGGAGTCCGCCGCGCTCGCCTTGCGGAGCAGATCGCGCTTCTCCGTTTGCTGCTCGGAGAAGTGCTCGCGCATCAGCGTCGCGAGATCCTCGGGCGCGCGGCCCTCGGGATCGAGCTCACGCAACACGCCGAGCAGACCGCGCCGCATCTCCGCCGCGGTCGCGTAGCGCTCGCTCTTGTCGCGGTGGAGCGCCTTCATCAGCACGTCCTCGAGCGCATGCGGATACGAAGGACGTCGATCACGCGGCGACGGGATCGGCTCCTCGCAGATCGCACGCACCACCGCGAGGCTGTCCGGTCGCGCGAAGAGGCGCGAGCTCGTCGTCACCTCGTACAGCACCACGCCCAGCGCGAAGACGTCCGTCTGGCGATCGACCTTCTGCGCGCGCGCCTGCTCGGGCGACATGTACGCGAACTTCCCCTTCACGACGCCCGACTGGGTGGAGGTGGAGCGGTCGGCAGCGCTCGCGATGCCGAAGTCGAGCACCCGCACCGTGCCGTGGTAGTCGACCATCAGGTTCTGCGGAGACACGTCGCGATGCACGATGCCGCGCGGGCGGCGCTGTTCGTCGACCAGCTCGTGCGCCGCGTGGAGCCCCGCACACGCCTCCGCGAGCACATGCACCGCGACGTGCATCGGCATCGCGTGCCCCGCCTTCGCGAGCCGCTTGAGGATCGCCGCGAGCGTCTCGCCCTCGACGTAGTCCATCACGAGGAAGAGCTCGCCCTCGCTCTGCGCGAGCTCGTGCACCGTCACGACGTTCGGGTGGTGGATGAGCGCCGCGAGCCGCGCCTCGTCGAGGAACATGTCGCGGAAGGCTTCGTCGCGCGCGAGGTGCGGGAGGATGCGCTTGACCACCACCGCGCGCTCGAAGCGCTCGGGGCCCACGAGCTTGGCGAGGTAGACCTCCGCCATCCCGCCCGTCGCGAGCAGCGCCGCCACCTCGTAGCGACCGAAGCGCTCGGGCAGGGACGGCGAAAGCGGGAGCTCGACCGAGGTCATGGCGCGAAGTTTGGTTCGACGACGGGCTCGACGGTGTGGCTCGAGGCGAATGCGGCGCCCCAGTTCCATGGCCTCCCGACGAACCCGATCTCGAATCCGATCCGAGAAACCCAATCCGACGTCCGCTTCGCGAAGAGATCCCACGCGAGAACGAACGCGGTACCCTGCACGCCGATGCGACGTGCGGCCGTCATGGTAGCAACGCTCGCCCTCCTCGGGGGCGCCGTCGGGATCTCCCCCGTCGAGGCCCAACGTCGCGGACGCGCGCGTGCGGCACAGGAGACCGACGAGAGCCGCGCCGCCGCGCTCTTCCGCGAGGCGGTCGAGCTCTTCCGCGCAGGGGATTTCGACACCGCGGCCGCGCTGCTGCGACGCGCGCACGAGCTCGATCCCGAGCCGATTCTGCTCTTCAACTTGGCGCGCGCGCTCGAAGCCTCGAACCAACACCTCGAAGCGGCCGACACGTACGCGCGCTACCTCGCGGATGCCCCCGACGCGGACGATCGCGCGGCCATCGAGGCGTTGATCGCGAACCTGCGCGCGCGCGCGGAGGCCGAGGCGAGCGCCAACGCGCCGACGCTCGACCCGGAGCCCACCCCCGAGCCGGAGCCCGACGTGGCGCCGGAGCCGACCGCTCCCGAGCCCGGCCCGAGTGCGACGCCCGCGTGGGTGGTCCTCGGAGTCGGCGCCGCCACCGCAGCGGCCGGGCTGCCGGTCGGGCTGCTCGCGCGCTCGCGCCACGAC
>CALJLK010000173.1 GCA_937982655.1 uncultured Sandaracinus sp.
CCCATCGGGGCTTCACGCCCCGTGGGGGAGGGGCTGGCGACAGCCCCTCGAGGAAGCTGACGTGGAGTCGTGGAGCCACCGACGCTCGGACGCCAGTGGCTCCCGCTCGCGCGTCACCCCCCGCACTGCAGCGCGAGCGCCGCGAGCGTGCGATCGTCGACCCACGCGAAGCCCGGGACCGCGCCGCGCACGAAGGTGTCCACGTGGCGCGCGTTGGCGCCCTGCCCCGCCACCGTGAGCACACACTCCGGGCTCGACTCGGCGTCGCAGTCGGCGTTGGTCGGCAGACCGTCGTGCGCGGCCACCGTGCGCATCTCGATGCGCCCGTCGCTCGCGCCGTCCTCCGACGTGTAGCGCTGCCAGAGCACGTGCCAGCCGCCGCCGCCCTGACCGCCGTTCGCGATCGCGGTCGCGCCGCGCGGGCCGCCCTCCGCGAGCACTCCGCTCGGCACGTACACGAGCGTCGGCGCGCCGATCACACCTTCACCCGAGAGGGTCACCGGCGGGCTCGCCATTCGAATGCTCGTCGGCTCCAGCACCTCTTCGCACGCGGCCTCGCCGCACATCCCGCCGCGCAGACACGAGCAGTTCGTGAGGAAGCGGACGGTGCGGAAGCGGACCACCCACGTCGCGGGATCGGTGGCCGTCGCGGGCTCGCGCAGCTCACGCCAGGCGACACCGACCGTGAGCCCGATGCCCCGGCTCGCTGGACCCACCGCCATCGTGAGGTCCTCGATGCGACCCGACGCCACGATCGGCTCCGAGAAGCTCGCGACGATCCGCGGCTCGTCGGTCTGAAGACACTGACGAATCACCGAAGGATCACGATTCGACGACGGCAACGAGTTGAACGCTTCAGGTCGGAAGTCCGTGTTGTTGCTCGTGCAGAAGTCGTCGACTCCGCAGGTCCGCCCCATGTCGCAGTCGAGGTCGGTCGTGCACGCGCGTTGGTTCTGCCCCGCCGCGTTCTCGTCGATCGCGCCGTCGCAGTCGTTGTCGAGCCCGTCGCAGCGATCGTTCGACGGCCGCGGGCTCTGACACGCCTGGCAGCCGGCTTCGTCGACGTCACCGTCGCAGTCGTCGTCGGCGCCGTTTCCGCAGCGCTCGATCCCGTCCGACGCGCCACGCGTGCCAACGCAGATCTCCTCCCCACCGATACAGACCGTGGTGCCCTCGCCGCAAACGCTCGACTCACCGGAGCACGTCTCGCCGCCGAGCTCTTCGTCGACCGCGCCGTCGCAGTCGTCGTCGATCGCGTTGCACGTCTCGGCCTTCCGCTCGCACTCCGCGATGCACTCGCCTTCGTCGACGAGCCCGTCGCAGTCCTCGTCGTCGCCGTTCGCGCAGACCTCGGCGCGCGGCATCGCGATGCCCTCGCAGAGCGCTTGGCCGCCCCAGCAGACCGGTCGTCCCGAGGTGCACAGGCCGACGTCACTTCCACACTCGGTGGCGAGACAGAAGCTCTCCTGGGGCTCGCTCGCGGCGCTGCACGTCTGCGTGCCGAAGTACCCCGCGGGCAACGGCTCGGGCGGCGGCTCCACGGGCGATTCGCAGGTCGTGACGACGACCTCACGCGCCTCCGGCAAGGTCACCAAACGCATCGCCAGCGCGTCGTCCTCGTCCGCGAAGCCGACCAAGAAGCGTCCGGCCGCGAGCGTGACCGTCGCGGGCGCAGACGCCGAGCGTGTGGTGCCGAGGCGCGTGGGACGCCCCTCGTCCGTCACGTTGACGACCGAGTAGACGTCGAGGCTCGAGCGCTGGAACCACGCGCCGAGGATCGCGACGTCGCGCGTGCTCTCGTCGACGTCGGTCGTGTCGGCGACGTCGTCGAGCACGCAACCGAGCGGGTAGTCGTCGCGGGAGCCACCGAGCATCGCGACGACGCCGTGCAGACGCGCCTGATCGGACGCCCCCGGAGGCGCCGCCGAGACGGCGAGATCGACGTCCGCCACGCCACACTCGCGCACCACCGCGACCTGCTCGGGCGCGAGGCACTGACCGCACGCGCACGTGCGTCCCGAGCTGCAGTCCCCCGAATCGTCGCAAGGCTTGGCGACGCAGCGCTGCATCTCGCACACGAGATCGGGCGAGCCGCAGTCGGGCGTCGACGCGCACGCCTGACGGCAACGACCGGAGACGCACCTCAGGTCGCCGCATTGCGAGTCCTCCGAGCAGGTGCGTGAGGTGCACGCGCCCGCCTGGGAACAGATGAGCGCAGGAGACTCGCCGCAAGATCCCGCCCCGGAGCACGAGCGCGGCGCGCACAGGCCCTGGATGCAGACTTGATCGTCCGCGCAGGGGACCGGACAGGTGCCCACCGACGACGCCGCCTGACGCGCCTCCGCGCAGGCCGTCGGATCGATCGCGGAGCGGACCTGCGTACCGTCACGCGCGACCCCGAGGTACGCGTTCGAGAGCGCAGACGGGCCGAGCGCCGCGAAGCGACGTGGCTGCGTGGCGTCCACGTGCCCGATCCGCACGAGGCCGTCCGCGCTCGAGGCGGTGTCGATCGCGACCGCGAGGCCGACGTCGTCCGCCATCTCGACGTCCAACACGTCGAATCGACAGGAGGTCGACGCGATGGCAGCGCCGCGCAACGTGCCCATCGGGCTGTCGTCGAGGCCCGTCGTGCGGAAGTCGAGCTCCCAGCAGCCTTCCTCTTCGTCGCGCGTTCCACGCACGTCCTCCGGGCTGCCCATCCCGACGCGCACGTGACGCGCGTAGGTCTGCGGTCCGACGTCGGTGAGCGCGGTGCCGATCGTGGCGCTCACCGCTGCTTCGTTGGTCGTGACGTAGCGCGCCCACGCGCTCTCCGGACCGCTCGCCGCGTCGAGTCCCGCGGGGCTGCCGCTCACCTCGGACGAGCCGATGAGCGTGGGCACGAAGACGCCCTCGTCGACCACGCCGTCGCAGTCGTTGTCCGCTGCGTCGCAGAGCTCGTCGGTCGTACGCACGCACTGACCTTCGACGCACTGCCACGGCGAGCACCAGCCGGGCAGCCCGAAGGATCCGTTGAGCGCCTGCGCGCACGCGGCGGCCTGTTCGGCCGGCGTGCTGCCGAGCGTGTCGCAACGGTCGAAATCGTCGAGCCCGATCGCGCTGCAGCCAGCGAGCAGCGTCAGCGAAAGGACGGGCAGCGCGAGCACGAGCGTTCGCATCGCGACCGGGCGCTCCGTGCGCGTTCGCTTCGTGGAGAGTCGGTTCGAAGCGCGCATCAGAACGTCCCTCCGACCCCGAGCCCGACCCCGCCGCGCGTGGGCGCGAGGTTCAACCGCACCGTCGGCTCCGCGGGCGCCGCATCTTCGTCGCCGCCCCAATCCGTGAAGAGCGCGAAGATCACCGCGGTGATCGCCGCCGCGCCCGCCACGCCGAACATCACGTCCGCGAGCAGCGCGGACTTCCGGATGTCGCTCGCTTCTTCGTCGGTGCCGAGGGGCGGTGTGCGTGCGTCGACGTCGTTGCGCCGCGAGAGGGCACGAATGCCGAAGCCCGCGCCCACACCAGCCGCGACGACCGCGACGCCGGTGGCGCTCCAGAAGAGCGCAGGCGAGAGCCCCTCGAACTCTTCCGCCAGACGCTCGAGCTCGAAGGTCAGCGACCGCTCGGCGCGCGCTGCCACCTGCACCTCTTGCTGTGCGGGCACGTAGCCCGGCGCGCGAACCTCGACCTTGTGGGTCCCGCCCGGCACGAGGAAGGTCGTGAGGTTCTCGCCGATGCGACGATCGTCGACCCACACCTCGTAACCATGCACGCTCACGGAGATGCGCACCGTGCCGAGCAGACCGTCGAGCATGTCGATCTTCGCGCGCACCTCGCCCTCTTGCTCGGTGAACGCGCCGCCTTGCTCGAGGAACGCGCGGTACGACGCGAGCGCAGCGTCGTAGAGAAACAGTCGCTCCTGACACTTGGCCATGTTGTAGAGCACGAGGTAGCGGAGCTGGTGGCCGCGCAGGAGCTCGAGCGTCTCGTTGAACTCCGCGAGCGCGGACTCGTAGTTGCCGTCCGCGTAGAGCTGCTCACCCCGCGCGATGCGCTCGCGCGCTTCGTTCAGGCGCGCGTCGGCGTCGGGGGAGGCCGCGCTCTCCGTCGCTTCCGAGCCTTCCGTCGACGCCTCGGCCGTCGCTTCGGCGGCCGCTTCCACCGGCTCGCTCGGCGCCTGAGCGCGGGCCGTCCACGACGTCGCCGTCCAGAGGGCGACGAGCGCCCACCTTGCCTGCCTCATCCCTCTGCCTCCTGCGGGCGCGAGCGCGCCCCCCGACCGCTCGGTCGTCGCGACGGTATCAGAGCGCAAGGCGCGACGTCTGCCTCGAAGGCACGCGCATGCCAGGAGATTTCCGGAACCGTGTCACCGCGCCGCCACCGAAACGCGCCGGACGCGTGCCCGTGCGATCGAACGCCAAGGTGTGTGATGCGTTCGGGGTTTGATAGAGTCCTCCCGCCTCGTCGCGGACGCCACGTCCCGACGCGCTCGCGCGCCATCCGGCCACGACCCATTCGCCACGCTGCACGATGACCGACGGACTCCTCCAACCAGCCGCCGGCCCCGATCCGAAGATCGGGATGGTCCTCCAAGACCGTTACCGCATCGTCCGCAAGCTCGGCGAAGGCGGCATGGGCGCCGTCTACGAGGGCGAGCACGTCCTCATCAAGCGGCGCGTCGCGATCAAATGCCTGCACGGGCAGTTCGCGACGAACCCCGAGATCGTCGCGCGTTTCCACCGCGAAGCGCTCGCGGCCACGAGCATCGGTCATCAGAACATCATCGAGGTCACGGACATGGGCCGCTTCCCGGATGGGAGCGTGTTCATGGTCCTCGAGTTCCTCGAAGGCCGCGACTGGTCGAAGGACATCGACGAACAAGGTCCGCAGCCGCTCGGGAAGGTCGTGAAGATCACGTCGCAGATCTGCGACGCGCTCACCGCCGCGCACGCCAAGGGGATCGTGCACCGCGATCTCAAGCCCGAAAACGTGTTCCTGATCGCGCGCGGTCACGATCCGGACTTCGTGAAGGTGCTCGACTTCGGCATCTCGAAGTTCCGGGACTCGAACAGCGGTCCCGGCAAGGCGATGACGCAGACCGGCACCACGCTCGGCACGCCGTACTACATGGCCCCCGAGCAGGCGCAGGGAAAGAAGGACATCGACCACCGCGCGGACATCTACTCGCTCGGCGTGATGACCTTCCAAGCGCTCACCGGGCAGTACCCCTTCGACGACGAGTCGTATCCGATGCTCGTCTTGAAGATCTGCACGGAGCCGCCGCCGCCGCTGCGTTTGTATCGCCCGGATCTTCCGAAGGAGCTGGAAGATCTCGTGATGCGCATGCTCGCGAAGGATCCGACGCAGCGCTTCGCGGATTGCGCCGCCGTGAAGGCCGCGCTCGCGCCCTTCGCTTCCATGAACGACGCGCCAGTCGTCGCGGCCGACGCGCCGAGCACTGCGAACCGACCGCCCTCGATGCTCGGCGGGCAGGCGATCGGTCACGGCGCGACGCAGACGCCCGACTCGCTGCCGGCCGCACCCGCGCTCAAGGCCACGACGCCCTCGCAGATGCCGGTCGCGCAGGTGCCGAGCGCGCAGACGCCGGTCGCCGCTCACGCCGAGAGCGTCATCCGTCCACCCACCTCACGTACGCCGCTGCTCGTCGGGGGTGTGCTCGTGGTGCTCGGGCTGCTCGGCGGCGGCGCCGCAGTGGTGCTCGGAGGCGCCGAACCGACCCCGGTCGAGCCGACCCCGGTCGCCGCGCTGACGCCGACTCCCGATCCGACACCGACTCCCGATCCGACACCGACTCCCGATCCGACACCGACGATGGAACCGACCACGGCGGAGACGATGGTCGCGATCACCATCCGCACCGAGCCCGCGGACGCCGAGCTCTACCTCGACGGAGACCGGATCCCGAACCCGTTCGAAGGACGCTTGCCGCAGACCACCGAGCCGCGCCGCCTCGAAGCGCGCAAGGAAGGGTTCCGCTCGCTCGTGCAAGAGCTGGTGCTGCGCTACGAGCAGACGGTGACGCTGCGCATGGAGCGGGGTCGCGGCACCGACGATCGACGACGGAGCACGCAGACGACGGTGGCTGCGGTGATGACGACGGAGATGCAAGCCGAAGTGGCACCGACGATGGAGCCAGCGATGGTCGAGGTTGCGGTCACGCCGATGGAAGAGCCGCCGCCCGCGATGGATCCGGAGCCGGTCGTGACGATGGATCCGCCGCGGATGACGGATCTCGCATCGATCATGCTCTGAACGTCCTCGCACGACGCGACCATCACGCGACGACCTCGCGACCGCGACGACCGCGACCACGCGTGCAGGCGATCTTGCTCCGCCGAAGTCCGACGACTACGAAAGACCCGTGCGTTTCCCGCCGCTCACGCCGACCGTCCGCGCGCTCCTCGTGGTCTTCCTCGTGGCCTTCGTCGCGCAGCTCGTCTCGGACGTGTGGCTCGACGGGCGCCTCTTCGAGCTGCTCTCGCTCGCGGTCTACCCGGGCGAGCTGCGTCTGCCGAACCTCTGGCAGCTCGTGACCTACCCGCTCGCGCAGATCCCGGGACCGCAGGGCGTCAGCAACTTCCTCTTCGGCGCGTTCTTCTTCTATTGGATCGTCGCTGGCCTCGAACAGCAGTACGGGCCGCGCTGGACCCGTCGCGTCCTGCTGGTGACGCTCCTCGGCGCGTCCGTGCCTTCGCTGGCCGCGGGATTGATGCTCGGCGGACGCCTCGACGGTTTCTCGTTCCTCACGTTCGGAGCGCTCGCCGCCGGCATCTGGACGATGCGCACGCTGCAGCAGCGCATGTCGTTGTTCGGTCAGTGGGAGATGACACCGAACCAAGCGCTCTGGCTTCTGGTCGCGTTCCCGGCGCTCGGCTTTCTCGCGAGTAAGAACGCGCTCCACCTCGTCGGAGATCTCGGCGCGATGGGAGCCGGCATCCTCTTCGTCGAGATGCTGGCGCGGCGCCCTCCGCCGGGCGCGCCGCGAAAGGACGACAAGCGCACCCGCACCGCGTCGGGGCCCCGGAAGAACCCCCACGGGCTACGCGCGATCCGAGGCGGCAAAGACGACGATCCGCGCTCGTTGAACTGACGTCGTCGGAGCGTCCGCGCGACCGACGCGCCGTGCGGACGAGCGCGACCGGGGTTGCGCGTTCACGCTCCCTCACGCGCAAAGCTTGTCTCCGCTCCCCCGCGCGGCGATCCTTCCGCGCGATGTCCAAGGAGAAGCTCGCCAAGCTCGTGCAGGTGCACCCCGCCGGCACCGTGCTCTTCCGAGACGGCGATCCCGGTCAGGTGATGTACGTCATCCAATCGGGCCGCGTGCGCATCTTCACCGAGGTGAAGGACCGCGAGAAGCTCCTCGCCATCCTCGGGCCGGGCGACTTCTTCGGCGAGATGGCGATCCTCAACCAGAAGCCGCGCACCGCGTCGGCGGAGGTGATCGAGGACGCGCGCCTGCTCGTGATCGATCCGCAGACCTTCGGCGCGATGATCGTGAGCAACACCGAGATCGCGGTGCGGCTCATCAAGAAGCTCGCGCGTCGCCTCGACAGCGCGAACGCGCTCATCGATCTGCTGATGCACCGCGACCCGAAGGCGCGCGTGATCCTCGGGCTCGCGCACGAGGCCGAGTACAACGGCATCGTCGAAGAGGACGGCTCGGTGATCGTGCACCTCGACGAAGAAGGCCTCGCCAACCAGATCGGCCTCGGCGTCGAAGAGGTGCAGACCGTCCTCAAGCGCCTCGACCGCCTCAACATCGTCGACGTGACGAGCGAAGGTTTCCGCATCCCCGACGTGATGCGGCTGCACGAGTTCCTCGAGTTCTTGCAGATGCGCGAGAAGTTCGGGGACGGGTGAGGGCGATCGTCGTCGACGGCCACGAACGACACGACGGCACGACGCACGACTACGACGACCCGCGCGCGCGTGGCTCTCACCGCCGACGCAGACGCTCCAGCAACGCTGCGGCCGCCTTCGGATCGTGCAGCGCGCGCTCGAGCTCCGCGCGCTCTTCGTCGCTGAGCGGCCGATCCGCGAGGCGGCCGAGGTGATGAAGCACCTTGTAGAGCTCCGCGCGCGGTAGGCGACGCTCGCGCGGCTTCTTCGGAGACCGCTCCGCCTTCGCGCGTGAATCCCGACGCGCGCGGGAGGCGTCACCTCCGCGTGACCCGCGCGTGTCGGCGCGAGCGTCGGAGGACGCGTGACGCTCGGGCTCGCGATCTCCGTCGCGATCGTCGCGTTCACGCCCGTCGTCGGGATCGCGCCGACGCGGTCCGTCGCGCCCGTGATCGAGGCGCCGATCGCGCGGCGGCTCCGGCGCGCGCGCGTCCGCATCCATCGGCGCACGAAACCGCACCGGCGGCCGCCGCGGCACGAGCAGCGGCCGACCATCCTCCGTGCTGCTCGCGTCGATCGGCAACCACACCGGGTTCCCACGCGAATCCTCGAGCAACGCCAGCGCCCAGAGGTGATCGGGCTCGCTCACCGAACCTCCGTCGAGCACCCAACCCGAGGCGAGCCCCGCCGGAATGCCCGCGCGACGCATCAGCTCGCACGCGAGCGCGTTGAGCTCGTAACACACGCCCGCGCCGAGATACCGACCGTCCGCGCCCGCGTGCAGCGCCGCCACGTGCGCGTGCGCGCGACCGCGAGTGAGCCGCGCGAGATGACGCCCGACCGCGGGATCTTCGAGGTAGCTCGGATCGTAGCGGTAGCGGCGCCGCACGAAGTCGCGCACCGCGAGCGCCCGCTCGAAGGGCGCGTCGTCGTCGTCGAGCGACGCGACCAAATCGAGCGCTTCGTCCGGCAGCTCGTCGTCCGGCACGAACGAGCCGCGTGCATCGAGCTCGGCTTCGTGCGCGTCGTCGAAGCGCGGCGCCTCGCCGAGTCGGATCGCGAGCCGAAGCTCGGTCGCGTCGAGCAGACGCACGTTCGTGCTGCCGCCCGCGCCACGCCAAGTCGGCAGCTGACCCCGCCGACCCAGTAGAGACGTCGGCGGCTGACCCCGCCGACCCAGTAGAGACGTCGGCGGCTGACCCCGCCGACCCAGTAGAGACGTCGGCGGCTGACCCCGCCGACCCGGTAGAGACGTCGGCGGCTCGCGATCGCTCGCACGATCCGCGAGCTTCAGCGACTCCAGCTCGCCGTAGAGCGGAACCGGCAGCACCGACTCGCCCGCCGGCAATCGCCCTCGCATCACCACGCGCCCCGCCTCGCCGCGCGCGCTCGGCCGCGGCAGGTCGCTCGCGATCCACCGCTGCCCGCGCCGCTCGAAGCGCGTCACCACGAGCTGCGGCGCGTAGATCCACGGCGCGACCAGCCGCGGCGGTGTGAACGCGAGCCCCACGCTCGGCACCTCGCGCCGCGCCTCGACCCAACCTTCCGTGCGATCGAGCTGCGACTCGATCGAGTCGCGTGGGCGAAAGAGCTGCGCGTCGCGCGCCGCCACCGGCTCCGCGCGCTCGGGCTCCAGCGACTTCGTGACCTCGTCGCCGCCAAAGAACCGACGCACCCGATCGAGGAGACCGACCCGCTTCGGCGGCGACGTCTCGCGCACCTCGCGCACGCTCTCGAGCGGCCCCTCGAGCCGCGCGAGCCACTCCTGCCTCGCGAGCGGATCGGGTCCGAGCGCGGGCGCGCAACGCGACGGATGCTGGAGCGCCGCGGGCGTCACGAGCAGCGCGTCGTCGTCGAGCGCGGCGTCCACCTCGAGTCGCACGGAGCGACCGAAGATCGCGCCGTCGATCGCGAGCGTGTCGTGCACCTGCACCGCACGCCCGACGCGCCGAGCCAACGAATCCGCGCGAGGATCCGCGCGCTGCGGCCCCGCCTCCACGCGCGCGATCCGCAGGTCCACGAAGAGGTCCGGTACGCCCGCGCGCTCGAGCCGTGCCTCCGTCGCCGCGTCCCGCACGATCGGCAGCGGCTCCGCGATCGGCGCGTCGCTCGGCACGAGCTCCGCGAGCGAAGGCGGCGCGAGGCGGCGCACCGAAGGATCGCCGACGCGCGCGAGCTCGACCTTCCCTGCCCGCACCACCGCGAGCGCGGCGTGCTCCGGCAGCGGCGCCTCGCGCAGACGCGGCAAGCACTCCGGCAACACCCGCGCGAGCGTGGCTTCGTCGTCCGGTCGCGGATCCGACCCGAGCGAGACGCCGACGTCCTCGAGGAACGCCACGATCGCCGCGTCGTCGGGCACGCTCGGGATACCCAACGCACGCGCGAGCCGCGGCAGCTCCTGCGACGCCGACCAATCGCCACGCCGGGAGCCGAAGAGCGCGCGACCGCCGCGCCGCACGAGCTCCCGCGGCGCGCGCAGGATCCCTTCGTCGTCGCGCAGACGAATCGACGAGAAGCGCACGCGCACTTCGTCGCTCGTGAAGCGCCGCGCGTCGAGGCCCGCTTCGAGGAAGTCGAGCAGCGCCCGCGGGGCCTCACGACCTTCGTGTGCGGCCGCGACCTCGATCAGCGAGAGCTCGCCGGCGCGCCGCATGCCGAGCCGCGTCGCCGTCGTCTCGTCGAGCGCCGACGCGACCTCCGAGTCCACGAAGCGAGGCGAGTCGCCGAGCAGCGCGTGGGTGAGCGGCTCGAAGAACACGAGCTCGCTCGGCACGCGCAACGATCCGTCGGCGCTCGGCAACCAGCGCCGCTTGCGCAGCCCCGCGCGATCGATCCGCGCCGGCTCGCGACGCGCGCGATCGAGCACGTAGCGCGCGAGCGCTCGCTGCGCGTGGGGCGTGAGCGTCTCGATTCGGTCGAGGCAGGTCGTCCAGGTCGCCTCGTCGAGATCGTCCTTCGCACCACACGCCGCGAGCACGCGCCGCGAGGGCCCGTCGAGGTCGGTCCAGAGAACGCGCGGCGGCAGCGCGTCGACGAAGAGCGACGCGTGCTCGACCACGTCGTCCGCGGGCGACCACGAGAAGCGTGGCTTCGTCCACGCGCGCGCCCCGTCGCTCTCGATCACCGGCACCACCAGCCGCGCGCGCACGTCGAGGCGACGCACACGCTCTTCGAGCCCCTCGCCGTTCGTGTGTGTCTCGCGGGCGAGCGCCTCTCCGACCTCGTCGACGCGTCGCGCGTCGTTCGGGACCAACGCACGTGCGAGGAACGCGAGCAGCTCGCGCGCCCGATCCGCGTCGTCGACGCGCGCCGCCTCCGCGATCGCGTCGAGGAGCTGCGAGACCATCGCGCGCCGCGCGTGCCGATCGATCTCGAAGGTCGCGCGCAGGTACTCCGCGACGTCGAGCGGCACCTCCGCCGAGAGCCCCCACCCGAGCCCCAGCTCGGGCACGTCGGGATCGAGCACGAGCTCACGCGCCGCGCGCCGCTCCCCCGATTGCGACGGGAACACCGGCACCTGCGAGAAGAGCGCGCGCGCCTCCGGATCGTGCGCGAGCGCCTCACCGTCGGTGCGCAAGAACGCGTACAGCGACTCGTACGACACACGCTCCGGCGCGCTCCGCATCGCCTCCACGAGCCGTCGGAGCGGCAGCGGTCGCACGAGCGACGCGGCGAGCGGTCCGAGCGCCTCCACCCACGCCACGTCCGCGAGCCCGAGCCCCGCCGAGGTCGCGACGCAGAGCGCGCGCGCTGGCTGCGAAGCCACGAAAAGCGGCGCGCGAGCCATCCGCCCCGCGTCGTCGAACGCGATCGCGATCCCTTCGAGCGAGATCGAGAGCCTCGACGCGATCGTGACGAGCGCCACCGCGACCGCGCGCTCGCGGGAAGACGACGACCTCTCGACAGGCTCGGTCTCCGCGACTGTCTCCGTCTCCGTCTCCGTCGCGCGAAGCGCGGTCCCGGTCTCGTTCGCGGTCCCGGTCTCGGTCTCCGTCGCAGACTCGGCAACCGTCTCGGTCGCCATCACCCCCCACCCCGCCGGCACCCGCTCCCCTTCCTTCAGCCGCGAGAGCACCTGCGTGCGCACCCACTCCGCGACGTCCGCGTGCGGCAACGCGAGCGCCTCGATCACGTCGTCCGCCGCGACGTGCTCCGCGAGACCGAGGCTCCGCGGATCGAGGGGCGCGATCGACGCAGAAGGCACGAGCTCCTTCGCGGCGCGCCGCGTCCCCGCGAGGGTCGTGACGATCGGCAGCGCGGCGATCCCCGCCCGCGTCGCGGCGTCCAACGCGTGCTCGTGGCTCCGCGCGAAGCGGAGCAGCGCCTCCGGATCGTCCGACAGGCGCGGCGCGATCGCGAGCACCTCCCGCGCGCTCGGCGCTTGCACGCCCAGCACGTCGAGCAGCGGCGCGAGGCGCGCTTCTTCGTCGCGATCGAGCAGCGGCAAGCCTGCGCGCTCCAACAACCCGCGCCGCTCCCCCGCGCGATGCACGGCCTGCGCGCTCGGCGTCCGCCACGATCCGAGCACCCGCGCGGTGCCCACCGCGTCGAGCCAGATCGGCGTGTCCGCGAGCGGCCGGAGCTCCGCCCCGAGGTCCAGACACTCGAGCAGCGCATCGACGATCGCCCCGCGCGCATCGGCCTCGATCGCGTCGCACGCGATCACGTCCCCGACCAGCAGCGCGCGATCGTTCGCCGCCGCGAGCCCGAGCGCACGCCGTGCGTCGAGGGCCGCCGACGAAGCGACGTACCGCGTGCCGAGCGCCGCGAACGCCGCGTCGATCGCGGCCGACGTGCTGCCCTCGCGAAGCGCGTCCGAGGTGCGCAGCGTCCCTCGCGCGTCACGCCAGATCGAAGCGCGCGCGAGCGATTCGATCACCCTGCTCGGCAGCTCGTATGCGCGCGACGCCACGAACGCGAGCGCCGCGTCCACGTCTTCCTCGGGCACCGCGGGCTCGTTCGGATCCCCCACGAGCGCGCGCGCGAGCGTGAGCGCGCTCGGAGGCGCGAGCCGACGTGAACGCACGAACGCGCCTTCGCGCGCGAGCCAAGGCCATCGCGGCACCACGCCGACCAGCTCGTTCGCGCACGACGCCCGCGTCGGCCCCACGAGCGGCCGACGCACACCGCCGCGATCCTCGAAGAGCGGGAGCACCTCGATCCTTCGCGCCAACGCCTCCGGAAGCTCCGCCGCATCGAGCCGCGCCTCGAGCGCCGCGTGCCCACCGTCGTCGAGCGAGAGCCCCGCCTCGAGCGCGGACACCAGCTCGTTCCACGTGAAGTCACGCACCAAGCGCCGCACCACGCGCCGCTCCGCGAACGCGGGCGCGACGAACGGCAGCGCCGAGAACAACCAACGCCCGAGCGGACTCAGCTCCGCCGGAAGCCGTCGCAATCCCGACGGCGCCGCGAGCTCGACGACGTTGCGGCCGCGATCTCCGTCACTTTCGCCGTCTCTGCCTACGTCTCCCTCTGGTTCACGCTCACGTTCACGTTCTCGTTCACGTTCTCGTTCACGTTCTCGTTCACGTTCACGTTCACGTTCACGTTCTCCACCTCGCCCCGTCGCAGATTCCCCCTCCGCCACCGGCACGAACGACACGTCCCGCAGCGCCGCGAGCTCCTCGTCCGACACCTCCTCCAACGCCGCGAAGAGCTCCGCGGTCCGCGTGCGCACCGCTCCGCCCGCACGCAGATCCTCCACCAGCGTCCGCGCCTCGAAGCGCGCGATCGCGAGCCGTCGCGCGAGCACCTCCGGAAGATCGTGCGCCGCGATCAGCGCGCGCTCGCCCTGGTAGAGCGCCACCATCGCCGCGCTCGCGAGCCGCACCGCCGCCGCGGATCGCAGCCGCCCGTCCACCACCACCAGCGGCAACGCGCGCAGCTCCGCGTCGTCCACCGGCGCGCGCGCGAGCGCGTCGAGCACCCCCGCGCGCCACGACGGAGGCGCCGCTCCTTCTCGCAGCGAACCGCGCACGAACGCAACGAGCTCCCGCGCCCCGAAGCGCGCCGCGCCGAGCTCGCACGCGACCTTCGCCTCGCGCGAGTCGATCGCGAGCGAAGCCGGATCGAGCACGCGCCGTCCCTCGATCACGATCCCCGCGAGCGCGCGCGCCACGTCCGGCTCCGCGATCCACGCCTCGTCGGGACGCAGCGATTCACCCGCCGCGCTCGAGAGAAAACGCGCCTCCGCGAGCGACGCCGCGCACGCCTCGCCGAGCGGTCCCATCGCGGGCGCGAGCTCCTCCCGCGTCGACACGAGCGCGAGCCCCGCCGTCCCGAAACGAACCACGAGGCCCGCGAGCGCGCGCCCCACCTCCGCGAGCAACGCCTCGTTCCACGCGGAGTCGAGCTCCAGCCGCTCACGATCGAGCGTCACGTCGAAGCGCGCGTGCACCAGCACCCGCAGCCCCGTGCGCTCCGCGGTCGGCAAGAACGCGTAGAGCGTCGGCCCCCGTACGGCGCCGATGCGTGCGCTCGTGGCCCGCTCGGAGCCGACCGTGCTCGACGCGTCCTCACCCGATGCGTCCTCTTCGAGCACCGCCCCGACCAAGAGCTCGCACTCGCGCGCGCGCCCTTCCTCTCGCATGCCGTCGAAACGAAACCGAGCGCGCTCGATCGCGAACCGCCGCGCCTCGCCCTCCGACACCAACGCGGCGCGATCCCCGTCGAGCTCGCATCGCCACGCGTGCACGTCCCCGCCGCCGATCACCCGCAGCGCGCGCACGTGGCAGAGCGTCAGCAGCGTCTCCGGCGGGACCGCCAGCGCACGCGCGAGCACCCGCGGCGCGTGCGCCCGATCCACGAGCGGCAGCTCGAGCGTCGTCTCGGCGTCGCGTTCACCCGCGAGCAGACGCGGGATCGACACGTGCGCGATCTCGATCGCCAGCGCGCCCGAGCGAATCCGCGGACGCTCGCAGACCTCGTACACGCTCTTGAAGCCGACCCCGAAGAACCCGATTTGTTCGGCGCGTTTCGTCGTTTGACCGATCGAGAGCACACCCACGAGATCCAGCAACGAGAACGGCGCGCCGTCGTGTCGGACCGTGATCGTGTCGTCGATCCGCGCCTCGAACGAGCGCGCTCCCGCGTCGTCCGCGTTCTGCAAGAGCTCGAAGAAGAAGTGCCCCGGGTCCGCGTAGACGCGCCGCGCGAGCAGCCGCTCCGCGTTCGCCTGCGAGATCGACTTGGGCGCGCGCGCGAGCCCGTCGATCGCCCGCGCGACGACGCCGCGCACGAGCTCCGCGGTCGCCGGCTCACGCGCGAGGCGTTCGAGCGCGGCACCGTCGGCGAGGATCAGCGCCCGCTCCACGTCCGCCGACGCCTCCAGCGGCTCCGCCAGCCGTTCGCGCGCGCGACCCCTCCACGCGCGATGCGCCGACTCGTCGTGCCGACGCAACCACCGATCGATCAGCGCGAGCGCCGCGATGCGCTCGACGCCCCACCGCGACGTGATCGCGTCCACGCGAGCCGAGACGAAGTCCGCAGGGAGCTCTTGGATCACGTGCTGGAGTGACGCGTCGGGCAGCGCGGACACGAGCTCGTCCACCACCGCTACCGCCCGCTCGTCGAGTCGCCCTGCGGCGAGCAACGCACCCACCACCTCCGCGAACGGCTCCGGATCGGCGAGCCCCGCCGCCTCCCGCAAGAGCCCCTCCGGATCCTCATGTGACGCGGCGAGCGCACGAACGCGCGCCATCTGCTCGTCGAAAGGGAGCGCGCCGAAGCTCATGCGTCGCGCACTATAGGGCGCGCGGGCGGAATCGGTCGCGCCGCGTGATTCGATGCGCGGACCTCACCGCTCTCCATCGCGTCGCTGCCTCGCATCCAGCTCGTCTCGCCCATCCGGTCTCTCACGCCGTCACCCTGGAAGACTCGTGCCCTCCCGAACGTACGCACCAAGGAGCGCGGGCCCGGACGAGTCCGACACCCACGCCACGAGGACGACCATGCCGAACGACAAACCCTGGATCGACGCTCCGCCCCCTCCGCCGGAGCTCGAGAAGGCGCGACGACGCGCCTGGACCGCGCTCGGGCTCGCCTCCACCCCGTTCTTGCTGTGGGGCGCCTGCACCGCGCGAGTCATCGACGCGAACAGCGACGTCGCGGGCGTCGGGATGCTCGTGGTGTTCACGCTGTCGATGCTCGGCGGTGCGCTGGGCGTCGCCTCGCTCGCCGCGAAGCGCACCCGGCTCGGCTGGGTCGCGGCGATCGCCGGGTTCACCGCCCCGTTCGTCGCGTTCCTCCTCGCGATGTTCACGATTCCCTTCTCCCGCGGTCGCGCGCACCGACGACGCGGCGCCGCGAAGGTCCCCACCGACACCGCGAACGACGCCTGGCTCGACGAAGCCTCCCTCGACGGTGCGCGTCGCGGGATCGAAGCCCCGACCGATCAACGCGAAGCCCTCGCGACCGCGTGGCGCGCGATGGCTGCGACCGAGACCGCCTCCGTGGCCGCCTTCGCGTCGTTCTCCCAACAGCTCCTCGCGCTCGGCGCGCCGAGCCGCTTCGTCGAGGATGCCCACCGCGACGCGATCGACGAGATCGCCCATGCGCGTGTCTGCTACGCGATCGCGACCCGCCTCGACGGCCGCGCACGTGGCCCCGCCGCGTTCCCCGCCGCCGCGTGGCCCGCCGATCACGCGCCGAGCTTCCTCCGCCTCGCACGCGACACCCTGCGTGACGGCTGTGTGTTCGAGGGCGCCTCCGCCCGCGTCGCCGAAGAGCTCGCGGCGCTCGACCGCGCGTGCCCGCAGACGCGCGACGCGCTCGCCACGATCGCGATCGACGAGGCGCGCCACGCCGCGCACGCGTGGGAGGTGCTCGCGTGGGCGCGCGCCCAGCTCCGTCCCGAAGAGGACGCCTCGCTCGACCGCGTGATCGACGAGCTCCTCGCGGCCCGACACGACGCGGTCGTTCCGCACGATCGCTTCGAGGCGTTCGGGGTCGCGGGTCCCGCCCGATGGCGCGAGGCGGTGCAAGAGACCGCCGCGAAAGCCCGCACACGTTTGCGATCGGAAGCGCCAGCAGAACACCGTGCCGAGCCTCGTTTGGACCGAGTCGCCTGATCGACGTCCCTCGCGCCACGCGGGAGCCGTCGTCCGAGCCCTCGCGAGGTCGGTGAAGCTCCGAGGAAGACGATCGTGTCGTGAAATCCCCCATGGAGCAGGGATGGCGCACTCGTTCAAGCTTCGTCTCGTGGGGGAGGCCGACGACGCCGAAGAGCGCGCAACGCTGGTGCTCCGCGGATACGAAGCCGCGCGGCAGCTCGTGTCGTTGCTCGAGCGCGCACAAGGGAACGACACCTCGGCAGAGGAGCTCGCGATCCTGCGCGACGTGGTGCGCCTCTTCGATCCGGGCGGCTCGGCCCTCACCGAGGCGGAATGGGCGGTCGTGCAGCTCGCGAGCACCGGTTTGACCAACGCCGCGATCGCGGAGCGCCGAGGGACCACCGCGCGTACGGTGTCCAAACAGCTCGACTCCGCCTACCGCAAGCTCGGCGTGACCTCGCGGCGAGAGCTCGCGGTTCGTTTGGCGCGCCGCTGAACCGTTTGCTCGGCGCCACTGAAGCCACGTGGTCCATTCGGGCACCGCCGACGCTGCGCGGCCCGGCGCGCGCGGCTCACGCAGCGCGATGTCGCTCGGGCGCCGCTGAAGCTCCATCGCACGAAACAAACCGCCCCCTCGCGCGTTCCAAGCGACACCACGAGAGGTCGCCCTCCGCGAACCTCCCCCCTGGGATCCTCCCGTGGCATCCTCCGCCGCTCATGCGCCCGCGCGACGATCACGACGATCACCCCGAGGACCTCGCTCGATGAAGCGACGGCTCGCGCGCGTCGGCTCCTTCCTCCGTCGGCTCGCCGACCTCTTCCCGTGGACGCCGCTCGGGCTCCTCGTCGGCGGCCTCAGCGCGCTCGCGCTCTGGCACTTCGCCTACGGAAAGCTCGACCTCGTCGTGCTCGTCCTCGGCTACGGCGCCGCCGCCCTCGTCGCGCTCGCGACGGCGTTCACGCTCAGCGCGACGCTCGGCGTGAAGTGGGTGCTCCGCCGACGTCGCGTCGCGGCCAGCGAGGCGCGCGAGCTCGCGTTCGAGACCGCGCGTTTCGTACCCACCGACTTCCTCATGCCGAGCTTCCGCTTCGTGCCGCTCGTCCGCCTGCGCTGGTCGTGGGAGTCGCCCGCCGACTTCGACGTCACGAGCGAGCCCGAGCTCGGCCGCGCCCGCGAACGAGTCCGAACCCGCGCGCGCGGCGAGCACCGCGGGGTCTCGCGCCGCGTCGTGATCGAAGACGTCTTCGGGCTCACGCGCCTCGCCGTCCGCGCCCGTGATCCCGAGGTGCGCCTCGAGGTGAGCCCCCACGCGGGCAAGCTCGGTCGCCTGCCCCGATTGCTCGCATTCTCCGGGGGATCCGACTGGCCGCACCCGATGGGCGTCGACGAAGGCGATCGCATGGAGCTGCGTCGCTACGCGCCCGGCGATCCCGCGCGCTTCATCCACTGGAAGATCTTCGGCCGCACGCGGAAGCTCGTCGTCCGCATGCCGGAGCGCGCGCTCGAGCGCGCCGAGCGCACCGTCGCGTACTTGGTGACTGGCGCCCACGACGAAGCCAGCGCGGCCGCCGCGCGCGTGGCGATCGACGGTGGCGCGCTCGGGGACGACTGGTCGTTCTGCACCGACGGCGCGGGCAGCACCGGCCGCGTGCTCGAAGCGCGCGCTTCGATCGTGCGCAGCGCCGCGCACCGCGCGACCGGAGGCGCGGGCCTCGAACGTTTCGTCCGCGAAGAAGAGCGCCGCGGTCCGGTGTCGCTCGTGGTCTTCGCCCCCGCTGCGCCGGGACCGTGGCTCGAGCGTGTGCTCCACACGCTGACCGTACGACGCGGCCGCGCGCGCATCGTGATCGGCGTCGACGGCCTCGCGAGCGAAGGCGCGCCCTCGCTCCTGAAGCGTGCGCTGATGCGTCGACGCGCGCCCGACGCGACTCCGAGCGAAGGTCTCGACGCGGTGCTGGCCGCGCTCGCGAGCGCCCGCGCGGACGTGGTGATCGTCGATCGTGAGAGCGGCCGCGTGCTCACGGACGCACACCGCCGCGCAGCCTCCGCGACATCCGCACCCACCAAGAAGCCGACGACACCCGCGAAGCCGTCGAAGTCGTCGAAGACACCGACCTCCAAGGAGGCCGCGTGAGCACACGCGACGAGCTCCGCGAAGGTTGGGTCCCGCTCGTCCTGCGCGCGCTCGTGCACGCGCTCGCGGCGGGTGTGCTCGCGTTCCCCCTCGCCTCCGGCGGCTCCGTCACCGCGGCCGCGGTCGGCAGCGGCCTCGGCGCCGCCTTCGGTCCTCGCCTCGCGCGCTCCGATCTGCGCAGCCTCGCGCTCGTCGGCCTCGGCTTCGCGGGCGTCTTCCTCGCGATCCTCCTGCGCTTCCTCTTCGTCGACACCCAGCTGCTCGCCTCCAGCCTCGGCCCGAGCACGAGCCTCCGCAGCGGCGACTTCCTCTTCTTCCTCGTCGCGCCTGCGGCCGTCAGCCTCTCGCTCCGTGCGCTCGCCACCCGCCGCCGCGGCCTGCAAGCGCTCGAGGTCGGCCTCGTCGGCGTCGCCTTCGCGCAGCTCGTGGTCGCGCACCGCCAAGGCGCGATCAATCGTCCTTTCGAGCTCGCCGATCCGATCCTCGCGAGCGGCGGCGACCCCACCGATCTGCTCTTCGCGGTCGGCGCGGCCGCCACCGCGGTCGTCGTCTTGCTCCTGCTCGGCGAGCGCAGCCTCGGGCGCTCGCTGATGCACCTCTCGGTGGTCGCGCTCCTGCTCTTGCTCTTCCTCGGCACCAGCTCGGTGATCGAGATGCCGGAGCCCGAACAAGATCCGAGCGGCCTCGGCCTGCGCCCCGAAGAAGGCGAAGGCGAGAGCGACTCCGAGCAGAGTCAGAACGGCCAAGGCGGCGGCAGCAGCAACCCCGAGCCGAACGAAGAGCTCGAGTTCCAAGACGAGCTCGAACAACCGCAGAGCGCGACCCCCGTCGGCGTCGTCGTCTTCCACGACGACTGGTCGCCGCCCTACGGCGTCTACTACCTGCGCCAAGCCGCCTTCAGTCAGTACAACGGCCGCCGCCTCGTCGCGGCCACCCAGCTCGGCGTCGACGGTGATCTCGCACGCGACTTCCCCACCGTGGCCTACGACGTCGCGGAGCCGCCGCCGATGGGCTCGTCGCGCGCCCCCGTCGAGACCACCGTCGCGCTCCTCGCCGAGCACACGCGCCCCTTCGGCCTCGAAGCGCCCGTGCGCTTCACGCCCGCACGCAACCCCGACGCGCGCCGCTTTCGTCGCGTCTACAAGGTCTCGAGCGCCGTGCTCACGGCCGACTTCTCTTCGATGCTCGGCGCGCGCGCCGGCAACTCGAGCTGGAGCGCGGAGGAACGCGCAACCTACACCGCCGCGCCGAACGATCCCCGCTACGCCGAGCTCGCGCAGCGCATCATCCAAGAGCAGCTCCCCGAGCACCTCCGCGAAGATCCCGCCGCGCGCATCGCCGCCATCACCGGCTGGCTCGGCGAGCACGGCACCTACTCGCTGCGCAGCCGCCACGCCGACGCCGAAGATCCCACGGCCGACTTCCTCTTCGGCGATCTCACCGGCTACTGCGTCCACTTCGCGCACGCCGCCGCCTACCTGATGCGCGCCGCCGGTCTGCCCACGCGTGTCGCTTCCGGCTACGCGATCGACGAAGCCACACGCCAAGGCGGCTCCGCGCTCCTCGTCACCGGCGGCGCCTCCCACGCCTGGCCCGAGGTCTACCTCGAAGGCTTCGGCTGGGTCGTCGCGGACGTGACGCCCGCGCAGGTGCTCACCCCGCCCGGTCCCCCGCCCGACGCCGATCTGCAGCGCCTCCTCGGTGAGCTCGCACGTGGCCTCGACGCGGTGCCGGTCGAAGAAGACGCGCCGATCTCACGCACCGTGGCGACCCTCCGCGACGTGCTCCGCTGGATCGGCTGGACCCTGCTCGGTCTGCTCGCGTTCGCCTTCGTCTTCCTCGTGGTCGGCAAGATCGTCCGCCGCCTCGCGCCACGCTTCGCGTCGAAGGATCGCCTGCCGATCGCGAGCTACCGCGCGGCCCTCGATCAGCTCGGCGAGCTCGCGCTGCGTCGAAATCCCGGCGAGAGCCGCGAGGCCTTCGCGCGTCGCGTCGCCGCCATCGCGCCGAGCTTCGAGCCGCTCACACGCGCCAACGTCGCGGCCGCCTTCGGGAGCCGCCGCGTCGATCCCGCCCTCGAGACCTTCCGCGCCAAGCTCGGACAAGAGCTCGCGCGCGCGTTCCCCCTCTGGCGCCGCCTCGTCGGTCGCCTCGCCTTCTGGTCCTGGCTCGGCTCCCGCTGAGTGTGTGTTCTTCCTCGATGGCCTCCTCGTCATCGCGACCGACGTCTCCCTCCGAAACGACGAACATGACCGACCTCTCGAGCCACTCGCCCGCCCCCGCGCACGCCGCCCTCGACGCCGCGCACCACACGATCACCGCGCTCCGCCAGCGCGTGCGCGCCGCCATCCTCGGCCGCGACGACGTGATCGAGCTCGTGCTCGTCGCGCTGATCGCGGACGGTCACGTCCTGCTCGAGGACTACCCGGGCTCCGGCAAGACCACCCTCGCGCGCGCGCTCGGCGACGCGATCGAAGGCGTCCCGCAGCAGATCGGCGCGGTCACGATCGCGAACTTCCGCCGCGTGCAGTTCACGCCCGATCTTCTGCCCTCCGACATCACGGGCACCAACGTCTTCGATCCGGTGCGCGGCGGCTTCGACTTCCGGCCGGGCCCGATCTTCGCGCACGTGCTCCTCGCGGACGAGATCAACCGCACCTCGCCGAAGGTGCAGGCCGCGATGCTCGAAGCGATGGCGGAGAAGCAGGTGACGGTCGACGATCGATCGCACCCGCTCGACGAGCTCTTCTTCGTGATCGCGACGCAGAACCCGCTCGATCTCGCGGGCACCTACCCGCTGCCTACGCCGCAGCTCGATCGGTTCCTCTTCAAGATCGCGATGAAGCACGTCGAGCGCGACGCGGAGCTCGCGGTGCTCGCGCACTACCCGGTGCCCTCGCTCGAACGCGCGGCGAAGCTCCCGGGCGTGACGCGCGAAGCGATCGTGGCCGCGCGCCGCACGGTGCGGGAGAGCGTCTTCCTCGCCCCGCTCGTGAAGGAAGCGCTCGTCGACACCGCGCGCACCCTGCGCGCCGATCCGCGCGTGCTCCAAGGGGCGTCCACGCGCTCGCTCGTCCTCGCGCTCCCCGCGCTCCAAGCGCGCGCCCTCGTGAACGGCCGCGACTACGTCGGCCCCGAAGATCTCGAGCACCTCGCGCCCCGCATCTTCCCCCACCGCCTCGAGCTCGCCCCCGGCGTGGAGGACGCAGCCGAGGTCGTGCGCGAGTGCGTCGCTCCCCAGCTCGAACGCCTCGCGCGCGCGAGCCTCCGCCGCTGAACCCCATCGACGAGCCTCCTCCAGCGCGAATCCGCCCCTTCCCCGCGAGTCCCCACGAGCCCGAGTCCCGATGCGCCTACGAACCCCGAACGTCCCCACGCTCCTGGCCCTCGCGATCGCGAGTGGCCTCGGCGCGGCCGCGCTCGGCACCTCCGCGCAGCTCGAAGGCCTCGATCCGAACGCCTTCGTGGTCGCGGAGCCCGGCGCGCCCGGCTCCCCCGACGAGCTGCGCGCGTGGGCGCTCCTTCGCCAAGAGAAACACGTCGAAGCGCGCGAGATCGCCGAGCGCCTCGTGGCCGAGCGCCCCGACGGCTTCCTCGGTCATTTCCTCCTCGGCTGGGCCCACCACTACGGCGAAGCCAACTTCCCCAAGGCCCTCTTCCACGCCGAGCGCGCCTTCGCGCTCTTCACCGCCCGCTACGGCGAGATCCCGAGCCCCGACGCGCCGTGGCGCTGGCACGCGCGCATGCTCCTCGAGCTCGCGGACGTGCACGGAGATCTCGAGCACCACGAGGAGCGCCTCGCCTGGATTGCACGTTACAACGAGCACTACGATCCCGATTTGATCGCGGATCAGGCGTGGGCCTTGATGAAGCTCGGCCAGTACGATCTCGCGCGACGCGCGGCCGACGCCGGCATGGCGAGCGGCAACCCGCGCGATCGGTTGGTCGCCTTGAACGCCTACTGCGCGGTCGAATTCGAGGCTGGCCACGTCGAACGATCCTACGAGGCCTGCGGCGCCGCCCTCGCCGACGCGCGCAGCAACGGCCAGCCCAACGCCGTCGATCTCACGAACTTCGCGGAGGCTTCACGCTCGCTCTTCAAGCTCGACGAGGCCGAACGAATCCTCCAAGAGGCCACCGAAGCCGAAGTCGCCTGGTACGGAAACCCGTGGCTCGAGCTCGCCGAGCTCTACACCCGCGGCGCACGTTTCCCCGAGGCGCTCTCCGCCTTCCGCAAGGTCCTCCCCTACCGCGCGCAGCGTCCCCCGCACGTGCGCGACGCCGATCGCAACGAGCACCGCCGCGCGCTCGCGTCCTTCTACCTCGTGGTCGGCCAACCCGAAGAAGCGCTCGGCATCACCGAGAAGGCCCTCGTGATGCCCGACCGCCGCGCGCACAACAGCCGCGATCCCGATCAGGACCGCGCGCTCGTCGCGCTCCTCGATCGCCGCGCGCGCCTCACCGTCGGCGACACCCTCGTCGAGCGCGTCGTCGGCGGTCCCCTCCACGAACGCGCGTGGGCCCGGATGCGCCGCCTCGGCCTTCAGGTCGAAGGGTGGATGAGCGGGCGCCAGACCGCGCGCCTGCTCGCGCAGCCGCCCTCGCGCGGCACCAAGGATCGTCTGGTCGGCTTCTTCGAGATCGGCACCGCCTCGAGCGCGATCACGCCGCCTTGGCTCGCGGGCGAGCTCTCCGAGGTCGTCGGCGCGGGCGTGACGCTCGAAGCGGTCGAGCGCGCGCGCCGCGGCGATTCCCGCACCGCCGCCGGCGCCTACTACGACGCCTTCGCCGCCGAAGCCGCGTTCCGCCTCGGCGACGAGCCGCGCGCGAAGGAGCTCGCGGAGCGCGCGCGAGGTGGACTCCCCGACGGCGACGCGCTCCTCCGCGCGCGCATCGACGCCATCCGCGCGGCCGCGATCCGCGACTCCGAAGGCACCGACGCCGCCATCGCCGCCTACGAGCTCGCGCTCCAGAACGATCCCGGCGTCTTCCGCCGCCTCGGCCTCGCCCTCCCCGTCCGCATCGTCACGCGCGGCCAAGCCGAGCCCGTGGAAGAGCTCGCCGACGCCCTCGCGCGCAGCCCACGCTTCGACGCCGACGACGAAGGCCTGCGCCTCGTGATCTCCGGCGACGCCGCGCTGCTCTCCGTCTGCCTCGAAGGCACGGGCGGCACCCAGCTCGACTGCTCCGAGACCCGCCTCGACGAGGTCGACGAAGACACCGCGTGGTCCGCCGAAGAGCGCCCCGACGCCGTGCAAGTCGAGACCTTCGCCGCCCGCGCCGCGCGCCTCGCCCAAGAGCGCCTCTTCGCCCCGCGCATCGATCTGAGCCAAGCCGACATCGGCTCCCTCGACGGCTCCAACCGCGTCGCGCGCGACCCGATGGAAGGCCTCCGCGGCAACCGCATCACCCCGCCTTGAGCGCGCCGCGTGATGCCGGCCGGCGACGTTGCGTGAACGCGACGTCGGGTCTCCCGTCCCCGCTCCGTCCGCCGCGCACGGGGGCGAGGTGCAAGCCCTTGCACAACGCCTTCCGTCCACCTCGGCAATCGCGTCGGCATACGCGCTGCACTGCACGGTCTCCGACAGTCCGATTCGGCGTGATTCGCGACGACGACTCCCCACGGGAAGCGCCGCGTCGTGACGCTCCGTCTCGCGCGTCGCTCTCCGTCTCGCAGGAGGATCGTATGTCCGTTCGCCGCTTCGTCTTGGTCCTCGCCCTCGCCTTCGAGTGCTTCACCGTCGGCTGCGTCGCCGAGCTGGACCCCGACGCTCCCTTCGCCGTCGACGGCGCCGACGACTCGCTCGAAGGCCAAGCCGGTCTTCGCGCCACGTACTTCCGAAACGTCGATTTCACGAGCGTCGGGCTCACCCGCGTCGACTCCGTCGTCGACTTCGATTGGGGTCGCAACGCACCCGCGTCGGGTCTGCCCGCCGACCGCTTCTCCGTTCGATGGGAAGGCTTCTACGTCGCGCAGGAGACCGGCCCGCATCGCTTCGCCGTGCGCTCCGACGACGGCATGCGCCTCTTCGTGGGCGACGACGACGCGCCGCTCGTCGAGAGCTGGCGCAACCAAGCCGCGACCACCGTGCGCGGCACGATCGATCTCGTCGCGGGCGAGGTATACCCGCTGCGCATCGAGTACTTCGAGGCGAGCGGAGCGGCGACGATCCAGCTCCGCTGCGCGCCGCCTTCGCTCCCCGGCGGCGCAAGCGAGCCGCTCGTGCCGCGCACGCAGCTTCGGACCGAGCGTCCCGCCGCGGGCATGCCGGTCGGCAGCACGCCGCAACGCCTCGTGGTCGCGCCGCGCGCGGACGCGTACGTCGACGCCGCCAACCCCACCACGAGCTTCGGGCTCGAGCCCGATCTCTTGGTCGATCGCGCGCCCGACGCCTACCAAACGATGCTCCGCTTCGACGTGCCGACGCTCACCGCGCCCGTGCAGCGCGCCACCCTGCGTCTCTACGTCACGAACCCTTCGCCCGACGGACCGGCGGTCCACGTCACCACCAGCACGTGGAGCGAGACCCGCGTGACCTGGGAGACGCGTCCGCGCGCCGGAACGCTCGTCGCCGATCCGGGCAACGTGGCCGCGGGCTGGCTCGAGCTCGACGTGACGCGCGCGATCACCCGCGCGGGCGAGATCTCCTTCTTGCTCGTCCCCGAGCACGACGACGGCGCCGACTTCGATTCGCGCGAAGGCACGCGCCCGCCCGAGCTCGTCGTCGTCACGGGTGCGGCGCCGAGCCCCACGCCGCCGCCGAGCAGCCGAGGCATCACCCACGTCGGCACGACGCAGACGTACGACTCGAACGGGCAGGGCCTCGTCGTCGAACGCCCGTCGCGAAGCGTCGAAGGCGATCTGCTCGTGCTCATCCTCCACCGCACCGACGACGATCTCCCGCTCTACGTGGACGGTTGGACCCGCGTCGCGGAGTGCTTCAAAGGCGACAACGGCCACGCGTGCGGCACCGAGGCGATGTGTCGTCGGTGGCACGACGACACGTCGGCGGCTGACCCCGCCGACTCGGGTAACAAGTTCTGCGCCGACTTCGGATCCTCCGGCAGCGGCCACGACCTCGCGCAGGCCGTGTTCTACCGCGCGGTCGGCTCGCGCGAGCCGAGCAGCTACCGCTTCGATCTCAACCGTGACTCCACCGGCCATCCCGGCTGGGCGATCTTGACCGCGCTGCGTGGGGCCGACACCCGCGATCCCGTACGCGACTGGTCGGGCGTCGGCTGCGATCGCGACGACGACTCGCTCTTCCCCTCCGTCCAAGGCGCGCCCGGTGACATGCTCCTGCTCTCGCAGTCCTTCGACGACGCGGTCGCGCGCGAGCGTTTCTTGCCGCCGTCGGGCACCGAGCTCTTCGGCTACGTGAGCCGAAGCGACGAAGCCGGTTTCCTCTTCGGCGGCCTGGTCACGACGCGCGGAGCGACCGGCACGAAGCGAACCGGTGGACCGGGAGGCCCGAGCTGCAAGGACGCGCTCGTGTCGCTCACGATCGTCGCGCGGTAGGCGACCTCTCGTCGTCGCACCAGCGCGCTTCACACGAGCTCTGCTCGCCCATGCTCCGTTCGCCCATGCTCCGTTCGCCCGCGCTCCGATCATCCGAGCACGGGCGAACGAGCAAGCGCTCGACGATCGTCTCGACGATCGTCTCGACGGTGGTGCGACGATTGGCTCGACGACGTTCAGCTCGCGCCGGCCGCGGAGCCACGCCACGCGTCGAAGACTCCGACCTTCGCGAGCCCGTAGCCGAGCGCGCCGAGCGCGAGCGCGAGCGCGAGCCAGAGCAGCGCGTGGCGCATCGACGTCCGACCTCGCGACGGCTTCGCGCGCGCCTTCGCGACCTGGCCCGCGGGCCTCTCGCTCGGGCTCGGCGTCGGCATCGGGCTCGTCGCCGGCGTCGTCCGACGAGGCACGACCGCGGCACCTGCGCGACCTGCGTTCCGGTCGCGTTCGCCGCGGTCCGCGACGATGGGCGCCGTCGGTTGCTCGCGGTCCGGCTTGGGCGGAGCCGTCTCGACGCGCGTCGGCTCCTCGTCCGAGCCGAGCAAGTCACCGAGGTAGATCTCGATCGACTTCGGATCGAGCGTCCCGCCCGCGTGCTCGACCAGCCGCGCGCGAAGATCCCGCATCGACTCGGGGAGGTTCGCCCGCACGAAGCTGCGAAGGTCCGCGTCGCGCGGTCGTGGGACGTCGATCGACTCGAGCGCCCGCGAGAAGTCCGACGCGCGCTGCCATCGCTCCTCCCGGTCGCGCGCGAGCGCCTTGGCGACGGCCTCCGCGAGCGGCGCGGGGATCTGCGGCACGTAGTCCCGCACGTCCGGGATCGGCTGGTACATCACCTGCCGATAGACATCCATCATCGCCTGACCGTCGAAGAGGTGCGTTCCGGTCAACATCTCGAATGCGACGATGCCCATCGCGAAGATGTCCGAACGTTGATCGAGGGTTTGAAGGTCCGCTTGTTCCGGCGACAAGTAGCGAATGGTTCCCTTCACTTGCCCCGTAGAAGTGCGTGTGAGCCGCTCCACCGCGTGCGCCACGCCGAAGTCCATGATGCGCGTGCGTCCGTCGATTCCGACGAGGATGTTCTTCGGCGCCAGATCGCGGTGCACGAGCTGCAGCGGTTCGCCACGCGGCGAGAGCGCCGAGTGCGCGTCGTCGAGCCCGAGGAGCGCCTGCCGCAAGATCTCGACTGCGTACGTCAGCGGGAGCGGCTCCGGCTGACAGGCGCGAAGCAGTTGGCTCACCGTCGCGCCGAGCACGAGCTCCATGACCATGAAGGGCACGCCCGCGTCGGTGCGACCGAGGTCGAAGGTGTGCACGACGTGGGGG
>CALJLK010000174.1 GCA_937982655.1 uncultured Sandaracinus sp.
CTCGCACCTCGGGGTCGTCGGCGAGCGTCAGTCGTTGGCGCTCGGAGTCCGCGCGGTACTGGCACACGTAGTTGGACCTGCCCTTGAGGAGCGCGAAGGTGAAGCGCCACGGAAGCACACGGGCGAGCATCGGGAGGTCCCGCTCGACGAGCTGCTCCTGGAGGGCGATGTTCGCGGTCACGATCACAGCGCGCCCGCGCTGCTCGGCCACGAACTTCGCGACCGGGACGCCGTACGCGACCGACTTCCCGGTTCCGGTCGGCGCCTCGCAGACCAAGTCGGTCTCGCTGGCGATCGCGTCCGCGACGGCTCGTGCCATCGCTAGCTGCCCTTCGCGGGGGCGGTACCCGTGGAACGCCTGCGCGAGCGGGCCGGTGGGACCGAGAATGTCGTCGGTGGTCGGTGTCATGGGCGTCACGGATGGCGGTGCGGCGACGCGCCGGTAGCGGCGCGCCAGCGCATGAGGCGGGTGGCGCCTGCTCGTTTCGACTCGCGAGCAGGCGCCGAGTGAGGAAGCCGAGCGCGCCTACGCGAACGGATCGATCTCGGCCGGCGGCTCGCTGGCCTTGAGGATGCCCGCGACGCGCTCGCGCGCGGCCGCGAGCTTGCTGGCCTCGATGTCGCGGACCTTCGCGACGCCCATCACGCGCAAGAACTCGTCGACCATCCCTCGCGGCAGCCGCTTGAGGTCGGCCACGAGGCCGTCGCGCAGCGTCTTCTCCTCGTCCTCGGACGGCTTGGCGTCGGGGTTGTACGAGTCGAACGCGTCCTTCGAGCCGCCGGTGAGGTCGTTGAGGCGCGCCGAGGCGATGGCCTTCTTGTCCTCGTCGGAGATCCGCGTGTCGGGCAGGATCGTGTACGTCGTCTTCGGGTCGCCGCTGTCGCCGTGGCGCTCGATCTCGAACGTCCAGTCGTCGAGGCCGTACTTGTCGCGGACCTTCAGCACGTCCTTGAACCAGGCCAGGCCGCCCTCGATGATCTTCATCTTGCGCTCGGCGCTGTCCCAGAAGTTGAGGCTCACGCGGAAGCTGCCGCGCTTGCCGCCGTGGGCGGGGTTGGCGGCATCGAGCGTCTCGTACCGCTCACCGGTCCACACGACGTCGCGCGCGTACGGCTCGCCGACGAAGGCGCCGACGATCTTGTCGCCGTTGTTCTGGAGGCGGACGAACAGGCCGTTGGAGGCGTTCGCACGGGAGGTGGCTTGGGTCTTGGCGTCGTTCCAGCTGCTCATGGTGCACTCTCGTGTGCGGGGGAATCGGAATCTGCGGGGCGGGCATACACGGCGAACAACTCTTCTCCTTCGGTGGTGGAGCCCGATGGCTCGATGACGAACTCGTGCTGTGCGTTCAGGAGGTCAGGGACCTCCCAGGGGCGATACAGACCGCTGACGCGGACGAACTCGGCGGTGGCGGCGGCGGGCATGGTGACCTCAGTGAACGAGCACCTCTGCAGACCCACATGCGCCGGGTCGCCCCGATTCCTGACAGGCGGCCTGCGATTTTCTCGCCCGCGCCCGAAGTCGCTCGACGCGCTTGTAGAGCGTGTCGACGGGCGTGCCGGTCGCGGCGGAGACTTCCGTCAGATCGAGCCCGACCAGCTCCGTCGCCACCAGCAGCGCAGCGTCCGGACCCCACTTCGCGAGGCATCGCTCGGCGGCGATCCGCTCCGGCTGTGCACCCAGTGGTGCCGCCGGCGTCAGAGCACCAGCGTCCACGAGCGCGTCGAACTCGTCGTCGCTAGAAGCGCAGCGCGTCTCTGAGCGCCAGCGTAGGTCTCGCCTGAGGCTCTTGAGGGCACGCCGTCGGGCATTCCTCACGAGCGTCGCCGGCGCGCGCTCCCCCCTTTCGGGTCGAAGCGCGCGGACCGCGTCGACGAACGCAGCGATGACCACCGCGTCGACCTCGGCGGTCTCGTCCGCGCTGGCGCCCTCAGCGCGAAGCCAGAGCGTCAGCCGGATGGCGATCGAGCGGAGGCGCTGGCGGAAAGCGAGGAGTAAGACGGATTGCGCGAGGCGCGCGGTGGTGTCCTGCCCTTTCGCTGCCTGAACAAGGACAGCGACGGCGGCGTCGCGGTGGGTGAAGCTCGACGGGTCCGCGGTGTCGCAAGTCGCGGCGGGCAGCCAGCAGGCGAGGGACTCCAGGCTCTTGACGTCGCTCGGCAGGATGTCGCCGAAGGAGCGAAGCAGCTCGGTCGCTTCTGTGCGCGAGCTGCGCTCGCGGAGGTCGCGCTGGAGGTGGACGAAGATCTCGTGGGCTCGGTTTCGCATCGGAACGTTCTCCGTGCGGCCGGGCTTCACGAGCTCTGGGTGGCCGTTGGGTTGGGGGCGTCGAGCGCCACTGCGGGAAGGCAAAGGGGGGCAGTCGCGCTCGCTAGTGGACGCGTGCCGTCGCTCCCGACTCGGTGCCGCCGCCGGATGGCGGCCGCACCGCTTCGGTGAGCGTTCCGCACGCGGGGCATGAAGCCGTCACTGGGAGATGCGCGATGTACTCCCGCCCCCTCCCGATCCGGATGTGGATCTTGGGGCCGGCGATCTCGCCCAGCTTCTTTCCGCAGTTCTGATTCCTACAGCGCCAGTCCTTCGTGTTCGTCATCGCAGACTCCGAGTTCGGCCCCATGTGGGGCGGGTTCGGAGTCAGGATCGCGATCACACGCCGACTCTACGCCGAGTCTACGCCGACTCTACGCCGAGTCGGTGTACCGGTTCCTCAGCACGAAGACGTACGCGATCTTGTGGCTCGGTTGAGGCTCGACAAAGTACATCTTGTCGCGAGTCTGGATGATCGCGTACGTGCGGGCGCCCAGCTTCACGTCGAGTGCATTCCGAACTTCGCGGAACCGCTTGCTGGCCGTTTCTTCCATCGACTCATCGACGACTTCATCGGCATGGAACGCGGATCTCCGGTCCAGCGCTCTGCGGTAGACCGTCCACCACGGACCGTACACGGATTGGCTGTCGAGAACTCCCTTCCGCCAGACTTCGTTCGCCTTCTCGTCGGCAAACAGATCGTACTCATCTCGACTGGCGCGAATCGCTGAGAGCGTCGCGCCATCGATGAGCCTGGACTTCAGACCCGTCCCGACCACTTCGAATAGCTCCGCGACGACGGTCTCGTCGTCTTCCGCGACCACCAGGGACTCGAGTCGCACGACGAGCTTGGCGTTCTCGACGCGTACCAGGTCCTCCAACGGAGTGACCTCGATGTTCGCGCGACCCGCGATGCGCTGCTCTGCAGCAGACGGGACCGACGCGGTGACCACGCGGATCCGCGCGTCACCGCGCTCGTGCCGCATGCGGTCACACTCGTCGCTCCACCGCCACGCGGGCAGCGCGCGTCGCAGGTACGTGTGCTCGACACCGCTTGTGGGGAGCCGTCGGAACCCCAGATGCACGAGCAACGGGTCACTGGATGGCTCCACCTGGGTGTTCCCGCAGATCTCTCTGCGAAGCCACGCCGTCAGCTTCGGACTGACGAGACGGTATCCGGTTCGCTCGTCGGCTTCGACCATGCGCTCGCCGCATCTGTTCGACTCGACGCACGCCGCGAACCACCGGCTCGTTCCGTCAGGGCGCCGCCGCGGACTGTCCTCGACGACAAGCCGGCAACCCTTGAGCCCGAGCTTGCACGGCAGCTCCGACACCCGATCCCCCGCGACCAGGATCCCTGCAGCCAGGAGCGCCGGCACGAGCGGCGCCCACGGGGCACGCGACAGTTCGGCATGCGAAATCACCGGTTCCTGCGCGCCATCGAGCCACGCGCAGAGCGCATCGATCTCTGGCGCCGTCACTCCTCTGGCTCCGGCCGAAGCAGACCGTTCATCGCGAGGAATGTTTCGACATCGTGCTGCGAGAGCGCCTTGGCATACCGGAGCGAGTTCGGGGTGCGCACCTCAATGCTCAGGTCACGCCCCTTCGCTGGCTTTACGTAGAACTTCGCGGATGTCGCCGAGAACGCCCGTAGGTCGATCGGCGCGCTGTTCGCTCCTCGATGGACGTCGCGGTGCCTTACGTGCGCCCTCCAGCCTGCGCCGTTGTCGCCTTCGAACTCGGCCAGCCGCGCGGATGCGAACGGCGGCGGAGCAGCGAGTGGTGTCACGAGGAGTCCGGACAGGTCGAAGCGTTCGAACGGGAGATACGCATCAGCGTCGCGGAACAGGGCCTGGCCGAACGCGGCCCGGAGCAAGTTGGCATCGCCGTTGTAGCGAACGCTCACCCGAAGCCGCGACGTGCGCTCGCAAAGCGCAGCGAACATCAGCACCTTGTCGCGCTGCTCCCGGCGTTGAACAGGATCCAGATCGGCGACTCCGATGTGACGGTCATCGACCAGCGTGCGGACCTTCTTCGTCGTCGCGTGATGGATGTAGATCTCGGACCACTCGCCTTCCGAGTGCAGCGCGAGCCGGCAGAACTCCGACCGCCCGCGCTCCTTGAGACCGGCTTCAAGCAAGGTCTGCAGCGTCTTCGCGCTCTGAGCGATCTTCTTGCGCGAAGTCGGTCGCGGAGCGCGAAGCACGAAGTCCGACAGCCGACGCTGGGGGCCGTCGAAGCGGCGGTCGATCGCTCCCTGAAGCACGTCCCCTGCATGGACGTAGGCCCACAACGGCAGGTTGTACTCAGACTCGGCGGGCGCCGGAGGATTGTTTCCCCACTCCCTCAGCTCCGACAAGAGGGACTCGAACGCGGCGGGTTCGGCGAGCGACTCGCACTGCACGAGCATCTCGACCACGGCGTCTGGCACGTCCGTCGTGTTGAGGGCGTGGGCGAGTGCGGTCGCCACCGCCGCGGTGTCGCTGAGGTTGTGGAGGGCGAAGCCGGCTTCTTCAGCCCACCGTGACCCACCAGGCACCTTGGAGAGCGCGGGCGCGAGGAACTCTCTGATGCCTACGCGCTCGATGTACGCGGGGTCGATCCGGTGCTGTCGCGGGGCTCTCATGGCGGATCCATTGAGGAGCGGAGGCGGGTGACGAACGTGTGCCGAGCATATCACGCACATGAACCGATGTGCAGCGCCTTTGTTCGGTCGTTGCGGGCGCGCTGGCGCGAAGCCCGTCGCCGGAATGGGAAGCCTGGGACGCCGGCGACCGGGCGCCGAGCGCGCGATGGGAAGCGTCTCGACCGAGTGAATAGACGAGGTCGGCGGATCGTCTAAGGCATCGTCACCCGCGCACTCCGCGCGTCACCACCCAGCGAGCGCCCAATGTCCACCCGCGCTACCCGCTCCCTCTCGCTCGCCCTGATCGCCTCCGGCGCGATCGCGCTGGGCACCGTGGCTTTCGCTGGCCTGAAGGGGACCATCGGGTTCGCCGACGACGCCACCGTCGTCGCGGAAGGCCTGAAGGGGACCATCGGGTTCGCCGACGACGCCATCGTCGTCGCTGACGGGCTGAAGGGGACCATCGGGTTCTCGGATCCGGGCGGCGAGTTGGCTATCCGCGGCACGATCGGCTGACCCAGGCGGCGAGCCTCACCCCTCTCCGCGCCCCTCGATCGCGGTCGTCACGACGTCGAAGATCTCGACATCGTCGAGCGCGGCGAGCGCCGTTCGAGCATTGACCACGCTGCGAGCTCGCCCAGCGCACCCCCGATCAGCGCTCGCACCCGACTCCCTCGACGAACCGCCGCCCCGCGCAGCATCGATCAGCGAC
>CALJLK010000175.1 GCA_937982655.1 uncultured Sandaracinus sp.
TTTCTCTTTTGTCGGTCGGCTTCCGACCGCCCGCTTCTTCAGCGGCGTCGACGCGACGAACGCCCGGTCTCTTCCGCGGGCTCTTCGGCGGAGTCGCTCGTCTCGGTCTCCGTCTCCGCTTCGTCGTCCGCCTCCGTCTCCTCGCGGGGCGGCGGGGGCGCGAGCGGCTCGCCGAACTCCTCGCGCAGCTTTCGCTGGAGCTTGTCGAGGATCATGCGCTCCACGTAGGCGGGCATCGCGGGGATGTTGAGCGTCACGCGCACGACGTCTTGGTCGTTCTGGCGGGTGCGCACGACCTCGAGGCTGCCGGGGACCGCGCGGCCGGTGCCGACGTAGTCGAAGAGCACGAAGCCGACGTCCTCGTCGCGGTCCCGGATCGGGAAGCCGTAGTCGACGCGGAGCAGACGCAGAGCAGCGCTCCAGACCTGCTCGTAGCGGTACGCGTGCGAGTCGCTGCGACGCGCGCTGGCGGTCGCGGGGAGAACGAAGACGAACGCGAGGAGGACGAGGAGCCGGCGCATGCCCCGACCGTACGGATGGGGGCGCGGAGGTCCACTTTCTGGTGTGGCTCGCCACCGAGCCGATCGAAGCCGACGAGCCAAGCGCATCACGAGAATGCGTGCACGCCACCACCAAGACGCTGCGATGACGCGAAACGCCGTGGCATCCGGTCTCCTGCGTCCTCGGCACTATCCCGCGCCTCACGGGTCGGCGCGGCGGAACACCAGCACCGCGACGTCGTGTCGCGAGCCGTCTCCACCGCATCGGACTTCGGCGAGCACCATCGGGCCGAGCCGCCGGGCGCCGAGGGAGACCTCGACCGGATCGCCACCTACTCGAGGCAATCGGCCTTCCGCAAAGAGCTTGAGGGCCGAGGGCATCATCGCGTGCACTGTCGCGCTGCCGTCCTCGCCGACCACCCCGCGGTGGCGTTCCACCGGGAAGCTCAGGCTCGCGTTCCCACCCATGGAGATCTGCACCTCGTCGAGGAACGCGCCGCCGATGGAGATGCGCTTCTCGAGCGGCGGGGGAACGTGCGCCTCCACTCCTTTCGGCAACCCCATCGTGCACACGAGCCGGAGCACACCCGCGGCGTCGCGCTCGTACGCCCAATGGTCTACGAGGCGCGGATCGAGCCAATGCCCACGCCATCGCTCGGTGAGGATCTCGAAGGTGGCCGCGTCCTCGCGCGACGCAGCCCGGCCGCACATGCGCTTCTTCAGCGCGTTCAGCTCCTTTACCTGCGGGTGTTCCCAACGATCCGAGGCGAGCACGCTGGCGTTCCAGAACGAGACCGCCAGAGCGATGACGCCGCACACATCGTCGTCGGGGGGCGTCGGGCCCAGCCTCTCGAGCAGCGGCGCCGCGAGCTCGACGATCAGCTCCGCGAGGTCACGTTCGGGCAGACCCACGATGGTCCGCGTGTAGCGATCTCGACGCGTCATCGGTTCTTCCTCCGCGCTCTGCGGGCCGCCTTGCGCGCGTTCTTCTTGGCGCGCGCGGCCGCCTTGACGGGCGGTCGGGCGGGGGTGTCGACGCCAGGCAGCCTCACGGATGCGGGCAGGGGCTGGGACTGCATGACGCGCATCCACGCCTCGATGCCTGCTTTCGAATCCATGTCGAAGCCCGCCTCGCGACCTCTCATGACGAGCGACTTCGCGAGGCCGAACTTGTTCGTGTCGGAGAGCGCGGCCTCGAGCTTCTTCACCGCGTCGTCTCCGAGCACCCGCAGGCAGGCGTCGGCGTGGTCGAGCCGGTACTCGCGCTTCAAGAAGGCGAAGAAAGCTCGGATCACTTCGACGATCGAACGCGCGGCCGACGCGTCGATGCTCACCTTGCGAGGAATGATGTCGAACAGGATCTCACGCAGATCCCGCGCACCCAGGGTCGCGATCGTGGCGTTGAAGTAGTCGGCCGCAAAGTCCATCACGAAATGACAGAACTGAACGTCGTCGAGCGCTCTCCCCTCGGGCGACGCGGCGAAGCGACTCACGAGCTCGTCCTGAAGCGGACCACGTTCCTCCGGATCGATCTCGTCACCGTCTCGGCCGAGCTCGAAGAGATCCGCCATGACGTCGTAGGGCGGACCGTAGTCGCTCCGTTCACGCTCGTACGGCGCGCGGAGCGACACCTCCACTTCGCCGGCTGGGGTGGCGACGACGAGCGTGCACGCGACCGGCTCGCCACCGTTCCACGCCCCGAGGAGCGCGCTCTTCTCCTTCAGGATCTCCACAAGCGCGACCGAGACTGCCGTGGCGATTGAGACCTCCGCCGCGGTGGGCGGACGCGCGACGAGGTCCTCGTCCACCGCGCCCAACCAAGGATACGCCTTCGATCCCGCGACCTCCCAACGATGCTCCGCGATCTCCTTGCGCAGAGACGCGCTCAGCTCGGCACCACGCTCGAAGTTGAGCACGAGGTGAGGAGGAATCGCCGCCACTTCTCCGTGCTCCATCGCTTCGGCTGCGTCAAGGTAGGCCTCGAAGTCATCGAGGTTGGCGAACAGGATGAACCCGAGGCTCTGCCCCATCTGTCCCATCACGGACAGGGCCGCATCTCGGATCCCGAGCGCCTCGACGTCGACCGCGAAGAGACACTGATCGTTCGGCACGATCGCCCAGGGCTTGGCGCGAAAGAGGACCGCGGCGGCCTGGAACAACGCAGCGATCGTCGCGGGGCCGACGTCGGGTGAGAGGTACGACTCCGCGCGCTGCGCATCCTCGTCCATGCGCTCGACCATCGCCGCCATCACGACGTCGATCTCGGGCGTCGGGGCGCAGACGATCTCGAAACCCGGCTGCCCCGCGCGCAGCGCCTCGGCGAGCTCGGGGGAAGCGACACGGATGCGGTTCGGCGCGTGTGGCCGACCCACTATCGGCCTTTCGACCGCGTGGCGCAGACTCTCGCAGGCCAGCCGGATCGCCTCCCCCGGCATACCCAACGTGTGTCCGAGCACGCCCTCTTCGCTCATCCAGAAAAGCGCCTCGGGGCGGTACGGCTCACCCTCGCCGGTGACGTACATCGGCATCGAGACGATGCCACCGACCCACTCGATCTCCGTTCGCTTCTTCCGTGCCGCCATCGTCTGTACTCGTCGTTTTGGTGTCGAGCTCGGTCGGGCTTCTCCGACCGAAGAGTGGAGCACCGTCGAGCCTCGTCGAGCCGTCGGTCTCATCGAGGCGCGCTCGCGGCGCATCCCCCTCGGACCTCGACCGCACGCGTCAACGCGCGGGCGGGGGAGTCGAGAGGCCCTTCTTGATCTGCTCGGTGCCGAGCAGATCGCCGAAGCGGAGGTTCATCGCGTAGAGCGGGATCACGCCCGCGAGCACGATGAGGGTGGCCTGCACGACGTAGAGCAAGAAGATGAAGACGGCGCCGTCGTTGCTGACGATCTCGGCCGCGAAATAGAGCTTGAGCGCGGTGGAGATCGCGAGCTGGAAGTTGCCGAAGAGGCCGGGGCCCGTGGGCAGGAGGATGCCGATCGCGAGGATGCCCATGAGCGCGACCGCGTGGCCGGGCTCCATCGGGATGCCGCAGCCCCAAGCGAGCAGCCACATGCCGCCCGCGTTGCTTCCCCAGTAGAGCAGCGTCTCGAAGAGAAAGCCGAGGGTCAGACGCAGACTCGCGAGCGAGCGGATGCCGTCCGCGACTCCGTCGACCTTGTCCGCGAGGAGCGCGCCAAAACGTTTGGAGACGAGCCCGAAGACGGCCTTGGTCGCGCGGACCGCGAAGGCGCGCTGCCAGAGGAAGACGCCGAGCGCGGCGAAGGCGCAGCCGAAGACGGTGAGCGCGAGGTAGCCGTAGAAGGGCAACGCGCGCACGAGCGGATCGTTGGAGTCGAGGTGGGGCAACGCGAAGAGCGCCCAGGCGACGCAGAGGCTCGTGATGAGCCCGTCGACCACGCGCTCGACCGCGACGGTGCCGATGCCCGCGCTCACGCTGACCTCGTGGCGGAGCTTGGTGAGCGCGGGGCGCGCCATCTCTCCGAGGCGGAGCGGCAACGCGAAGATGGCGAAGAAGCCGATCCAGTTGAGCGCGATCACCTCGCGCAGCGGGAGCTCCTTCACGGGCGCGATGAGGAAACGCCAGCGCGTCGCGCGCAGGAGGTGCGTGACGAAGAGGGTCCCGACGTAGGCGCCCACCGTCCACCACTGGACGCGCGAGAAGTCGAGCTTGCCGGGGTTGAGTGGGACCCCGCCGCGCGCCGCGAGCCACGCGAACAAGCCGCCGAGGGCGAGCGAGAGCACGAGCTTCGGCAGGATGCGGCGGAAGAAGCCGGGCGTTTCGGCGGCGTCGTTCATCAGGTGGAGCCGCCCGGGGTGGCCGAGGCGACCGAAAGTGAAGTGAAGGCCGCGGAGCTCCCGAAGACCCCGCGAACGTGCCGGACCTACTCGAAGTCGGGGTTCCCCGCCAGGATCCGCCGCGGGTTCTCGCCCATCAGCGCGTCGGCCTCTTCGCGACCGACCAGAGCGCGCAGTCGCGCGATGGCGTCGCGCACGAGGTCTACGTCGATCGCGCGGTGCGCGTCGCTGCACGCGAGGTAATAGAGGCCCTCGGAGAGCAGACGCTCCGCCGCGCGCTGGGGCTGGCGGCCGTAGCGACCGACGAGGCTCATCAAATCGAGCTGCGGGATCGCGCCCGCGTCGAGCAGCGGATCGAGGGCGTCGCTCTCGTCGTAGAACGCGCGATAACGCTCGGGGTGCGCGAGGATCGGGCGCACCCCGCGCACCCGCATCTCGAAGAAGACGTGCTCGAGCCGGAGCGGAAGACGTTCCGGAGGGAGCTCGACGAGCGCGGCTTTCTCGCCCGGATACGGCAGGTGCTCGCCGCGCTGGAAGAGGCCCCAGAAGACGTCGTCGAAGAAGTGCTCCGCTCCGAGGCCGAGCTCGGGTACGTCGGCCTGCTGCGAAGCCTGCGCCACGAAGGCCGCGTGGGCCTGCTCCAGACCCGGGCGGCGGTTCTCGAACATCGCGGTGCGGATGTGGGGCGTGGCGACGCAGAGCGAGTAGCCGAGGCCGCGCAGACCGCGCACGAGCGCGAGGCCTTCGTCGTAGGTCTTCACGCCGTCGTCGACCGCGGGGATCCAATGCGCGTGCAGATCGACGTAGTCGCTCATGCGCTGGCCTCCGTCGCGAGAGCGCGCGCGAGCTCGTTCAAGCGAGGAAGCAACACGTCGCGCGTGTTGTGCTCCGGGTGCTCGATCACGTGATCGAGGAGCGCGTCGAGCAGGCGCCCGACCGCGCGACCGGAGGTGCCGGTGGCGAGCACGTCTTGGCCGTTCACCGCGAGATCCCCGACGCGCAGCGGCGGACGCGTGGCGAGGGCGGCGCGGAGGCGCGCGGTGAGGTCGTCGATCGCGGCGGGGTCTTCGTCGGCCGCGAGGCGCACCACCTTCGCGAGCGCGAGGACGGCCTCGGCGTGTTTGGGATCGACGCGTTGCAGGAAGCGGCGCACCGCGACGTCGTCTCGCAGCGCGTCGAGATCGAGCGCGTGATGGCGGACGAGGTGGAGCACGTCGCGGCGTTCGTCGTTGGAGAAGCGGAGGTCGCGGAGCCACGCTTCCAGGAGATCCGCGCCCACGGACGCGTACGCGCGCGAGCCTTCGTCGACGCGCGGCAGACCCACCGCGTGCAAGAGCGCGGCGAGGCGCGCGACCGGGCCCTCCGCGAGATCCATCGCGCGCAGTGAGCGATCGAAGGCGGTGACGCCGGGGCCGACCGCGATGGCGTCGAGCGCCTGCAGGAGCGGGCAGGTGCGCGCGAGGATGCCGGTGTCGCGCATCACCACGAACGCACGCGACGGACGGCGCGCCTTGAACGCCTTGAGCCACTCCTCGCGGATGCGCTCGCGGCTGACCTTCGCGTAGACGTCGAGCGCGCCCGCGAAGGCGTCGCGGGTGTCGGGGTGCAGCTCCATCTCGAGCGTGGCGACGAAGCGCGCGCCGCGCAGGATGCGCAGGCCGTCTTCGGCGAAACGCTCCGCCGGGACGCCGACCGCGCGCAGCAGGCCCGCGTCGAGATCCTCGCGGCCGCCGAAGGGATCTTCCACGCGGCGCAGCACGGGATCGTAGGCGATGGCGTTCACCGTGAAGTCGCGGCGCGCGAGGTCTTCGCGGATGTCGTCCACGAAGAAGACCTCGTCGGGGCGGCGGCCGTCGGTGTAGGCGCCTTCGCCGCGCAGCGTGGTGACCTCGAACGCGTGGCCCTTCCACAAGACCGTGACGGTCCCGTGCGCGATGCCGGTGGGGATCACCTTCTTGAAGCAGGCCTTGGTCTGCTCGGGCTTGGCCGAGGTGCAGAGATCCCAATCGGAGACCGCGAGGCCGCGCAGGAGATCGCGGACGCAGCCGCCCACGATCCACGCGCGATGACCCGCACGACGGAGCACGTCGCAGACTTCGAAGACTTCGCGCGGGATGCGCTCTTCCGGGACCTCGGTCGGCACGGCGCGCAGTCTGCGTCGTGAAACGGCGGTGCGCACCTGTCGTTCGCGTCGTCGCCTCGCGACCGTCGGGTCGACCCCGGCCAGGGCGTGTCGTTCGACGTGCGGTCGACGCGCCACCGCCACCTGTCGCTCCAACCCAACGGGCTCAAGCGCGCGCGAGCTTCTGCAGTACCGCGAGCGTGTCGGCCTCCGCGGCGGGCTTGTCGCGACGCCACCGCACGATGCGAGGGAAACGCACCGCGACGCCGCTCTTGTGCCGCGTGCTCGCGCGCACGTCCTCGAAGGCGAGCTCGAAGACGTGTACGGGCTCGACGCTCCGCACGGGTCCGAAACGCTCCACGGTGTGGCGCCGGATCCACGCGTCGAGCTCGCGGATCTCGGCGTCGTCGAGGCCGGTGTACGCCTTCGCGACCGAGACGAGCGCACCCTCGTGCCAGACCGCGAAGGTGTAGTCCGTGAAGAGGCCGGCGCGTTTGCCGTGGCCGGCCTGCGCGTAGATCAGGACCGCGTCGATCGTGAAGGGATCGACCTTCCACTTCCACCAGTCGCCGCGCTTGCGCCCACCGCGGTAGGGGCTGTCCGCCCGCTTGAGCATCAGCCCTTCGACACCGCGGGCGCGCGAGCTCTCGCGATGCGCGGCGAGCATGCTCCAGCCGTCGACTCCGTCGGACGCTTCGACCTCGACGCGGGGCGAGAGCGCGACGCGTGAAGAGCCGAGCGTCTGCACCAACTCCGCGAGCCGCGCCCGACGCTCGACCAGCGGGCTCTCGCGGAGGTCTTCTCCCTGCGCTTCGAGCAGGTCGTAGGCGACGAGACGTGCCGGCACCTCTCGCAGGATCTTCGGCCCGAGCTTGGTGCGGCCGATGCGCTTCAGGAGCTCCGCGAAGGGCAGCGGCGCGTCCGATCCGTCGAGCCACGCGAGCAACTCCGCGTCGAGGACGGTACCGTCGGGCAGTGCGACGAGCTCGCGCACGAGGTCCGGAAAACGATCGGTGACGAGCTCCTCGCCGCGCGACCAGATCCACGTGGTGCCGGAGCGGCGCACCACCTGCGCGCGGATGCCGTCCCATTTGTTCTCCGCAATCCACGCGTCGATCGGACCGAGCTCGGCGGGCACGAGATCGAGCGGGGACGCGAGCGCGAAGGGATAGGGGCGGCTCGCGTCGGCGAGCGCGTCGGTGCTCGGGTCGACGAGCGCGCGCCAGCTCGCTTCGCTCGGCTCGAAGGTGCCGGTGAGCCGGTGCTCGATGACCTCGCGCGCGACCCCGCTCACGAGCTCGACCGCGCGTACGACGAGCGTGCGCGAGACGCCAGAGCGGAGCTCGCCGGTGAGGAGCTTGGTCAGCACGAGCCGCTCGACGAAGGGCAGCGCGCGCCACCACACGACGACCCGCGCCGCGCGCGTTTCCTCGTCGAGCATGGGCAAGACACGCAACGCCTCGACCCACGACGCGAGGCTCTCGAAGTGGTCTCGATCTCGGACTTCGTGTCGGTCTTCGTCTCCGTCTCGGTCTCCGTCTCCGTCTCGGTCTCCGTCCTCGGCTCGACTCCCGTCCACGAGCTCACCGCCGCCCGCCCCATGCTCGAAGAGCAACGCGATCGTCTCGGACAGATCGCCCACCGCGGCCGCGCACTCGTCGAAGAGCCAAGGTTCGATCGCGAGCGCCGCGCGCGCGTGCTCGGCGAGGCGCGCGGGACCGATCACGCGCTTGAGGCGCCCACCCGAGAGAAAAAAGAGCGTCCACGCCGCGTCGGACGCCGTGGCCTCGCGGAGCGCGCGCGCGACCGCCTCCGTCTTGGCGGTGGTCCCCGACGTGACCTCCAGTCGCTCGTGCAGCGCGGCCAGCCCGGTCAGCCCTCGCAAACCCGGAGTGCTCGACGTCGAGGTCACGGCTCGCCTCCGTCGTCGGTGCGCTCCGCGCCAGCTTCGCCTTCCCACGCGGTCGGCAGCACGTCGGCGTCGAGCGCGTACGCCTCGCGCAGATGACGCGCGAGCGAGCCCGCGAAGCCGTGGGTAGCGAGCACCCGACGCGCCCCCGAGTCACGCACGGTGCGGATCAACGCCGGCCAGTCCGCGTGGTCGGAGAGCACGAAGCCGCGATCGACGCCGCGACCGCGCCGCGCGCCGCGAACGCGCATCCAACCGCTCACGAACGCGGTCTCGTGATCGCCGAAGCGGCGCACCCAGGGAGAACGTCGGACCGAGGGCGGCGCGAGCACGAGACGACCTGCCCACGACGTGCGCTTCGGCTCGTCGCGCACGAGCTTCACGTTCGGGAGCGGCACGCCGGCCGTGCGGTAGTCGTCGCAGAGCGCCGCGACCGCGCCGTGCACGAAGACGTCGCGCTCGACGCGATCGCTGCGGCGCGCGAGCTCCGCGAGGAGGCGCTGCGCTTTGCCGAACGCGTACGCGTAGACGAGCGTCGCGCGACCGGCGGCGGTGTTCTGCTCCCACCACGCGACGAGCCGATCGAGCTCCGCGTCGACGTCGGGCCAGCGGTAGACCGGCAGGCCGAACGTGGCCTCCGTCACCAGCACGTCACACCGGATCGGCTCGAAGGGTGCACACGTCGGATCGGCGTCGCGCTTGAAGTCGCCCGTCACGACCCAGGTCTCGTCCGCGACGATTCGAAGCTGCGCCGAGCCGAGCACGTGACCCGCAGGATGCAGCGAGAGCTCGACGTCGCCGAGACGAAACGGCTCACCGTAGTCGTGAAGCACGAGCTCCGTGCCCGGCAGGCGACGACGCGCGATGGGCTCCGCGGCACGATGAAGGTGCACGACGCGAGTGCCGGGTCGCGCGTGATCGGCGTGCAGATGGGTGAGCACCGCACGCTCCACTGGCGCTGCGGGATCGACGTGGAAACCACCATGCGCGCAGAAGGGTCCCTCGGGAGTCGCGACGAGCACGCGCCGAGCATCGGGTCGGGCGCCGCGCGCGTCCAGCGCGCACGCCACGCCGATGCTGCGCGTATCACGACGCCGCGAACCGCCCTCGGCTTCGCCTCTCTCGTGTCGTTTGCTACACCCGCGCGATGCGCTCGTGGCTCTGCTCGTCCCTGCTCTTCGTGCTCGCGTGCCCTCCCCCCGAGGTCGGGCACGTCACGCATCCGCCGTTGACCCCGCCCCCGGCCGAGACGGTCGACGTGGGTCCCGACGGCTCGAGCCCCGAGGCGGGCCGCCTGCCGAACGACGTGACGCCGACCGCCTACGCGCTCGTGCTCGACGTCGATCCGCGCCAGGAACGTTTCTCGGGCGAGGTGCGCATCGACGTCCGGATCGACGCGCCGCGGCGGGTGATCTGGATGCACGGGCTCGGGCTCGACGTGCGCACCGCGGCGGCACGACTGCCGAGCGGTGAGATCGTGCCGGCGTCGTGGGAAGGCGCGAGCGACGAGGACGGCTTCGGCAAGCTCGTGCTCACGCGCGCGATCGAAGGCGAGGCGCAGCTCGAGCTGCGTTGGACGGCGCCCTTCGCGACGAACCTCGAAGGGCTCTACGCGGTGAACGTCGGCGAGGACCGCTACGCGTTCACGCAGATGGAGCCGCTCTCCGCCCGCAAGGCGTTCCCGTGCTTCGACGAGCCGCGCTTCAAGACGCCCTTCCGCGTGAAGGTGCGCGGGCACGCGGGCGACGTCGTGGCGGCGAACTCGCCCGTGGAGTCGGTGGAGGACGAGGTGCACACGTTCGCGCCGACCCCACCGATGCCGACCTATCTCTTTGCGATCGCGGTCGGTCCCTTCGACGTGGTCGAGACGACCGTGCCGCCCGCCGCGGGTCGCGAAGCGCCGCTGCCGCTGCGTGGGCTCGCGGTGCGTGGTCGAGGGCCCGAGCTCGCGTACGCGATGGAGCACACGCCCGCGATCCTCGGCGCGCTCGAGACCTGGTTCGGATCGCCCTACCCCTACGCGAAGCTCGATCTCGTCGCGGTGCCGGACTTCGAAGCGGGCGCGATGGAGAACGTCGGGCTCGTCACGTTCCGCGACGCGCTCTTGCTCGTGGACGACGAGCGCTCGCCGACGCGGCTCCTGCGGACGTTCGCGTACCTCGTGGGGCACGAGCTCGCGCACATGTGGTTCGGAAACCTCGTGACGATGGCGTGGTGGGACGACCTCTGGCTCAACGAGGCGTTCGCGAGCTGGATGGAGTACCGCGCGATCGAAGGATGGCGGCCCGGCTACGAGCCGGAGCTCGAGCTGCTCGATTGGGTGCAGTCGACGATGAACGAGGACGCGCTCGTGAGCGCGCGGCAGATCCGTCAGCCGATCGTCTCCAGCGACGACATCCACAACGCGTTCGACGGCATCACGTACGGCAAGGGCGCCGGCGTGCTCGCGATGTTCGAGCGTTGGCTCGGGCGCGAGAGCTTCCAGCGCGGCGTGCGCGCATACCTCGACGCGCACCGTTTCGAGAACGCGACCGCGGACGACCTGATGCGCGCGCTCGGCGAAGCGAGCGGACGCGACGTCGCGACGCCCTTCCGCACCTTCCTCGAGCAGCCGGGCGTTCCCTTCGTGGAAGCCGAGCTGGTGTGCGAAGGGCAGAGCGCGCGGGTGCAGTTGAAGCAGCGCCGCTTCGCGCCGGTCGGCTCTCCGATGGAGACCGACCGCACGTGGCAGATCCCGGTGTGCGTGCGTCACCCGGCGGGCCGCGGCGCACGCACGACGGGCGTCGCTGGTCCGCGGGGTCAGCCGCGGACGATCGGCGAGACGTGCGGGCTGCTCACGTCCGCCGAAGGTGGCTTCGCGCTGCAAACACAGGCATGCCCGGCGTGGATCCACCCGAACGCGGCCGCCGCGGGCTACTACCGCTGGTCGCTGCCCGCGACGCAGCTCGACGCGCTCCGTCGCGCGCGCGGGTCGCTCTCGGTGGCGGAGCGACTCTCGCTCGCGGACGCGACGCAGTCGGCCTTCGACGCGGGCCGCGTGGACGGCGGCGCCGCGGTCGACGCGCTGCTCTCGCTCGCGTCCGATCCGCACCACGCGGTCGCGACCGCGAGCCTCGGCTTCCTCGACGGAGTGCTCGAGCACGTGGTCGATGAAAGCCACGCCGCGAAGCTGCGCACGCGGCTGTCGCGCGCGTACGCGAACGACGCGCGACGGCTCGGCTGGAGCGCACGTGCGGGCGAAGACGAGAAGGTCGCGCTGCGCCGCTCGGCCGTGCTCGCGTTCCTCGCCGGCGTGGCGGAGGACGGAGGCGCGCGCACCGAAGCCGCGCGACGAGGCCGCGCGTTCCTCGGCACCGACGCGATCGATCGTTCGGCGGTGCCGCCGGATCTCGTCGAGGCGGCGGTGCGCGTCGCGGTGGAGGTCGGCGAGGGCACGCCGAACGACGTGTGGCCGTTGGTGCGCGCGCGGCTCGCGACCGAGTCCGACGGCGTGATCCGACGCAGCTTGATCCGCGCGCTCGCGTCGACGCGGAACCCCGAGCGCGTCCGCGAGGTGCTCGCGCTCACCCTCGGCGACGAGCTGCGGGTCAACGAGGTGCTCACGCCGATCGCGATGCTGAACCGCGAGCCGAGCGTGCGCCCGATCGTGGGCGAGTGGATGGCCGCGAACGTCGACGCGCTCGTGGCGAAGCTGCCGCCGGGCTACGCGGGCTATCTGCCGCTCGTGGTCGGACAGGGCTGCGACGAAGAGGCCGCGCGCGAGCTGGAGAGCTTCTTCGGCCCGCGCGTGGAGTCGCTCCCGGGTGGGCCGCGAAACCTGGCGTCGGCGGTGGAGAGCGTGCGTCTGTGCGCCGCGCGGCGCGATGCGCAGCGCGCGAGCGTGCACGCGTGGCTCGATCGTTGAAGCTCGAAGACGATCCGTCAGCGACCTACGCGTGCGGCGTGAAGTGAGCCGGTCGATGTGCCGGTCGCGCCGGGATTGGCGGCGACCACGACGCAGTTTCGACCGCGGCGCTTCGCTTCGTAGAGCGCTTTGTCGGCGCGCTCGAAGAGGGCTTGGCTCTCGTCGCTTCGACCACGCCGGAACGTCGCGACGCCGATGCTGACGGTCGTCGCGATGCGACGGTCGTCGAACGCGACGGTCGTGGTCTCCACACGCTTGCGGATGCGATCGGCGACGGACAGCGCCTGCACCGCCGTGGTGTTGGGCAGGAGCACGACGAACTCTTCGCCACCGAAGCGAGCGGGCGCGTCTTCGGGACGAAGCTCGGCGACGAGCAGGCGGCCGAGCCGCGTCAGCACTGCGTCGCCTCCGGCGTGTCCGTGCGAGTCGTTCACGCGTTTGAAGAAGTCGATGTCGAGCACGAGCAGGGCCAGAGGCCGTCCGACTCGCTCCGCGTCGAGCAGGAGGCGCTCCGCCTTGAGGTCGAACGACCGTCGATTCGGCAAGCCGGTGAGCGCATCGGTGCTGGCGTCGTGGTGCAACGAGCTCGCGAGCTCACGCAGCTCCTTCTCGAGAGCGTCCTTCTGCCGCAACAGCTCGTCCTTCTCTTCGAGCGCGCGCTCGAGGTACCGGACGAGATGTTCGTACTCCAAGTTCAAGTCCACGAGCGCCGCGCTCGCGACCTCCGACAGTTGATCGAGCTCGACCTGCGCACCGACGGGACGATCGAACCCCACCGCAGTCTCGGCGACCTCCTTCGGGAGCCGCGCCAGCACCGAGTCGACGTCCTCCACGTCCACGTCGACCGCGCGAGCCGCTTCGTGGGCTCGAGCGAGCGCGCGCGCGGGGTCTCCCGGTTCGAACACCGCGACGATCCGCTCGGCGAGCCACGCCACGCGCCCGAGCGCACTGGCAGGCGGCTCGGCGTCGTGGTGGGTGGCGATCGCCTCACACACCTCCGGGGGCATGAAGTTTCGTCTCGCGAGCTCCGCGCCGGCGAGTGCGTGGGCATCGAGCCCGAGGAGGCGTTCCCGAAGCTCCCGGTGAGCGATCGGCGTGGACAAGAGCTCTCGGACGGGATCGGGGTACGCGATCGCGTGTCCGAGCAGCCCGGCCTCGAGAAGAAGACCGAGGGTGAATCCACGATCCAGATCGGTCTCGCCGAGCGCGGGGCAGAGCGCGCGGGCCGCCGCACCACGACGAAGACAGGCCGTGAGGAGCGCCTCACCGAGGTCGTCGTCGGGGACCATGCCCACCACGACCAGGCCGAGTGCGACGCTTCGGAGGCCGCGGGCGCCGAGCATGCTGGCGGCTTGGCGGATGTCCTCCACTGGAAGCGTCCGTCGAAACGCTGGACTGTTGACCACGCGGAGGATCCGCAGCGCGAAGCTCGGATCGCGCGTCGCCAACGCCGCGAGCTCGTCGACCCGACACTCGGGGGAAGAAGCGCGCTCCAAGATCCGCAGCGCGAGTGGGCTCACGCTGTCGGGGCGCCGACGAGTGCTGGACGGGTGGCTTCCGGGCGTCGAATGGCTCGGCCGCCGAGCCTGGGTGGTCGTCGCGCGTTCGGAGTCAGGTTTCGTGCGGTCGGAATCGATCGATGCGTGCCTCATCTGGTACCCCCAACCCGTCAGTCGAGTGTTGCGTCGGTGTGGTCTGCGTCCGCGGAGTGATCTCGCGTCGACGAAGCGTCCACGCCGCCTCGCCGAATCACGACGAACTCCACCCGCCGGTTTCGTTGGTGCGCCGCCTCGTTGCGACGCTCGTCGCGCGGACGGCTCGCGCCGAAGCCGACGAAGGTGACCTCGCGTCCTTCGAGCCCGCGTTCGAGCAAGGCTCGCATCACGTTGCGCGCGCGACGCTCGCTCAGCCGCAGGTTGAACTCCTCGTCGCCACGGCGATCCGCGTGCCCTTCGACGCGGAGCTGCGTCCACTCGGGGTGCTGGCGCGCGAGCTCGACGATGGCATCGAGGACGGCCCGCGCCGCGCTCTTGACGCGCGCTCGCTCGAAGTCGAAGAGCACGTGCTCGTCGATCACCACGCGGTCGTCGATCATCACGATCAGGCCCTCGTCGGGGCACCCGTCCGCGTCGTCGATGCCGTTGAGCACTTCGGGCTCGAGCGGACACGCGTCGTCGTCGTCGAGGATTCCGTCGTCGTCGTTGTCGGGATCCGGACAGCCGTCCTCGTCTCGGAATCCGTCGGGGTCTTCGGGCTCGCGCGGGCACGCGTCGTCGACGTCGAAGATGCCGTCGCCGTCGTCGTCGAGGTCCGGGCAACCGTCTTCGTCCTCGAAGCCGTCGAGATCCTCCGGCTCGTCGGGACACACGTCGCGCGCGTCCGGCAAGCCGTCCCCATCGCGATCGACGCTCGACGGATCGAGCTCGAACGGGGTCGACTCCGCGACGGGCGGGCGCGCGCGCGGATCGAAGAGCACCAGCTCGATGCCCACGAGCAAGAGCGACGCGTCGCGCGCGTCGAGCTGGCCTTCCGAGGGCTGCACCACGTGCTGGTAGCGAGCGATGGGGGCGATCGTGATCGGTCCCGCGGCGATGCCGTACCCGAGCGCGCCGCCGAACGTCGCGCGTAGGTGACCGCCCGTGAGAGCCGCGCCGCCGCCGAGCTCGACGAAGAGACCGGTTGCGCGTGCGTCGCGGAGTCCACCCGTGCTCAGGCGCGGTCGCAAGACCATCTCCAACGTGCCGAGCCCCCCGGTTCCGGGATCCACGAGCGTGGTGTCGGCTGGGGCCGGCCCGTCCGTGAGCCAGGCTCCGCGTGCGCGAAGACCGAGCGCGAAGTGGGTTCCGAGCGAACGCAAGAGCGTCACCGAGCCCGCACCTCCCGGACGAAACCGCTCGGTCTGCGGCGCGCGAAGCGGGGCCATCGCGTCGAGCTCGAGCCCGAGCATCCACGGCTCGTCGGCCGAGACGGCCGACGGGGAGCCGAGCTCGAGCGCGACGAGACATGCGACCGTGATCGAGATCGCGCGCCGTGTGGGTCGACGTCGCGCGGAGCTCATGGCCCCACCACGCGATGGACGACGACCGGACCGAGCTCGTGCGCCACCACGGTGGTCCCGAGGCTCATGCCGACGAACGCGACGCTCGAACGCTCGGCGCGGTAGCGGTCGGGTAGACGCGCCGCGACCGCATCGCCGGGAGCGACGACCGAGACGGCGGCCGCATCGACCGACACGCGAGAGGTCGCGACGAGCAGCCCAGCCGCGTCGAGGATCTGCCAGGTCCCTGCGTGCGAGCCTTCACCGTCGAGGAGCACCACGATGCCGCCGCGGCGCACGAAGAGATCGAGATCGGAGCGCCACGCAGTGCCCAACGCGCGAAGCTCGTGGTCGGAGGCACGAAGCTGCGCGTGCACCACGAGCACTTCGGCATCGGCGAGGGCCACCGAGAGCGGCTCGGCGAGCACGCTGCGCCGCCAGATGCGCCCCGACGCGTGCTCGTCGATCGCACGGTCGACTCCCCCGCGCGCCGCCGACGACGCATCGCCGGGAATCGTGAAGTTGATCGGTTTGAGCACAGG
>CALJLK010000176.1 GCA_937982655.1 uncultured Sandaracinus sp.
CGTCTGAGCGTCGGAAGGGGCCCAGAGCCGGGTGGACGGGGGCGCGGGTGGTCGCACCCCCCGCGAGGCGCTATCACGCCGCGCTTCCGGCCGCGTCATGTTGTTCCACAGCCTCGACTACCTGCTCTTTCTGAGCATCTCCGTCGCCGCCTGGTGGACCCTCGCGCGTCACGAGCGGGAACGCCTCGGCTACCTGCTCTTCGCGAGCTGCGCGTTCTACGCGGCCTGGAGCGCCAAGTACCTGCTGCTCATCCTCGGCTCGACCGTCCTCGACTACTTCGCGGGTCGCTTCATCCACGCGAGCGAGGATCGACGCACGAAGAAGACGTGGCTCGCGCTGAGCCTCACGGGCAACCTCGGGCTGCTCTTCACGTTCAAGTACTACAACTTCTTCGCGCTCGAGATCTCCGAGGGGCTCCGGTCGATCGGGCTCGACGTGGACCTCCCGCTCCTCAACGCGATGCTGCCCGTCGGCATCAGCTTCTACACGTTCCAGACGCTCTCCTACACGATCGACATCTACCGAGGTCAGCTCGCGCCCGCGAAGTCCTTCGTGAGCTTCGCGGCCTTCGTGATGTACTTCCCGCAGCTCGTCGCGGGACCGATCGTGCGTGCGAGCGAGCTCCTTCCGCAGCTCGAAGGCGGACGCCCGCGCGTCGACACCGAGCGTGTCTCGCGCGGTCTCTTCCTCATCGCGCTCGGCATCGTGAAGAAGCTCGCGGTGGCCGACTATCTCGCGCTGAACCTCGTCGATCGTGTCTTCGATCAACCCGAGATGTTCAGCGGCGTCGAGGTCGTGCTCGCGCTCTACGGCTTCACGATGCAGCTCTATTGCGACTTCAGCGGATACACCGACGTCGCGCGCGGCTCCGCGATGCTGATGGGGCTCGATCTGCCGGAGAACTTCGACCGACCGTACCAAGCCACGAGCCCGGCGGACTTCTGGCGCCGCTGGCACATGACGCTCAGCCGTTGGCTCCGTGACTACCTCTACTACCCGCTCGGAGGCTCGCGCGTCGGTCCGATTCGCGCGTACTTCAACCTCGCGCTCACGATGTTCCTCGTCGGCATCTGGCACGGCTGGTGGCAGAACTTCGTGGTCTTCTTCTGGTATGCGCTCCTGCAAGCGGGCGCGATGACGGCGCACCGGTTGTTCGTTCGACTCACGCCTTTGAAGCGCGTTCCGACCGAGCGAGTTCGGCAGGGAGAGGGCCCCTATCGCGACGGGGAGAGCGAGCGCGCGCTGGAACGGAAGCCGAAGCTGGCGGTCACGGCGTTCAAGGTCTTCCTGTGTCTGCAGTTCGTGGTCTTCAGCCGCATCCTCTTCCGCGCGTCGAGCATGGAGAACGCGCGCGCGGTGGGCGGGCGCCTCTCGGACTCCGCGAGCTCCGTCTGGACGCATCTCACGGGTCCGGGGCTCGACGCGACGCAGCTCGCGAGCGCGGTCTCCACCCTCCGCATCGACGCGACCCTCTGGGCGCTCCTCCTCGGGACCTTCGCGCTCCACTACACGCCACGCGCTTGGTTCGCCGGCGTCGAGCGCGCGTTCGTCCGCCTGCCCGCGCCCGCGCAAGGTCTCGCGCTCGCGGTCACCGCCGGTGTGCTCGGTCTGGTCGCCTCCGCCGAGGCGGTTCCCTTCATCTACTTCCAGTTCTGATGGCCACTCCGCCCAAGAAGCGTTCGTCGAAGAACGGTTCGTCGAAGAACGGCGGACCGAAGGCTCCCGTGCCGCCGACGCCCGCCTCGTCGGAGGCGCCGCTGCCGGAGCCGCCGCTCGCGCCGCGGTCGGAGACGCCGCTGTCGTTCGCTCCGCACGCCGCGCCCGAGCCGGTCCTCGACGTCCTCGGTCCGACGGACCCCGACGCCATGGACGCGGTCACCCACGCCGCGTTGCGGCACCTCCTCTTCGCGGGCGGAACCCTCGCGCTCCTCGCGCTGCTGACGTACGTCGTTCCACCGCTGCATCGTTTTCGCCCGTGGTTGCCGGGCGATCCGTGGCCGATGCAGTCGCTCGTCGAGCCGGCGACCGAGAGCTACGCGTTCGGTGGGACGTCGGGCGGCAACGCCGCGGAGCCGGAAGAGGACGAGCCGGTCGCGCCGGTGCGCCCGGCGACGCCGCGCGTGCGACCGGTCGTGCAGACCCCGAGCGGACCGCGCTACACGATCGATCCGACCGACTACGAGGGCGCGCCCGTCGCGATCGTCGACGAAGGGGATCGGGGGCTCGCGCCGTTCTACGCGCAGCTCCTGCGCACCGCGCTCGGCGAAGAGCGCGCGGTCACGCGCATCGCGCACTACGGCGACTCGAGCATCGCGACCGATCACATCACCTCGACCGTGCGTCGCGATCTACAGGCCCGCTTCGGTGACGCGGGTCACGGCTTCGTGCTGATCGCGAAGGGCTACCTCCCGTACCGACACCGCGACGTCGAGCACCGGGCGAGCGAGAGCTGGCAGCTGCGCGAGATCACGCGCAACCACGACTCGACCGGCTGGTACGGCTTCGGCGGCATCCAGTACCGCGGCCGCCCCGGCGCGACGGCGCACTTCGCGACGACCGACGACGGCCCGGTGGGTCGCGAGGTCTCGCGTTTCCTCGTGTACTACCAGAAGCACGAACGCGGAGGCGCTTTCGAGCATCGTCTCGACGGCGGCGTGTGGACGCGCGTCGAGGCCGTCGCGGATCCTTCGGAGGACGCGGTGCTCGAGCTCGCGGTGCCCACCGGCGCGCACGCGCTCGACCTGCGCTTCGCGGGAGGACAACCGCGCCTCTACGGCGTCGCCCTCGAACGCGAAGGACCGGGGGTCGTCTACGACTCGCTCGGCCTCGTCGGCGCGCGCGCGTCGCGCCTGCTCTACTTCGACGCGGAGCACGTCGCGCGGCAGCTCCGCCTGCGTGGAACCCACCTCGTGGTGCTCGGCTTCGGCGGCAACGAAGCGGAGGACAACATCCGCCGCGACACCTACCAGACCGACTACCGCGAGGTGATCCGTCGGATGCGCGGCGGTCGCGACGACCTCGGCTGCCTCGTCTTCGCGCCGCTCGATCAGGGCGAGCGCGACGCGCGCGGTCGCGTGGTGACGATGGAGAACCTCCCCGTGATCGTCGAAGCGCAGCGCGCGGCCGCGGCCGCCGAAGGCTGCGCGTTCTTCGACACCCTCGCCGCGATGGGTGGCCGCGACGCGATCGGACGCTGGCTGCGTTTGCGGCTCGCGTCGGGCGACCTCCGCCACATGACGCCGTCCGGCTACGAACGGGTGGCCGACGCGTTCCACCGCGCGCTGCTTCGTGGTTTCGCCGAGTGGCTCGACCGCCAGAGCCCACGCGACGATCGTGCGGCGTCCGAAGAGGAGCCGAACGAGCAGACGTCCGACGCGGCCTCCGCGACGAACGACGCGGGAGTCGTGAACGACGCGGGAGCACTCGATGCGGGAGTCGACGCCGGAGCCGTGCTCGACGCCGGCACCGACGCAGGTCGCGCTCGACGCCGTCGCGCTCGCCGCGCGCGTTGAGCTCCGTCGAGCTCCTCGATGCGAGCTCCGTGCCGCGCGAGCCAGCGGGCGCCGCACCTCAGAGGTTCGCGCCGGAGAGCATCCACGCGCCGACCGCGACGCCGATCGCGATGCGCCACCACCCGTAGATCGCGAGCCCGTACTTCTGCAGCGAGCGCACCATGAAGCGCACCGCGAGGACGGCCGAGACCCAGGCCGCCGCGAAGCCCACCGCGTGGGGCGCCGCGCCGTACGCATCGAGCATCACGCTCCCGCTCTGCAGGCTCTCGTACGCGGTCGCCGCGCCGAGCGTCAGGAGCCCGAGCAAGAAGCTCAGCTCGACCGCGGCGGGCAGCGAGAGCCCGACGACGACGCCGCCGACGATCGCGGCGAGGCTGCGGCTCGTGCCCGGCCAGAGCGCGAGGCATTGGAAGAGACCGACGATCACGGCGCGCTTCCAGTCGAGCGTCTCCAGCCCACCGCCTTCGACTTTCCGCAGTCGACCTCCGAACGCGACCAGCAGCACGCCGCCGACGACCCACGCGATCACCACCGGCCACGTCCCGAAGAGCACGCTCTTGATGACGTCGCCGAGCAGCAATCCCGCAGCGGCGGCGGGCACGAACGCCGCGACGAGCGCGAGCGCGAGCTTCAGGCCTTCCGGATCGCGCCCCACGAGCCCACGCAGCATCGCGATCACCCGCGCGCGGTAGAGCCCGAGCACCGCGACGATCGCGCCCGCTTGGATCACGATCGCGAACGCGTTCGCGGCCTCGCCGCTCTCGATGCCGAGCAGTCGCTGCGTGACCAGCAGATGACCGGTGGAGCTGACGGGCAGGTACTCCGTGAGTCCCTCCACCAGCCCGAGCAGCAGCGCTTCCCAGAGCTCCATGGCGCGCGAGCCTGCGACGAGCCGCGGTCACACGCAAAGCTCGCGTGTACTTCGCGAACGTCAGAGCTGCGCGGCCACCTCGAACGGGATCTGCCAACGCGCGCTCCGTCCGACCCGCACGCCGCTCTCCGCGAGGTACGCGGTCAGCCCCGCGGCGAGGCATGGCTCGAAGCCGTCCACGTCGAGCGAGGTCTTCTCCACCGTGAACGCGCCCTCGTAGAGATCGTACGTGCCCATGTCGCGCATCCGCGTCTCCAGCTTCAGCAGGAGCGAGGCGCGCGCTTCGCGTTGATGGCGCAGCTCCCAATCCTGGATGAAGCAATCCGCCACGATGCGCGTCGCGTCCTCGGTCCGCAGCGCCTCACGCACCTCCGCGTAGCCGGGATCGCTCGACTCCGGCAGCGAGAGCGCGAGCTCGACCGCGTCCACCGTCGGCCGCGAGGGCTCGCGAGAGAAGAAACGCTCCGGCGCCGTCGGCTGGTCGAAGCCGTCGAGCGCGAGCCCGTCGTAGCGCAGGCGACCAACCGCGCGGAGCACCTCCACGCGCTGCGTGTTCCCCGGCAACGACGCGCGAAAACAACGATCGGCGAAGCGCGCGCCGCGCTCGCGCTCTTCCGGAGTGTCGTAGTAACGAAGCGCGAGCAGCGCGGCCGAGCACGCGACCTCGGCCGGCGCGGGCACCTGTGCCTCGACGTACGCCCCGAGCGCCTCTTCGAACGACGTGAGCGCGCCTTCGGAGTCGCCCGCGAGTCGCTGCGCTTCGGCGGCCGACGCAAGCGCTTCGGCACGCACGCTGGTGCGTCGATGCCGACAGAGCCCGCCCGAACAGACCTGACCGCGCGGACAGCTCGGGGTCCCGTCGCAGGTCGCGCCCGACGCGAGCTCGACCTCGGTCGTCGCTTCCTCCGAAGGGTCCGCAGGTCCCTGCGCCCACACGTTGCCGCCGCTGCCGCTCTCGTTGCTCTGCCCACACGCGACCAGCGCGAAGGCGACGATGCACAGTCGCTTCATGCCGCGAGCATCGGCTCTGCCGCGCGTTCGGGGCAAGCGACGATCGCTTCGTGCCTCGAACGACCCGTTCGTGGCGGGTCGGTCGCGTGCTCAGCCGCCCGCCGCGCCCGAGAGCGCGCCACCGAGGAAGGGCAGCAGCGAGCGCAGATCCTGATCGTTGAACCGGAGCTGCAGACCGAGGAAGAAGTCGAAGCTCTCGTTGAGCGCGTCGTCGATGCCCGCCGTCACCCAGAGGCGGTTCACGATCTCGAACGCGAGGCGCGCGCGCACGCGCGGGAGCGTCTGCACGCCGAACGCGAACACGTCCGAGTTGATCTCGAGCCGGTCGTTCCAGATGTGCAGATCGAGGCCGAGCCCGCCCGTGCTCTCCATGATGCCGAAGCGGAACGTCGCGAAGGAGATGCGCTTCGCGAGCTGGATCGTGAACCGCAACGCGTCACCGCGGACCACGCGCCGCTCGACGTACTCGCCCGGATCCGGCGAGCCGCTCCGCGTGACCTGGGTCTCGGTGACGGAGATGTCACCCCGCGGATCGTCGACGAGCTGAATCAAGAAGTACCGGTCCTCGCGGGGCTCGAGGCGCAACGAGAAGTACGTCTTCAAGGTGTTCGCGAGGAAGTTGTACTCGCTGCGCAGCTCCACGATCGTCTGCAAGCGCGCGAAGCCACCCACGAGGTTGTTCAAGCCCTCGGCCGTGCCCTCGATCTCGTCGATCAGCGTCTCGTCGCTCGTGAGCCGTCCGAGGCTGCCCTCTCCGCGTGCCGTTCGGTCCGTCACCGCGCGTACGTCCGCGAGCACCTCTTCGAGTTGCTCCGACGCGCGCCGAATCGACGACACCGTGTCGTCGACCTCGCCCACCGCCTGGTCGAGCTCCGGTCGACGGTTCGAGATCACGCCGCGTACGTCCGAGGTGATCTGCTCGAGGTTCTCGAGCGCCGCGACCAAGCGTGGTCCGCCGGCGCTCGTGGTCTGCTCGATGTCGGCGAGCGTGCGCGTGACCACCGCCTCGTTGGCTTGAATCGTGCGGTTCACCGCCGCGAGCGCCTCGCTCAAGTCTTCGAGCGCGCTCCCCATACGATTGCCGGCCTCGTCGTTGCCGAAGCTGCGCTCGAGCTGTCGCGTGACCGCGCGGATGTCCTGCGAGATCTCGGACACCGTCTCCATGATCTGATCGGTGCCGACCGACTCGCGCACGACCTGGATCCGATCGCCGTCCTCCAGCCGCGGGAGCGTCGTGTCGCCGGGGTTGAGCACGAGCACCTTCTCGCCGAGCAGCGACTCGGTCCGCATCGCGACCCGGGCGTCCTCGTGCAGCGGTACCGTGTCGTCGACGAGGATGTCGACGCGCGCCTTGTTTCCCTCGAGGGAGATCCGGTCGATGCTCCCGACCGGGATGCCCGCGATCACCACGCGCGACTTCGGGATGAGCCCCTGCGCGTCCTCGAAGAGCGCGTACACGCGATAGCCACCGCTGTCGGAGCCCTCGTCGACGTAGCGGAACACCGCGATCACGGCGGCCACGCCCAGCAGCACCAAGAGGCCGACCTTCGCGGCTCGCCAAGTCTCCCGCACGGCTGCCACTATAGTCGGGTTCTGCGCCTGGCGAGCGTCGTCCTACACGGGGCCCTCCCAGCCCGACCTCCGCACCACCGTCGACCCCCTTCGTGGAAGACCGGATGGCGGAGCGCGCCGAAGAGCGTCCACGTTCACGTACGCGGCCGTTGACCCTTTCGTGTCGGCTCGTGCAACCTAGCCCTCGTGCGAAGGCTCCTCGTTCTTTCGTGCGTGTGGATCGGTTGTGCGACCGAGCCGCTCGGCGACAACTTCGTCGCTCCCGATCCCATGATCGACGAGGACTTCTTCTACTGCCGCATCCAGCCCGAGATCATCGCGACGCAGAGCTGCGCGAGCGGCGGCGCCGGTGAAGGCGGCATGTGTCACTCCGCGCGTTCGGCCCTCCGCCTCGATCCGATGGGCGAGACCGATCCGCGCCCCGCCTGTGACGGCGATCTCCTCGTGGGTGATCCGCCGCCTTCGTACGTCGCGAACTTCGAGCGCGTCCGTTTCACGGTGCGCGCCGATCCCTTCTCCAGCCCCTTCTATCGGCGCCCCATCGGGCTGGACTCGCATCCGCGCGAGATCTTCGCGCCCGCCTCCGCTGAAGCCGATCTGATCGTGATGTGGCTGACCGGGAGCGGCATGTGATCGCGCGCGCCAACCCGATCGCGCTCGCGCTCTTCGCCGCGATCCTCACGTTCGGTTCGGTCGTTCGCGCCGACGACGTCGAGGTCTTCGCGCGCGTCGTCGTCGACTCCACGCCGCTCCGCAGCGGACCCGGGTCGAGCTTCCGCCAGGTCGGCCTCGCCGTTCGGGGCGACACCTTCCCCGTGAAGCGTCGCGCCACGAGCGGCTACTGGTTCCAGATCGAGCGCCCCGACGGAACGCTCGCGTGGGTGATGGGCGAAGCGGTCTACAACCACGAGCTCGGCGAAGGGGAAGGGCGCCGCTGGCGCATCTTCGCGCCGCCTCCGCTCAACGACGCGCACGTGGAGATCGCGGCCACCTTCGGCGTGCTCGGCGGCGGCGGCTTCATGGCGATCCGTCCCACGCTCCTCGTCGCGCCGATCTTCGGCCTGGAGCTCACGGGCGCGGTCGCGGTGTCGCGCGCGGGCCGGCTCATGCTCTTCGGTGGTGGCGGCGTCATCAACGTCTTCCCCGACTGGCCCGTCGTGCCGTACCTCGTGATCGGCGGCGGCGTCACGGTCAGCGATCCGAACGCCGACACCTTCCTGCTCGAATCGGGCAGCATCCCGATGCTCTACGGCGGCGGCGGCCTGCGCTTCGGCTTCCGACAGCGCCTCACGATTCGTATCGAAGCGCGGGCGTACGCGTTCTTCGAGCCGGGGCGCTACGTCGCCCAAGAGGAGTACAGCGGTGGACTCTCCGTCTTCTTCTGAGCTTCTTCTTCGGAAGATCGTTACCCCCGGAGCGGTTCGTGCGGCCGCTCGGACGTCGGCGCGTGGCCTCGGTCTGATCGGCCTGTTCGCGCTCGTCGCATGCTCCACGGTGCGTCCGGAGGAAAAAGAGTTCCTCGCGCAGCCGTCGATGACCTTCGGCTCCGGCGGCGAGGACGCGGCCCAAGAAGATCACGTGATCTCGAACCGCGAAGGCTCGTACGGCGGGGGTGGCGTGAGCGGCGGAGGTTGCGGTTGCAACTGAGCGTGACGCCGGCGCGTTGGAGCGCTCTCGCGTGCGGCCTCGCGATCGCGGCCGTCGCGGCGTGCAGCTCGCACGTCTCCGCGCAGGTCCGCGCGTCCACGACCGCGACCTACTACCGCGAGAGCGGCGCCAACCTCTCGCACCAGGCGATCACCCCGTCGGTGCGCGTGAGCGGCGTGGTGCGCGACGTGGTCTCGCTGCGGCTCGGCTGGGACGCGGACGTCGTGAGCGGCGCGAGCGTCGCGGTCGTCGACGCACCGGGCGGCGACGTCGACGCGATCACGAGCGCCACGAAGTGGAGCGACTTCCGCAACAACGTCACCGGCGGCATCGGCGTGCGCGGCGAGTACACCAGCCTCGACGTCAACTACACCTGGGGACGCGAGAGCGACTACCGGTCTCATTCCTTCACGATCACCGGTCGCGCGGAGCTCTTCGATCGCAACACCACGCTCGAGCTCGGCTACGGCCGGGGCTTCGATCAGGTCTGCAACCTCGCGCAGCCGCGCGCTCAAGAGCCCGTCGATCGCCAGCGCCTTCCGTCGAGTGACGGCTGCTTCGACGCCGACGATCGCGAGAGCCTCGATCTCTCGCTGCAGACCTTCCGCGGCGGCTGGACCCAAGCCTGGACGCCGATCTTCGCGACGCAGCTCTCGGTCTCCGCGCAGGTGATCAACGGCTTCCAGGGCAACCCGTACCGCGCGGTCTGGCTCGGTCGCGCAGCCGCGCAAGAGAACCACCCCGAGAACCGTGTGCGCTACGTCGGCAACCTCGGCGCACGCCTCTGGGTGCAGCCGTTGCGGGGCGCGCTCCAGCTCGCGGGGCGCGTGTACCGCGACACCTGGGACGTCTTCTCGGTGACGGCCGAGCTCGCGTGGGAGCAGCGCCTCTGGGATGGTCTCTCGGTGCGTCTGCGGGGTCGCTACTACAACCAGACCGGCGCGCACTTCTTCAGCGACGACTACGGCCGCGCGCCCCGCGGTCAGTACTTCACGGGCGACCGCGAGCTCTCCCCGATGTCGAGTTGGCTCGCCGGCGGCCGCGTGCGCCTCGACTTGCCTGCGGGCGACGACGGCAAGGTCGGTCCCTTCGCGGCCTTCGCGATCGTCGGCGTCTTCGACATGCTCTTCTACGATTTCCGCGAGTTCCGCTACGGCCGCCGCGAGGTCCCGAACGACAAGGGCATGCTCGCGACCCTCAGCCTCGAAGCCGAGTTCTGAAAGACGACCATCCGACCCGCGCGTGGTCGTGAACGTGGTCGTGAACGTGGTCGTGAACGTGGTCGTGAACGTGGTCGGCGACGGACCGCGCACTCTCGCGACGCCGCTCTCGTGATCGTGACGCACGACGCAGCCGTCGCCCGGGCTCAACTCGCGTTCGGTGTCGGTGTCGGCTCGGGCGCCGCACCTTCCTGATCGAGGAAGAGCAACGTGCCACCCGCGACCGCAGCCGGCATGAAGAGCAGGTTCACGAACGGCACGAACAAGAAGAGCCACACGCCCGCGCCGAAGCCGAACCACGTCCAGAAACGCGCGCGCGCGTTCGAGAAACGATGTCCGACCGTCCAGCCGCGTCGCTCGGCCGGCCAGTCCGTGTAGTCGAGGCCCCAGTACCACGCGGTGAACACGAAGCCGACCACGCTCACCACGATCGAGCCGAAGCCCGGCACGCCGCACTGCAGGATGAAGAGCGGCACCATCACGCAGAGGTAGAGCAACATCTTCACCGCCTCGAGCACGATGGTCCGGCCGATGTCGCGCACGAGGACGCCGAAGCCTTCGTCGGCGAGCGCCTGCCCCGTCTTGATTCGCTCCACTGCGGTCGAGAGCGCGCCGTTGAAGGGCGCCGCGATCACGTTGGTGAGGAACATCAGCACCACGAGCGACGCCGCCCAGAGCGCGAGCGAGAGCACGAACGACGCGATCGCGTGGAAGAAGCGCGTGACGCCTGCGAGCCAGCCGTCCTCGGTCGGCGCTTGCCACCACGAGTCGAGCAGCTCGCCGCCGTAGGTCCACGTCGCCCAGCTCCCGAGACAGAACACCAGCACGGTGATCAGAATCGGGAATGCCCAGTAACGCACGAGGCCGGGGTGCTCGAAGAACACCACCTTCATCCCGCGGAACGGGTACGTGAAGCCGGTCCAGAAGCCGAGCGGAGCGCGCACGACCGAGCGCGCGGCGGAAGGGACGTTGGCCATCGATCGAAGACTCCGCGCGAACGTACGCGCTCGCAAGCGCGGATCTTTCACGAGGCGGCGCGAAACCTCGGTCGCGGCTCCACGACGAGCGCCCGACGATCGCGTGTGAGCTCCCTCGGTCTCCCCGGGACGCATGCGTCGTGCGGGGCGCCTCGCTCGGCCTGGCGGGCGGGCTCGTACCGTCCGCCGATGAATCGATCGCGAAGGTCGCGCGTCCGTACCGACCTCGGCGGCCTCCGTCCCGCGCAGGGGTGGGCGTTGTTGAGCGCGGCGCGTGGGTGGTATGGTCCGCGCGCCCCGCAAGAGCCGGTGATCGTGCCGGAATCCAGGCGGGCGACGTCTCGCGCGAGGCGTCGGAAGATCGGGGTCGTGTCGGCCCCTGACGGAGGAGTCATGAGGATCCAGCGAGTGATCGCGGGCGTGCTGACGTCGAGCCTGGTGGTGGGCCTCTTGGCGTGGGGCACGACCGATGCGGACGCCCAGCGCCGCGGTCGTCGGGGCGGCGGTGGCCAACAAGCCGCAGCCCGCGAGCCGGCGACGCCGAACAGCGATCAGATCGCGCCGGCGCTCACCGGCATCGAGTGGGGCTGGAACAAGCGCCAGCTCCTCGACTTCTACGTGAACAAGCTCAACACCGAGTTTCAGCCGCGGATCAACAAGGCGCGCGACGCGATGACGGAGGACCAGCTCCGCCACGAGCGCGATCAGCGCATCCGCCGCATGCGCGAGAGCTACATCGAGTTCAGCGGTCAGACGACCGGCTACGACTCGGGCTTCCTCCGCGACGAGTTCACCCACGGCAACCAAGAGTCGATGGTCCGCGTGCGTGGCGAGGACGGTGACGACTACTTCTTCTTCATCCGTGGGAAGCTGTGGAAGTGGTACCACGCGTTCGACGCGTCGGTGTTCCAGGGCGCGACCTTCGCCGACTTCCAGGCCGCGATCGGCCAGCGCTTCGGCGTCGAGGGCCGCGAGCGCACCGGCCACCTCGTCGCGAGCGAAGCGGAGCGCACGTGGATGGAGTGGCAGGACGATCGCACGCGCGCGCGCGTCGTCGACAACACCCGCTTCTACGGATTCTTCGGGCTCGTGTTCGAGGACCGTCAGGTGCTCGATCAGCTCGAGACGCTTCGTTCCAACACGCAGCGCCGTGGTCGCCAGGGTCACTCGCTCGTCGACGCGGTCACGAGCGGCGAAGAGGCGGAGAACCCGGACGCGAACTCGGACATCGTCGATCGCATCACCGGCAACATCCGCCGCCGCGACAACGCCCCCGCGCCCGCCGAGTGAGCCCGACGTCCTCGGACGACCTCACGCAACCTGCTTCGAGAGCCCGCTTCGGCGGGCTTCGTCGATCGCGGCCCTCTGTACCAAGCGAGCGAGCCGCTCGAGCAGCGAGGGATCCAACGGGGAGCCAGCCTCGAGCGAGCGAGAGCCGGGAGCGAGCCAGCCGCGAGCGAGCCGTTCATGCTCATCACACCATGTTTCCGCCCCGCGTCGTCGACGTGGCGAGTCGGTTGTCGACGGTGGAACCTCGCGGCTCGGTTTTGATATCCTCCCGGCGATGTCTCGGTACCGCCTCAAGTTCCTCCTTCAGGAGTTCGACCTGCGCGGCCCCGAGATGGTGCTCGGGCGATCTCCCGACTGCCACATCACGATCGAGGATCCGCTCGTGTCGCGACGCCACGCGAAGATCGTGATCGCGGATCGCCCGATGGTGGTGGACCTCGAGAGCCGCAACGGCGTCTCCGTCAACGGCGAGCGCATCCGCGGCTCGCGCGCGCTCGAAGACGGCGATCGCATCCGGATCGGCACCCAAGAGCTCGTCTTCTACGTCGTGACGCGCACCAAACGCGACGCGCGCACGACCGGCTTCATGACCGTCTGCAACGGGTGCGGCACGCCGTATCCGGAGCAGTCCGCGCAGTGCCCGCACTGCGGCGCGCCGCGTCGCGACGACGACACGATCAGCGGCCTCTTGGTCGAGCCGCGCCGGAGCTGGACGTTCCAGCTCCTCGGCGAGGTGATCGAGCGCGCGCTCGCGACCGGCCGCGCGATCGAGGCCGACCGCATCCTCCGCCGCGCCGCACGCGAGGTCGACGAGCGACTCGCCGCCGGGGAGCGGCTCGCGTCCGACGAGGTCACAGCGATCACGCGTTTCGCGGTGCGTCTGGTGCAGCTCCCGGACGGCGCCACGGAGTGGCTGCACTGGGCGCTCAACGTGCACCGACACCAAGCGCTCTTCCCGAGCGCCGAGGTGCTCGAGCACCTCGAGCGTCTCGATCTCGACGTGCTCCCCGAAGCGAGCGCGGCGATCCGAGACTTCGCGCGGTGGGTCGACCGCGAACGCGAGACCCTGCGCCCTCCGCCCGACGGGGAGAAGCTCGATCGCCTCCAACGCATCACGCGCCCTCCCGAGTGAGTACGCCCGAGTGATCGCGCCCTCGTGAGCCCGAGCGAGGCGCGTGAGTGAGAGCGCCGGAGGAGGCTCCCGAGTGAGTGCGCGCTCGAGCGCGTCTTCGTTCAGGCGCTCACGACACGTTCGAGCGACTCGAGGCGGCGCATCAGGAACTTCTCCGTCGGTGAGAGCTCCCGCGCTCGCAGCGTGGTCAGATAGGCGCGGATCGGCTTGGGGTTCGTGAAGCGCGTCTTGCGCACGAGCTCGTGCAGTCGATCGATCGTCGACGACGACATCATGCGATCGCTGCGGGTGTGCGCGTCGAACAGCCACGTGATCCATCGAGCCGACGAGGGACCCTCGCACAGCTTCAGCGCGAGCCCGGCCGCACGCTCGAACGAGGCGCCGTCCGGAGGCTTCGTCGAGCCCATCACCTCGAGCAGCCGATCGAGGACCGGACCGGCGAGGCGCGCCGCTTCCTCGAAGCGGCCGAGCGCGAGCGACTTCTCCGCGATCGGCGCGAGGATCGAGATCGCGGGCGTGGTGGTCGTCGCTTCTTCTTCGTCGCGTGCGAGCTCGGGGATCGCGCCGAGCGCGATGCTGCCCCCCGCGAGCGTCTGGTGCTCTTGGCCGAGGCGTGCGCCGCACTGCGCGCAACGCGCGACTCCGGGCTCGTTCAGCGCGCCGCAGGCCCAACACCGCTCGATCTGCAGCGTCTGCGCGGCGGTCGGCGCCGAGCGCTCGAGCAGCACGAGCTCCTGATGGCCGATGGTGACGCGGTCGAGGTGCTTGATCGGGTGAGGACCCTCGATCGTCTTGCCGTTGACCTGCACGCCGTTGCGGCTGCCGAGATCCTCGACCGTCACGCCGGCCGCCGTCACCCGAAGCAACGCGTGCCGACGCGACACCAGCCCGTCGTCGAGCGCGAGGTTGCAGCTCGAGCTCCGGCCGACGACGAAGTCGCCTTGAGGCATCTCGAGGTCGGTGGAGCCGTAGCGGAGACGAAACCTCGCCACGGACCGGAGGATACCTCATCCCCTGCTTGGGGGACGAGCAACGTGTCGGTGTCCGGTTTCGCCGATAACGAGCGTGCGTCGCATGCCGTCGCCCGTCGCGAAGCCCGCGTCGCCCACCCTCTCGCTGACCCACGCGTGTCGGCGCGACGCGGGAACAGTGAACGCGAGCCCACGAAAAAGCCCCGGCCGAAGCCAGGGCTCAATCGAGGTTTTCGCGGCTCGATCAGAACGCGAAGATCTCTTCGTTCGCCGCGATTTGTCCGAGCGATTGTTCGAGCGTGCCTTGCAGGGTCACCGTCTCGTCGAGCATCGCCTTGAGCTGGCTGATGTCACGCACGTACTCGGCGAAGAGGCTCGACTGCTCGCCGAGCACACCCATCGACTGCGCGGTGTTGATCAGCACGACCTGTCCATCCTCGGGCTCACCACCCGCGTAGACGGGTCGCTCTGCTTCCTGGCGCGCGCGCCGCGAAGCGCGGACGAACGCCTTGTTCGCCTCGTCCATGCGGACGTACACGAGGTTGCAGACCCACTGCTCTTCCGAGTACCCGAGCATGCAGCCGGTGAGCGCGCCGGCTCCCTCGACCGCTTCCGCCGCCTCGTTCAGCTCGTTGCGACGCTGCTCGCCGCTCGTCGATGCCGCGAGGCCCTCGATGCGCGTCCAGATCGTGTTGATGTGCCCATAGTAGTCGAACATGCCGTCGACGGTCGCGGGCTCGAAGAGGTTGTAGTTCTTCCGAGAGAAGACGTTCGCCTCGAAGGGCTTGGCGAGACCGCGGAGGGTCTCGATGGCCGCATAGTCGACCGCGGGCGCCTTGCCGGGGGCACCACGTGCCGCCGCGACCGCTTGGTCGACCAGACGCTGCGCCTCGGTGACGGTCGTCGATGCGGTGCGGACGGCCTCGTAGAGGTCTTTTCCGTCGCGAACGGCCGCGTTGTAGGTCTTGCGGTCGTTCATCATCGAGCCCGCGCCGTAGCCGAGCAGGACGCCGAGCGCGAGACCGAGCCCGAGGAGGAGGTAGTTGCGCGAGCGCTTCTTCCGGCCGACCTCTTCGTCCTCCACCGGACGGTCGTCGAAGACCAGACGGACTTCTTGGGGACCCGCGGCCTGCAGGGGCGCGGCCGAGAACGGATCGGTCGGCGGCGGAGGCGCCGACGGGGCGGGCGCCGCTTGCGCGAACGGCGGCGCGACGAGGCCACCCGGCGCCGGGACGGCCGGCTTCGGCTTGGGCTTCACCGCCGCGGGCGGCGCGACGATCCCCGGCGCGGCAGCCGCCGGCGCAGGAGCCGAAGGCTCGGGCGCAGTAGCCGCAGGAGCGGCGGCGCCGAGGTTCGGAGCGGCGACCTCGTCCTCCTCACCTGGGGTGTTCGGGGCGATCGTCCGGCCCAAACGAGCCTTCAAGTCCTTGATTTTCCGCGGCTTCTTCTCGTCGGTCATGTTTCTGCGGTCCAGCCCCCTCCGGCGTGCGGAGCGGCGCGAAGGTACTTGCCACCCTTCCGGGGTGTCAAGCGAAGGTGCCCTGTCAGTTCTTTGGAGGGGCTGTCGCCAGCCCCTCCCCCACGGGGCGTGAAGCCCCGATGGGGCCCCC
>CALJLK010000177.1 GCA_937982655.1 uncultured Sandaracinus sp.
CTGCTCACACGCGCGGTGCAGGTGCGCCCGCGTTGGGGCGCAGCGTTGGTCGCGCTCGCGGAGCACGAGCTCGCGGCGGGTGACCGTGCGTCGGCGCGCACCCACTTCCAGGCCGCCATCGCGCAGGACTCGCGCGACGCGGACGCCCAGGTCGGGCTCGGTCGCGTGCTCGCGGCGGAGGGCGACGACGCGGGCGCGGAGGCCGCGTACCTGCGCGCGCTGGAGCTGGTGCCGAACCTCGCGGGCGCGCAGATCGCGCTCGGCGAGCTCGACGAAGCGCGCGGGCTCACGCAGGACGCGTTCGAGCACTACTCGGAGGCGGCGAATCTCGATCCGCGCAATCCGACCGGCCTGCTGAAGGCCGCCGGCCTGGCGCTCCGCCAAGAGCGCGACGTGCTCGCGACGGGTTTCCTCGATCGCCTTCTGCGCGTGCACCCGGAGCTCCCGCAGGCCCACGCGCTCTACGGCGACGCGCTCCGTCTGCGTGGCGACCGCGCGGGCGCGGCACAGCGCTACGAGCGGGCGCTGCGTGGGCAGCTCGAGGACCGCGCGCGGGTCGAGCAGGCGCTCTCGGAGGTTCGTCAGGCCGCCCCGCGCACGCCGGTGCGTCAGCGCGCGGGCACGCACTGACGCGCGGGAGCGAGCCGCGCGAGGCGTCACGCGAGCACGTCGTGTCGCTCGCGTACACGGCACGCGCGTGTCGCGATCGTGGCGTGGGGTGGAGCGTCAATCCACGCGCGTGATCGTGTAGCCCGCGGCGCGGAGCTTCTCGAAGATCCCGTCGGGGCTGAGCAGCGCGCGGAACGGGAGCGCGAGGAACGCGTTGCCTTCGTCGAGCTCGCGACGGATTGGGCGAATCCAGGTGCTCGGTCGGCGCTCGACGCTGCGATAGAAGCTCGGCGCGACGGCGCGCTCGTCTGGGTCCGCGAACTCTTGCAGCATGCGCGCTTCGTCGCCCGAGAGGTACGCCTCGCGCATCCCGCGCAGGTCTCGTTCGAGCACTTCGGGCCGCTGCACCCAGAGCGTCACCAAGGCGGCGACCTCGCGATCGGAGGCCGCCCCGAGCATGCGCAGCTCGTCGAGCGGGCTCCCGAGCGGACGCAGCGTCAGACCCCGCTCGCGCGCGTACGCGAAGAGCTCGGTGTCCATCGAGTTCGGCGCCTCGGGCAGCAGCGTGCGCGCGCGATGGACCGCGAGCGGCGCGAAATGCAGGAAAGGCCGCGTGGCGCGGAGCTGATCGAGCGACACCTGCTCTCGCAGCTCGTGCGTGAGCGACTGCCACACGAGCGGTGGGTAGAAGTCGGACCCCGTGCCGCGCCGCAGGAGGCCGACACGCTGAGCGTCGCGCACGAGCACGTCGCCCCCGAGGTCGGTCGGCACCACGACCACCCGCGCGGCATGAAGCCGATCGTGCAGGCGCGTGGGCAGCGCCTCGTCGAGCCGCGCGCCGCGTCCGAGCGTCGCGAGCGCGTACGAAGGCGGCACGTCGGGACTGGCGGTGCGGATCTCGTAGAAGAACGGCCGCGCGACGGAGGTCGGGGCGGGCGGTGGAGCCTCCGGCGGCGTCGACGACTCGGTCGACGCGCTCGACGTGGTCGGTGACGACGACCCTTCGTCCGACTCGTAGACCGGCACGGGGTGCGATGGCGAAGGACAGCCCGCGAGGAGCGCGACGAGGAGGAAGCGACGCATCCCCGCGGGATGCCAGACGTCGCGCGGTTCGGCCAGAGGCGCGGGCGGGCGCTTCGCGAGCTTGCGTGCGCGTGACCGGCCCGAGTAGCGACGCCGTCGTACGTGAGTCGAACGCTGCGTGCGGTCGCGAGCGTCGCTTCACACGTTGACCTGGGTAGCCGAGGCCGGACTCGAACCGGCATGCCCTTGCGGACAGCGGATTTTGAATCCGCTTCCGCTCATCGGAATCCATCGCGGAGAACGGGGGATTCTTTCGGGCGGTGCGTGCCTGTGGGCATTCAGCGGGCAACCTCTCCATCCAGTGCTCCCGATGGGTGTAGCGTTGTCCGATGTCCGGGCTCAAGGGGATCGCGCTCAAGGTCACGTACAACGACAACGACGGTGTGGCGGCACAGCAAGGGTTGGTCGGGTTTCGAGGCGTGTGCTCCGACGCGACGATCCTGCTCAACGTTCGACACGACAAGAAGACGAACTGTCGAGACGACACACCGTGTGCGCGATACGTCCGGGGCGGAATGAAGCCCGGCTCGCGGCCGGTCGAGAGTGTGAAGCGATGGTGGTGCTACGAATCCCAGCTCTTGAAGGGGGAGCGTTGGAGGTTCGGTGCGGGCGTCTACCATCGCGGTGAGCGAAAGGGGACACCGATTCCGATCAGGGGAGGGCAGCCTGGAGACATCGCCCTTCTGACCACGCGCTTCCCTGGTCAGTCCGAGGCGGAGAGATCCGTTTTCGCGCTCTACCGCATCGGCAAGCGTGTCGTTTCCCTCCGAGGTGGCACGTGGTTGGAGTCGGACGGCACGATGCAGATCCTGCTGCCGGCGTCGCTCGCGCGAGATGTCCGGTACTGGGACTACGTCGATCAGTCTCCGGACTGGCGCACCGGCTTGTTTCGATATCCCTCCGACGAGTCGACCGCACGTCTGCTCGCCGAGGTGACGTACCGGTTGGGCGATCACGATGACCGAGACCGCATCTACCGGGCCGTGGGAGTGCCGCCCGCCCCGCCAGCCGCAGGTGGATGGCGCCTGGGAGGCGAGGGCGAGGCTCACCGCAAGCTGAAGCTGAGGGTAGCAAGCGACCCAACGCTCATCGGACTTCCTCGCGACGCACGGGCGACGGTCGAAAAGACCTTCGTCTCGGGTGATCGCGTCGACATCGCCTTCGACGTTGGCGGGCGAGCGCGCGCGGTCGTCGAGGTCGAGACGTACTTCGCGGAACCCGGCGTCTACCAAGCGATCAAGTACCGAGCGCTGATGGAGGCTGAGCGTGGCTTGCCGCTAGGGTCGGGTGAGGTCGCGGGCGTTCTCGTCGCGCATGCCTGCGACGCGCGGGCTCGTGCGCTCGCCGAGCGGTACGGGGTGCGCATCGTCATCGTTCCGCCCTGACGAGCTGTCCGTCTTCGCGTTGCGAGCGTCGCGGCGCCGCCATGAAGAGATGCGTTACGCTTTGGGCTGCGTGGCGTTCGACATCCACCGCCTGCGGCGTGAACTGACGCTATCCGCCAGGATGCATGCGGACTACCTGTCGGATGCGCGCGAGTATCTCTCGATGTTCCGCCTGGCAGAGCGGTACGGCGGAACCGACTCGATAGTCGCGGCGAGCCTGCGGCAGTCGGCGATCTTTGGCGTTCAATACCTCGTCGTCGTCGTCGCGGACGAGATGATGGACCGCCGTGACGTTCAAGCGTTCGCGAGCAATGGAAACAGCGTCCTACCGGCCGCCGTGTACTTGCCACGCTCTCGCCATGGCGACCGGACCATGGAGACCCGAGCACTCGTCGACCACGAAACCACCCACGTGAATCAGTTCCTCCTTGGTCGGGGGTTTCGGGACGCAGTGGACCCGTTGCTTCGCTACCGCCGTCGGCTTCGCTTGGAGTTCGAGGCTTACGTCCTGGAGTACCATCGATGGCCCGAGGTAGCGGCGCGATGGCTAGACCTCGATCCGCTCCGAGCTGCGCTCGCGCAGAGTCACGTCTGCGCGCTCGAACGCGAGGTTGTCGTCGCTGCAAAGCTACCCGAGGAGGACGTGGCGCGGCTGCTCACCAACGTCCGCTCGGTTGCCCACGATGAGTTGGGCTCGCTGGGTGTCGAGCGTGAGCTCATCGAGTGGATGTTGAAGCCGATGAACTCTTTCGTCGCGAAGGCGCTTGCTGATGTGTCTCCCGGGGCGACACCAACGCATCCACCGCGGCGCGGAGCGTCCGGGGCTCGACGTGGGCGTAGCGCTGGGTCGTCGTCAGAGTCGAGTGGCCCAGCAACTCGGCGACGACGTTGATCGGAGTTCCTGCGCTGATGAGCTGCGTCGCGAAGTCGTGACGGAGATCGTGCAGCCGCAGGTCGCGGATCCCAGCCGCCCGAACGGTTCGCGCGAACAAGCTCGACAGGGTGTTCGGGCTCCACGGCTTGCCCTCGCGTCGAAGGACGTGATGGTCCGCGCGCCGTCCGGGTTGAAGCGGAGCGAGAACGGCGGCCAGGGTGTCGTTGATCGGGATGCCCCGAACGCGGTTGGACTTCGTCTTGGTCAGCAGCAGCAGGCGAGACGCGAGGTCGACCTGTGACCACCGGAGCGAGACCATCTCTTCGCGCCGCATCCCGGAGTGAAGGCCCGTGAGGATCACGATGCGGAGGTCGGGCTCCGCCGCGTCGAGCAACTTCTGCTTCTCATCCGGCGCCAGGTAGCGCACGCGACCCGGCGGCTCCTTCATCAACTTCACGCGTCGGAGCGCATCGGCCCTCTCCCCGGCGATCCATCCCCAATCGCTCGCCAGCCCGACGAAGTGCTTGAACGTCGCGAGGTGGCGGTTGACCGTCGCGGGGGCGCGTCCCGCCTGCATGCGCTCCGTCTTGAAGCGTTCGAGGTGGTAGGGAGTGAGCGAGTCGAGCTCGACATCGCCGAGCGAGTCGACGAGCGCATTCGCGTGGTCTCGGCGGTCGTCGATGCTCGCGGGCCGGCTGGTGGCGGCGAACGCGAGATACTCGTCGAACGCTGCGCGAAGCTTCATTGACGGGGCGCGATGCTTCTCGAACGAGCCCGTCAGCAGAGCATTCGTGAGAGTGCGGGCTCGCTCCTTTGCGGCGGCGAACGAGAGCCCTGGGCCGAAGCTCTCTCGATAGCGGTCCGGCTTGCCCGATTTCGCGTCGTTGAAGCGGAGGTCGAAGTGGTAGCGGCCGGTCTTGTCGTTCTTGTAGAGCCCTCGGACTCCGGTTCGGTTTGCTCTGGGCATGGGGACACCTCCTTGCGAGGCGCGGATGCACCTCGGCGAAACCGGCTCGTCGCCGGTGACCTCGATTGGCCGAGCACGCGCGTCGCTCGCGACTACTCGCGGACGCTCATCGGCTCGGGTTCCACGGGATGCTCGCGCCGGTCAGCGACCGACGATCCGCGCGGGAGGGGTTGGGTAGGTTCTCAGCGATCGCATCGATCCGAGTCAGTCACTCGGATCGGGGCACCAGCAGCGGAACCGTGATGGATTCCGAAGGGCCCTCGGAGAATCGGACCGTGCGAAGAACGCGAGCAACGCATTCAGTCATCGCGTCGTTCGGCTCGCCGGCCGATGCGACGAGTTCGACTCGCTCGACCGCCCCGTTCGCGTCGATGCTGAGCGTGGCGTCGAACAGCACGTCGCCCGCGTAGGGGGCCGCGTCGTTGCAAGCGTGCAGCCTCGCATGTGCTTGCTGGACCGCCCTCGCGATGGACTGTCGACGGCGAGCGGGCGCGGGGGCTGTCTCTGGCTCTGCTGGGCCCCGCTCCCGCGTTCGAGGGACGAGAGCTTCTCGCGTCGCGAAGCGGTTCAGCACCATCTCCGCGTCGGAGATGTCGAGCCCGAACACGTCCGCGGTCGCTCGTACGGCACCCTCGCGCGGGAGGTCGCGAGCGATCAACGATGCCGCGCACGCCAGGGCCGTCGGCGATTGGTCTTCCCACGCGCGCACTCGTTCGACCGCAGAAAGGCCCACCGGACAGGCACGAAGGAGAGCGAGCGCCACGGCGTGTGCGCTGGGGTTCGGGTCGCGTCGATGGGGTAGTGCGCGCATCGCACCGCGGAGCGCCGTCTCGATGGCTCGAACGCGTTCGCCTGGAAACCCGCGGCGGACGATCTCGGTGGCGAGGTCATCAGGCGTCGCCCCGCGCGCGACGACAGGGACTCCGCTCGCGTAGGCCAGCGCCCGCTCGCAATGCGCCACGGTCCATCCGAGCCCAAGGTCGATGGAAGTTCCGACGCAGCGTTCCAGCGCGGGCTGGCTGGTTGTTCCGCGTTGGATCCCGAGCGTCGTTGCGAGCGCTTCCGGGTCGAGACGCACCCGAAGTCGGTCCTCGAACCAGCGGCGCTGGTCGTTCCACGTGGTGACGCCGTGAGCCGCTTCCAACCGCCGGAACATCACGAGACGAAGCGCTCCCGGCGGCTCCGTCGACGCCGCTTGGGATCGTGCCGCGACGAGCAACGCGGTGCGTGTCTCGCGAACCTCCTGCGCCGCCGTTCTTCGATCGACGCGTCCGAGTCGCATCCACTCCCGCACGTCAGCGTTGGCGTCTTGGCCGCCCGCTCCAGTCGGAACCACCAGCAGCAGGATCGAAAGAAGTCCGATACGCATGTTTTGAAAGTCTAGATCAGATGTACGCGCCATTCTCGGGCACACCTGCATCGCGTACCGAAATCCGGCGTACATGTCGGATCTCGCGAAGCGTATCGGAGCCCGCATTCGCCAGCTTCGGGAGGCCCGAGGCCCGGCGGCGACATCACGCGTCGGGCACCTGACCATCGAAGCGCTCGCCGAAGCGGCCGGGCTCTCCCCGGACTACGTGAACAAGCTGGAGCTTGGTCGACACGAGCCTTCGGCCGAGACGTTGGTGCGCATCGCGCGGGCCCTGGGCGTCGGGCCTGGGGAGCTGTTCCCCGAGTCCGAGCGGCTGGACGCAAAGCGTGAGGCGCTGGGCGAGCTGACGGCGTTCGCGTCGCGCTTCTCCGTCGTCGAGATCCGATTCCTCGTCGAGCTGGCTCGGGTGGCGCTCGCACACCCCTTGGTCAAGCCCACCAAGCCCGCCCGGCGTCCCCGTCGCCTCTGACGCCGCAGACGCCCCTCCAAGGCCCGCAAGCGCCGCGGGCGGGCTCTAGAGGCGTCGGGGCCGGTCAGGAGGCGAGCGCGGCGGCCTGGGCGTCCTGAGCGTGCAGGAACTTCACGGCACGGGAGGCAGCGCCCGCCACACTCGCGAGCATGCTCGGTTGGGCGCGAAGCTCGCGGAGCCAGAACTTGAGGTACCCCGCGTGTCGCAGGTCCCCCCGCACATCGAACTCGGCGCAGAGGAACGCAGCTCCGATCTCCGCCACCAGCTCCTCACGGGCGTACGCCGGTTCGTTGCGTGAACGCCCGAAGGTCCGAGCGAGCCGATCGCGGTGGCCGGTCCAATGGATGAGCTCGTGGATGAGCGTCGCCCGGTACGCGGCATGGTCGGCGAACCGCGCCCGCGAGGGCATCGTGATTCGGTCGGCATCGGGCGCGTAGAACGCGCGGGTTCCTCGGTGGACGATCGACGCACCACGAGACGCGAGCCATCGATCCACGTCCGTTGTCGCGTTCGTTCCCGTCTCCTGTGCGTCGTCGAGCCCGTCGATCTGCTCGCGGTTGAAGACCACGAAGGTCCGGGCGCAGACGAGTCGACGCTCTCTCTCACGGTCGTCGTCGCGATCCGACGAGGACGCGTTCCGATCGAAGTACCCGATGATCCGAGTGCCGCGTTCGCCGCGACGCACGCGCCCGCCAAGCTCGTTGGCCTGCTTCAGCGTCATCCACGCGTTCGTGGCGAAGCCGACGCGCGAGATGGCCGACCACAACACCAACACGTTGAGCCCCGAGTAGGTTCGTCCCGTAGCGAGGTTCGCGGGTATGCCCGAGACCGCGCGGTTCCAAGGGCAAAGCCACACGGGGACATCCCCGCCTTCCAACTCGTTCACGAGCGCATCCGTGATCGCCCGGTACGAAGCTTGTTTCGACATCGACTCCTCCGTTCGGGAGGCCGAGCGAGACATTCGCCGGTTCCTCCTCGGGCAGTCAGAAGGGATGCCCAAAAAACCGTGGCTAGGAGTCGTCGCTGACCTGGCGTTTCCTGGATTCGGTGCGCAATCCCGCCATGTACGAGGGGCGCTCGTAGGCAGGGATAGATGCGCGCGAGGAGTGGCGTCCACGTCCTGGGCCGCACGCTGTCGCCGGAGCTTAGATCAGCCTCGGGCCGAGGGGGAAGGCGCATTGAGCCGCGAGGCAGCTTCGTCGTCGACACATGCGATGACGCGGGCACGCGATCCAAGTGACGCATCGGGTGTCGTCGTCGCCCGTGAAGTGATTCGCGATGTACTCGCAAGCTCCGCGGCCTCGCTCGTAGTGTCGGAGGTCGGCGATGCCAGGTCCGATGAGCGTCCATCGTGCTCGTGCTCGCACGATGCAGGGTCGGTCGCGCTTTGCGTCCCGCGGCAGACTCACGAGCAGGTGCGAATGGACGCGGCCGCGCCATCGGCCAGGTGCGATCACGTATGCGACGACGAGGTGGGCGTTTGCGTCGCTCGCCACCTCGCGAAGCCACCGCTGCATCCGCCGCTCGAACTCGCCGCGGGACGGCTCCGGTCCGGCAACGGTCAGGGTTCCGAACCAGTCCCATCGAGAAGCGTCGATGAACCGAGCTTCCTTCTCTTCGAGCACCCGTGAGAGGGCCGGGACTGTTCCCTGCCAGGCCTCTACCGCGGCGCGGGCGATGAGACTCCCCCTCGTCAGCGTCATTCTCGCGAGCTCTTCGCCTCGAAGCGGCGAGCCGTCGGCTCGCGCGAAGGTGCGACGAGCGCCCTCCTCCAGGTCCGGGATCGCAAGCTCCGGCGCGTCGTCGTCGAAGCCCGTATGGAGCCCTGCTCCCATCAGCTTCCGTGCGCCGTGACGAATCGCCAGCCACGGGCGGACGGGATCATCGTCCATGGACGCCGCCGAGCAGGGCGAGCAAGTCCGACTCGGCGATGAGCCTTCGCCGGCCCGGCTTCGTCGAGGGCAGGCGCCCGATCTGAATCCAGTAGCGGATGGTGTTCGGTGAGGTTCGCGCGATCTCGGCGGCCTCGTCGATGAGCAGGAAGCGCGGTCGTGACATCACGAGAGGCTGTGACTCTCGATGACAGTTCGCCACGACTTCCTCGCCGAGAAGAATTCAAAATATCGTCCCGGGATATGAATCAGAATTCCTCGTCGAGCCGTCGTCACTCGCCGCGAATGAGCGACCTCGGCCGACGAACTCGGGGCCGCCCGAGGGTCTTCCCGAGATCGCGCAGCCATCGCGAGCTTCGCTTCACCAGTCGGGCCAGCAGTTCATCGGTCCCCTTCACCGGGCCATCCGTCGACAACACGCTGCTGACGACGGGATCGTTCAAGCGAGCGATGACGGTCCGCACGTCCACGGCGGGTGGCGACCACTCCAGTAGGGCGGATGCGTCGACCGGCGGCCAGGAGAGCAGGGTCTCCAACTGCGCGATGTGCTCG
>CALJLK010000178.1 GCA_937982655.1 uncultured Sandaracinus sp.
CACGCATCTCTCGCCGCTCTGCGAACGTTCTTTGGCGCCTCTCCCGTGGCGCGTTCTGCTCTCTCTCTTCGTTTTCTCGTGAGGCATCCGTGGCTCAGTTCGAATTCAAGCTCCCCGACATCGGCGAAGGCGTCACCGAAGGTGAGATCGTCGAGTGGCACGTGAAGGTCGGTGACGTGGTCGCCGAGGACGACGCGATGGTCGAGGTGATGACCGACAAGGCCACCGTGACCATCGGCGCGCCGCGCGCGGGCACCATCTCGGACATCCGCTTCAAGGCGGGCGAGGTCGCGCAGGTCGGCCAGGTCATCGTGACGATCGCGGTCGGCGCGGCGGCGGAAGCGCCGAAGCACGAGGCGCCCAAGCATGAGCCGCAGGCCGCCTCGAAGCCCGCGAAGAAGGACGACGGTCCGGCCGCCACCGCGGTGGGCGACATCCGCGAGGGGCTGCCGGGTAGCAACTTCTTCCAGACCAAGCCCGCCGGCACGGGCCCCAACGGCACGCACCCGGTCGCGCCGAGCGCGAAGCCGGCGGCCGCGGGCCTGCAGACGATCGAGTTCTTCCAAGCCAAGCCGCTCGCCACGCCCGCGACGCGCAAGCTCGCGCGTGAGATCGGCGTCGATCTGCGCCGGGTGCCGCCGAGCGGTCCGCAGGGCCGCACCACGCGCCAGGACGTGAAGACCTTCGGGGACACCGCGGTCGGCACGATCGTCGCGCCCGCGTCGTCGGTGCCGGCGTCCGCCCCTGCCGCGCCGGCCCCCGCCGCCGCGAAGACGGGCAGCGCGATCGCGCCCGCGCTGCCCGCGCAGCCCATCGTCGCGCCCTCGCGCGAGTCAGCCGCCCTCGAGGAGCGCAAGCCCTTCGTCGGCATCCGCCGAAAGATCGCGCAGAAGATGCAGACCGCGAAGAACACCGCGGCGCACTTCACCTTCGTCGAGGAGTGCCACTCCGACGACCTCATCGCGATGCGCGAGCGCCTGCGTCCGGCCGCGGCCGCGCAGGGCGTGAAGCTCACGTTCCTCCCCTTCATCGTGAAGGCGGTGGTGGCGGCGCTGAAGAAGACCCCGGTGCTCAACAGCGCGCTCGACGAGACCACCAACGAGCTCGTCTACCGCCGCTACTACGACATCGGCATCGCGGCCGCGACGGACTCCGGCCTCATGGTCCCGGTCGTCCGCAACGCCGACCGCCTCTCGATCCTCGAGCTCGCCAAGGAGATCGACCGCCTCGGGGAGGGCGCCCGCGCGGGCACGCTCAAGCCCGACGAGCTCTCCGGCTCGACGTTCACCATCACCTCGCTCGGCAAGACCGGAGGCCTCTTCGCGACGCCGGTGCTCAATCACCCCGAGGTCGGCATCCTCGGCGTGCATCAGATGAAGCAGAAGCCGGTCGTGCGTGACAATCAGATCGTGATCGGCAACGTGATGCTGCTGAGCCTCTCCTTCGATCACCGCATCGTGGACGGCCACATCGGCGCGGCCTTCGCGTACGACATCATCGGTTTCCTCGAGAACCCGGACCGGTTGTTCCTCGAGATCTGATCGCGATCCGAGGTTTCGAATCGAAGACGGCGGTCCGCGCGAAGCGAGGCCGCCGTTCTCGATCGCGCTCACCGTTCGCGCTGACCCTCTCGCGCTCACCGCTCTCGGAGCGAGAGCACGGCCTCTCGGATCGCGCTCGCCTCGCGGAGCTCCACCGGCGCGCCCGCGCGCACCTTCACGCGCGACCAGAAGCGGCGCGGGAAGGCCTTCATCGGGACGCCGTTCGCGTAGCTGAAGAAGCCGCCCCAGAGGCCGTCGAGCGCGACGGGGACCACGGGCACCGGGCGCGCGGCGAGGATGCGCTCGACGCCGGGGCGGAAGACGTCGACCTCTCCGTCGCGCGTGCACTTGCCCTCCGGGAAGAGACCGACGACCTCGCCCGCCGCGAGCGCGGCGTCGATCTCTTCGAACGCACGCGCCATGAGCTCGGGATCTTCCTTCGCGGGCGCGATCGGGATCACCCGCGCGGCGCGGAAGAGCCAGCCGAGGCCTGGCATCTTCGTCATGCGGTGATCCATCACGAAGCGGATCGGGCGCGCGCAGAGCCCGCCGATCACGAACGCGTCCACGAAGCTCTCGTGGTTCGCGACCACCAGCGCCGCGCCTTCGGTCGGCACGCGATCGAGGCCACGCGCGTCGACGCGGTACATCACGCGCACGAGGCCCGCGATGAGGAGGTGCATCGCGTCGCGGAGCGTTGCGACGAACGCGACGAGCGACGCCAAGACGAGGAAGAGGCCGAGCTCGACGAAGAGCGACGCCAGCGGACCCGTCACGCTAGCGTCGATCGCGACGTCGGTGGTGGTGGCGACGTCGCCTCCCGAGAGACGCCACGCCGCGTAGGCCGCGCCGAGCACCATGAAGAGCGAGTTGACGACGTTGTTCGCGGCGATGACGCGCGCGCGTTCGTCCTCGCGGGCGCGGGCTTGGAGCAGCGTCATGAGCGGCACCGCGAAGAGGCCGCCGGAGACGCCGATCGCGAAGAGGAGGATCGCGGCGGAGCCCACGCTCGTGGCGGAGGGGAGCCACGCGGTGAGCGCGCCGATCGCGGCGAGCGAGAAGGGCACGCTGCCGACGAGGATGCGACCACGCGCGATGCGCTCGGCCACGAAGGAGCCCGCGCCGATGCCGAAGGAGAACGACGCGAGCAAGATCGTGAGCGCGTCCTCCGCGCCGCCGAGCGCCTGCGCGAGCCGCGGGAGCTGCCCGAGGATCACCGCGCCGCCGAGCCAGAAGACGGAGAGGCCGACGATCGCACCCCACACCGCGCGATCACGGCGCGCGACGCGGAGGAGCTCGCGCGTACCGCGCACGAGGTTGGGATCGACCTTCGCGTGCTGGCTCCCGGGCGCGGCGGGGATCGCGTTCGCGGTCAGCACACCGAAGAGCGCGACGAGCACGATCGCGCCGCCCACGAGCGGCACGCCGACGTTCGGGATCGCGACGATCAGCGCGCCCGCGAGGGTGCCACCGAGGATCGCGACGAAGGTGCCCGCTTCGACGGCTGCGTTGCCCGCCACGAGCTCTTCCGGCTTCAGGTGCTGCGGCAGGAGCGCGTACTTGATGGGCCCGAAGAACGCGCTCTGCGTGCCCATCAGGAAGAGCGAGACGAAGAGCAGCGGCAGCGACGCGAGCGAAAAGCCGACCAGCGCGAGCACCATCGCGACGAGCTCTCCGACCTTGAGCGCGCGTGCGAGGGTGGCCTTGTCGAAGCGGTCTGCGAGCTGGCCCGCGAGCGAACCGAAGAGGAAGAAGGGCAGCACGAGCAGCGCGGTCGCGAGGTTCACGAGCGCGTCGATCGGCAACGCCGCATCGCGGAAGGCGCCGAAGGTCAGGGCCACCACGAGCGCGCTCTTGAAGAGGTTGTCGTTGAAGGCGCCGAGGAGCTGGGTCCAGAAGAGCGGCGCGAAGCGTCGGGTCCGGAGGAGGGCGAGCATGCGGCCGGTAGAGCGAGCTTCGTGCCGTGGGCGTCTCCCACGGAGACTGCGGGTAAGCTATCGGTTTTGTTGATGATTTTTGGCGGGGCGATCGCGCGGTCGTCGCCTTTGTGATCATCTGATGTACATCGATTGTGCGTCAGATGTACGTCGCGTCGAGGCGCGAGGTACCCTCGTTCGATGCGTCAGCTCCTGCCTGCCGACCGCGAGTTCCTCGCCCTCGTCTCGCGCGCCGCCTTCGCGAACCCCTTCGGGCTCGAGCGCTACCACCTCGACGCGCAGCTCGCGGAGCGCCCGCCCGACACGCCCGACATCGTCGCGCTCGTGGTCGCGCGGGTGGGCGATCACCTGCGTCGCAGCAAGGCGCGCGATCGACGTCCGGTGCTCGAGGGATCGCTGAATGAGTTCGCGCCGGACGACGCGCAGCTCCTCGAAGACGCGCTGCTCTTCGAGAGTTTCCACCGCTTCGCGGAGCCCTTCGACGATCTGCTCGCGCGCGAGGTCGGTGCGACGAGCGCGCAGGCCTTCCCCGAGCACCGAACCATCGGCGCGCACCTCGTCGCGCGTGGCTTCTCGGAGGCGCGGGTGCCGCGCGCGCTCGAGCTCTTCTGGCAGCTCCGCCGCGCGTGGCGCTTCCTGCGCGAGTCGTTGCCGGGCGCGAGCGCGTCGGCGCGGCGGCTGCGCGAAGACCTCTGGGACGCGCTCTTCACCAAGGACGTGCGGCGCTACGAGCGGCACCTCTGGAACCGGATGGAGGACTTCTCGCTCTTGCTGCTCGGGCCCACCGGCACCGGCAAGGGCGCGGCGGCGCGCGCGCTCGGACGCTCGGCGTTCGTGGCCTTCGGCAAGGATCGTTTCGTGCGCGCGCACGAGAGCCAGCACGTCGCGATCTCGCTCGCGGAGCTTCACGAGGGCCTCGTGGAGTCGGAGCTCTTCGGGCACGAGAAGGGCGCGTTCACGGGCGCGATCGCGCGCCACGAGGGCGTGCTCGCGCGCTGTCCCGCGCACGGCGTGCTCTTCCTCGACGAGATCGGCGAGGTCTCGTTGCCCACGCAGACGAAGCTGCTGCGCGTGCTGCAAGAGCGCACCTTCACGCCGGTGGGGAGCCATCACGTCGCGCGTTTCGAAGGGCGCGTGGTGGCGGCGACGCACCGCGATCTGCGGGCGTTGCGCGCGGAGGGACGGTTCCGCGACGACTTCTGGTACCGCCTCAGCAGCCACACCATCCGCCTCGCGTCGCTGCGCGAGCGGCTCGACGAAGATCCGAACGAGCTCTCGATCCTGGTGGCGACCTTGGTGCGTCGCATCGTCGGCGACGTGTCGAGGGAGCTGGAAGGGGCGGTGCTCGAAGCGCTGTCGCGCGACGTGCCGGTCGGCTACGCGTGGCCGGGCAACGTGCGTGAGTTGGAGCAGGCGATCCGTCGCGTGTTGCTCACGGGGCGCTGCGAGGTGGAGCCGTCGACGAGCTCGAGCACCCACGATCCCTTCTCGGCCGCGCGCGCGGGCGAGCTCGACGCGGAGGGGCTGGTGCGTGCGTATTGCGCGCACCTCTTCGCGCGGCACGGCAGCTACGTGGAGGTCGCGCGGCGGACGGGCCTCGATCGGCGCACGGTCGCCAAACACGTGCGGAACGCCGCGGAGAGCTGACGGAGCGTGGATGTTGCGCCCCGCTCAAGGCGCGAGGCCGCGCATCCAACGCGTGACGATCGCGAGCGAGTCTTCGAACGCCTGAGGAAGCTCGCCGAGCACCACGGAGAGCGCGAGCAAGGTGGCCACGATGCCGAGCATCGCGCGCAGCGGCATGCCCGCGAAGTAGACCTGAATCTGCGGTGCGCTGCGCGCGACGAGCCCGAGCGCGACCTCGACCAGCACGATGCTCACGCCGGCCGGCGCCGCGATGGCGACCGCGAACGCGAGCGCGGCGCCCGTGAGCTGCGCGACGCCGAGCGCGAGCTCCGGCGCGGACGACGCGAGATCCACGCGGCCGGGCGGCGCGACGACGAGCCCCTCCGCGAAGGCCGCGAAGGCGAGGCGATGACCGCCGAGGGAGAGAAAGAGCGCGATGCCCACGAGCAGGTGCAGATCGCCGAGTGGGCTCGTGCGCTCGCCGGTCGGAGGCGCGATGACCTCCGCCATGCTCGCGCCGCGCCAGGTGTCGACGAGGCGACCCGACCAATCGAGCGCGAAGAAGGGCAGGGCGGTCGCGATCGCGAAGACCGCGCCGACGAGCGCTTCGCGGAGCGTCCACGCGACGAGGGTCATCGCGTCCGCGGCCACGAGGGTGTCGGCGGAGACGGCGCCCGCGGCGAGCGGCGCGAGCGCGACGGTGAGCGCGAGGATCAGCGCGCCGCGAAGGAAGGGCGGCGTCTGACGGAGGGTCAGCCAAGGCGCGAGCACGGTGAGCGGGGCGATGCGCGCGGCGACGAGCACGCCGAGGAGCAGCCATCGATCGAGGGTGGCGGTGTCGCGCAGCGCAGCCGCGAGCGCTTCGGTCATGACGCGGCTCCACGCATGGCGTGTGAGACGGCGCGTTGGATGACGGCGCGTGCGATGACGGCGCGTGCGATGACGGCGCGTGCGATGACGGCGCGTGCGACGCCGCGAACGATCACGGCACCAAGTCCGGGATGGCCGACCACAACGTCTCGGTGAAGCGGAGGAGCTGCGCGCCCATCCAGCCGCCACCGAGGGCGAGCACGAGCCCGACCGCGACCAGCTTCGGGACGAAGCTCAGCGTCTGCTCCTGCACCTGCGTGACCGCCTGCAGCAGACCGATGCCGAAGCCCACCACGAGGCTCACGAGCAGCGCGGGCGCCGACACCAGGAGCACGAGGTAGAGCGTCTCCGCGCTCAGCCGTGCGAGATCGGCGGGGTCCATGCGAGCTCCTCGCGATCAGCGCAGCGCGCGCACGGCGAAGTACACGCCCACGCCGAGCAGGAGCGCGAGCCCGATCGTGATCACCCAACCGAGCACGGGCGATTTGGGCTTCGGCGCCGTCGCGGTCGAGGCCGCGTGCGACGAAGTCTCGACGGAGACCGAGAGGCCGGGGCCCGTCTTCGGCTTCGTTTCGGCGGGCGCCGTGTTGAGACCGAGCTTGGCGAGCGCGTCTTCGTCCCACATCGCGGTGGGCTCGTCCGCCGCGTGCTGACCGCTCTCGTCCTCGTCTCTCACGGGCGTCGAGAATGGCAGAGCGCGGCGAGAAAGCCAAGGACTCACGCCGACATGGCACCTCGTCGTGACGTGCGTGAGAGCGGGATGGCGTGAAGTCGGCTCGCGAAGCTCGGGGCCGACGCCGACCCTCCGAGGCGCGCTACGCTCCACCCCATGACGCAGGTGAAAGGACGCGCGGTCCGCATTCGAGGGGCGGGCGGGCCGGAGGTGCTGGAGCTCGACGACACCTTCGAGACGCGGGCGGCGGGGCCGGGCGAGGTGCGGGTCGAGGTCGTCGCGGCCGGACTGAACCGCGCGGACTGTCTACAGCGGCGGGGCGTGTACCCGGCGCCGGCGGGGGTGCCGAAGGACGTGCCGGGGCTCGAGCTCGCGGGGCGCGTGGAGGCGGTCGGGCTCGGCGTGACGGCGTGGAAGGTCGGCGACCACGTGATGGCGATCACCGGCGGCGGCGCGATGGCGACCCACGTGGTGATGCACGAACGCGAGCTGGTCGCGATCCCGGACGGGCTCGGCTTCGAGGAGGCGGCGGCGATCCCCGAGGTCTTCTTCACCGCCTACGACGCGCTCGCGCGCGCGGAGCTCCGAGCGGGCGAGGTGCTGCTCGTGCATGCGATCGCGAGCGGCGTAGGCACCGCGGCGCTGCAGCTCGGCAAGGCGATGGGCGCGCACGTGATCGGCACCTCGCGCTCGGCGGACAAGCTCGAGGGCTGTCGTGATCTCGGGCTCGACGACGGCCTGCTCGTCGACGACACGATCCAGTTCGCGAACGCGGTGAAGGCCACCGCGCCGCGCGGGGCCGACGTGGTGCTCGACACCGTCGGCGCGAAGTACCTCGCGGAGAATCTGCGCGCGCTCGCGGTGAATGGTCGTGTGGTGACGATCGGTCTGCTCGGTGGCGTGCGCGGCGAGCTCGATCTCGGGCTGCTCCTCGCGAAGCGCGCGACGTGGCACGGCTCGGTGCTGCGCTCGCGGCCGCTCGAAGAGAAGGCCACGCTGGCGCAGGCGTTCACGCGCGAGGTGCTGCCGCTCTTCCGGCGCCAGAAGCTGCGTCCGATCGTGGACGCGGTGCTGCCGATGACGGAGATCCGCGCGGCGCACGAGCGCATGGAGAAGGACGCGATCTTCGGCAAGCTCGTGCTGCGGTGGTGAGCGCGCTCAGCGACGTTCCACGTCCGCGCGCGAGGCGTCCGCCGCTCGCGGCACCGGACGCGGCGAGAGCTCACCCGCGAGCAACGCGTCGCGCAGCGTGCGTCGCAGGATCTTGCGCGAGGGCCCGAGCGGCAGCGCGTCCACGATCGCGACCTCGCGCGGCACCTTCGTCTTCGCGAGCCGATCGCGGCAGAACGCGTCGAGCTCCGCGAGCTCGAGGTGCGCGCCTTCGCGCAGCGTGATCACCGCGACCACCTCTTCGCCGAGGTGGGCATCCGGGCGCCCGATCACCGCCGCCTCGCGGATCGCGGGATGTTCGACCAGCGCGTGCTCGACCTCGCTCGGGTAGACGTTGTGACCGCCGCGCAGGATGAGATCCTTGAGGCGATCGACGACGAAGAGCCGACCACCCGAATCGACGCGTCCGAGGTCGCCGGTGCGCAGCCAGCCGTCCTCGAAGGCCTCCGCGGTCGCGCTCGGATCGTCGAGGTAGCCGCGCATCACGTTCTGACCGCGCACCAAGATCTCGCCGAGCTCGTCGGACTCGTGCGCTTTCGCGAGCTTCACCTCGACGCCCCACACCGGCGTGCCGACGGAGCCTGGCGTGCGCGCGGCCGGCGGCGCGTCGATGGTGGTGAAGGTCGCCTCGGTGAGCCCGTAGCCCTCGAGGATCTCGGCGCCGAGGCGCTTCTC
>CALJLK010000179.1 GCA_937982655.1 uncultured Sandaracinus sp.
GACCGTCGTCGCACGAGCCGTCGTCCACCGCGAGAAGCTCGATCGTCGCGCTCGGGTCGGCGAGCACGCTCTGCACCGCCTCGCGGAGCGTTCGCGCGGCGTCGCGGTACGGGAGCAGGACCGAGACCTGCGGAGCGGTGACTCCGTGGTGAGCGCGATCGACCACGCTCAACCGATCGCGTCGTCGATCGGCCCGGTCGCGAGCTCGCTCAAGTACATCAGCACCGGCGGATAGGTCGCGGCGAGCTCGTTGAAGCGCGCGGCGGGCAGACGCAGGAGCAGCGTGTCCGTCACGCAGATCACGTCGACCGACGACGGCTGCCGCGTGATCAAGCTGCGCTGCCCGAGCACCGTGCCCGGACCGAGGCGCTTGGTGCGCTCTCCACGCGCTTCGAGCGCGCCGAGCAGCACGCAGTACAGGCCGTCGCCGCGCTTGCCATGCTCCACGAGCACCGTGTCCTTGCTCGCGCTGCGGAGCTGGAAGAGCGCGGCGAGCTCGCGCTTGGTGTCGGCGTCGAAGCCCGCGAACACCGGCGAGGTCAGCAACAGGTTCGCGAGCAGCCGACGTCCGAGGAGCTCGAGCAAGAGATCGTGCAGGGGAGGGTGCTCGGCCACGAGCGCGTCGAGGGTGGACTTCGCGATGCGCAGCGCCGACACACCGCCGGGCGCGACCACCACGTCCGCGCGGCGCGAGACCTCGTCGAGCAGACAGCTCTCGCCGACCAGCTCGCCCTCGCCGAGCTCGATGGGTGCATCGGTCGAGCCCGGCACGTGCACGCTCACGCGGCCTTCGACGAGGAGGAAGAGCGCGTCACTCGGCTGGCCGACCTCGATGAGGAACGCGCCCGCCTCGAGCTCGCGCAGCTCGGCCTCCGCGAGCAGTCGCTGCAGCACCGGCTTCGGGAGCTCGGCCAGCAGCGGCGTCGCGGGAAGCGCCGCGAGGTCCTCGGCGGTGCGGCGATGCGGCAGCTCGTCGACGTCGACGAAGAGCACGTCGTCCTCGATCACCTCGAGCTCCGAGGGATCGAGCTCGATGAGGCTCATGCGCGGAGGCAGCGGCGGCGGCGCGAGCTCGGCGGGCGTGAGCACGAGCTCGATCGCGGCGCTCTCGTCGATCTCGGGGAAGAAGTCGTCGTCGGTGTCGTCCGCTTGCTCGCCTCGCCGCGGCGCGGCGTCGATCGTCCGCGGCTGACCCGCGTCGATCGTGCTCTTGCGCGCCTCGCGATGAAGCCTCTGCGCGGCCTCCGGATCGACACGTTCGAGGATGTCGCGACGGCTCGGATCGATCTGCAAGATCACCTTCGCCAGCGCGGCCGCGCGCGCCACGAAGCCTTGGGTCGCGTAGAGATCCACCGCGCGTTCGAAGGCACGCACCGCGCTCGCGTCGTCGTTCAGCCGACGGAGCAGGTCGCCCTTGCGATGCGGCCAACGCGGCTCGGTCGGCTCCGCCTCCGCGAGCTGATCGTAGACCGCGAGCGCGGCGGGGAAGCGCTCCTTGCGCAGGGCCTGTTGGAGCGCGTCGCGGAGCTTCGCGGTGCGAGACATATCGCGGCGAGCGTACCAAACGGAGACACGAACCGACGTTGTTTGGAGCCGGCCTCCAGGCCGAGCGCCCCGAAGTTCCGCGAGCCCCGCCGTCGGGCGACCGAACGAGCGAACCGACGTCGTTCGAGGCCGGCCAGGAGCGACCCCTTCGCTCGGACGCGCGTGGAGGATCAACGCACGCGGGCGGCGCGCGCGGCGCCGAGCAGCCCGACCTTCGGATCGGTCACGAGCGTCACGCGCGTGCGCTCGACCACCGCGCGCATCGGGGTCTTGTCGAGGAACGCCTGCACGAAAGGCTCGGTGAAGCGCTCGCCGAGGCTCGCGTGCAGCTTGGGCGCGATCCCGCCCGCCACGTAGAGCCCGCCGCTCGCGACCACGTCGAGCGCGAGGTCGCCCGCCGCCGTGCCGTAGAGCGCGACGAAACGATCGATCGTGATCCGCGCCGCGTCGTCGTCGTCGTACGCGGCCGCGATCGCGCCCCCGTCCGGCTCGTGCAGCGAACCCTTCGCGTGACCGCTCTGCACGACGTATTGGTAGACGTTCGCGAGGCCGAGCCCGCTCACCACGTGCTCCCACGTCGCGCGCCCGTGTCGCGCACGCAGCCACGCCGCGAGCCCATCCTCGAACGCGTCGCGCGGCGCGAAGCCGACGTGCCCGCCTTCGCTCGCGAGCACGCGCGCCGGCTCGCCCGGCACCACGACCGCCTTGCCGAGCCCCGTGCCCGCGCCGATCACGACCGCGGGCCCGCTCGCATCGATCGGCGCGTCGCGCAGCACGACACGCGCCGTCTCCGGAAGCTCCGCGAGCCCGAGCGCCACGCCGTGGAAGTCGTTGAGCAGCGCGACGCGAACTCCGAGCGCACGCTCGAGCTCGTCCGCGTCGACCACCCACGGCAAGTTGGTCACGGCGACGCGGCGTCCGCTCACGGGCCCCGCCACCGCGAAGCCCGCCGCATCGACGCGCTCGTCGCCGAGGAAGGCCCCAAGCGCGTCGAGCAACGACGCGTGATCCGCCGAGGGAAGCTGCGCCTGCCGCACCTCGCGCGCACCGTCGTGGATCGCGAGCCAGGTCTTGGTGCCGCCGATGTCTCCTGCGAGCGTCCGCATGGCGCGGGAGATTCGTCGTGGGCCAGGCGGGCGTCAACCTCGGCCCGTGATTCGTTCGTCGCCACCTCGTTCGGAGCGTGATAATCGAACGCGCATGGAGCGAGCTCTCGGCGTCGATCCCGGCCGCGCGCGCATCGGCCTCGCGCTCTCCGACGAGGCCAGCGGCTCGCTCGCGCTCCCCTTCGCGACGATCCCGAGCGACGCCAACCTCGAGGTCGCCGCGGAGCGGGTTCGCGCGGCGGTCGCACACGTGGAGCTCGGCAAGGTCGTGGTCGGTCTCCCGCTCCGCCTCGACGGAAGCGAAGGCGAAGCCGCTCGCCGCGCACGCAAGATCGGACGCGCGATCGGCCGCGCCCTCGGGCGCTCCGTGATCTTCTGGGACGAACGGTTGACCACCGCGCTCGCCGAGCGCGGCCTCAAGGACGTCGGGCTCGACGGACGCGAGCGACGCAAGGTCGTCGATCAATCGGCGGCCGCGCTGATCTTGCAGAGCTGGCTCGACGCGCGCGCGGCGCGGGCGGAACGCAGGGAGCAGCGAGCCCGCGACGAGCGCGTGGAGCAGCGAGCGCGTGACGAGCGCGAGGAGCCCGAGCGTTGAGCGCACGACGACGTCGCGTCGACCGCTCGGCCCGTCGTGTGCCGGCGCGCGCGCTGGCGCTCGGTCTCGGCGTGCTCGTGCTGCTCGGCACGCTCGCGGTGACCGCTCTCCTCGTGGTCTACCCGCGTGAGGTTCGCGCCGGTCGTGGCCGCACCTTCGTGGTGGCGATCCCGGAGGACGCGGACGCGCGCGCGGTGGCCGACCTGCTCCACGAACGCGAGGTGATCGACGACCCCTGGATCTTCGCGGCCTACCTACGCATCACCGGCGCGGACGACGTGCTGCGTCGCGGTGACGTGCTGCTCGGCGATCGGCTTCGCCCCGACGAGGTCGCGCGCCGCCTGCGGAGCGATCGCGACGGAGTGCCGGTGCGCGTCACGGTGCCGGAGGGCTACACGCGCTTCGACGTCGCGCGCCGCCTCGACGCGGCGGGCGTGTGCGACGAAGCGGCGTTCCTCGAAGCGAGCGCGGAGCCGCCCGACGGCGTCGAAGCTCCGAGCGCGGAGGGGTATCTCTTCCCGGACACCTACGAGCTGCGCACGCAGAGCGATCCCCGCGCGGTGGTGCGCCGCATGGTGCGCAACCACTTCGAGCGCACCGAGGAGCTCTACGAGCGTCACGAGCTCGCGCTCGAGCGTCTGCAGGAAGAGCTCGGCATGGGCCCCCACGAGGTCGTGGTGCTCGCGAGCGTGGTGGAGAAAGAAGCCGCGGTCGCGGACGAGCGCGCGATCATCGCGGGCGTGTTCCTGAACCGCCTGCGCTCCGAGACCTTCCGTCCGCGCCGCCGCCTGCAGGCGGATCCGACGGTGAGCTACGGCTGTCTCGCGGAGCCGACCGCGGCCCCGAGCTGCGCGGGCTTCGACGGCCGCATCACGCGCGCGATGCTCGACGACTCGGCCAATCGCTACAACTCGTACCGACACGAGGGCCTGCCACCGGGCCCGATCGCGAACCCGGGGCTCGCGTCGATCGTCGCGGTGCTCGACCCGACGGTGCACAACTACCTCTACTTCGTCGCGCGCGGCGGGCGGCGGCATCGCTTCAGCGCGACGCTGGAGCGTCACAACGAAGGCGTGGACGCCCTGCGCGAGCGCGAGCGCCAACGCTGAAGAAGTCGTGGTGAAGAAGTCGTGATGAAGAAGTCGTGATGAAGAAGTCGTGATGAAGAAGTCGTGATGAAGAAGCCGTGATGAAGAAGTCGTGATGAAGAAGTCGTGATGAAGAAGTCGTGATGAAGAAGCCCGAGCAGCTCGATCTCTTCACCGCGCCGCCGCCCGCGCCGCCCCGGCCGGACGAGCGCCTGGTCGAGCTCGCGTCGCGCCTGCCCTCGAACCTCCGCCTCGGCACCAGCAGTTGGACCTTCCCCGGCTGGGCCGGCCTCGTCTACCACCGCCGCTATCCGAACAACGCGACCTTCGTCCGCGAGTCCCTCGGCGAGTACGCCCGCTACCCGCTCTTCCGCACCGTCTGCGTCGACCGCAGTCACTACGCGCCCATCGCCGAGGCCGAGCTCCGCGGCTACGCCGCACTCTTGCCGGAAGGCTTCGCGTGCGTGACCAAGGTCTGGAGCGAGATCTCGACCCCGACCGTACGCGGCGAGAACGGAACTCCGCTGCCGAGCGCGCGTTTCCTCGATCTGGATCTCTTCGAGCGCGAGGTGCTCGGCCCGAGCCGTCGTGCGTTCGCCGCGCATCAGGGTCCCTTCGTCTTTCAGGTCCCGCCGGTCCCCGCCGGCGCGCGTGCCTTCGCGGACGCGCTCGAACGTTTCCTCTCGCGTGCCCCCACCGCGCTCGGACCGGGGCGACCCATCACCTACGCGTTCGAGCTCCGCGACAAGAAGCTGCTCACCCGTCGCTACGTCGAGGTGCTGCGCGCGCACGGCGCCGCGCACGTCTTCAACTGGTGGGAGCGCATGCCGGGCCTCGCCGAGCAGCTCGAGCGCACGGGCGGCCTCGTCGGTCCGCTCGTCGTGCGTCTGCTGATCCCGCCTGGCCGTCGCTACGCGGAGTTGAAGGACGCGTGGGCGCCCTTCGATCGCCTCGTGATGCCGAGCGCCGAGATGCGACGCGAGGTCGTGCAGCTCGTGCGGCTCGCCGAATCGGTCGGGCTCCCCGCGTGGCTCATCGCGAACAACAAAGCCGAGGGCAGCTCGCCCCTGACCTTGCGTGCGATCGCGGAGCTCGTGGCGCACCCCGCGCGTTGAGTGGACGCGTCGTCTTCTCGTCGTTCCGCACGTTCACGTGCGAGCGCGTGGCGTTGACTTCGGCACGTCGCGGCGCGAGGAAGACCCACATCCGGGAAGCGCCCACACCCCGCGACACGTTCGTTCGGTCTGCTCATGCGCCTACACCGCCTCGACTACAGTTGTTACGCCCGCTTCGTCCAAGCCACGCTCGAGCTCGCGAAGGTTCCCTTCGAGCTCGTCGACGTGCGCTACGGCGATCGCGAAGAGCTCGCGAAGCTCACCGGCGGCTACATCCAGGTCCCGGTGCTCGAGCTCGACGACGGCACGCCGATCGTCGACTCGCGCCGCATCGCGCAGCACCTCGTGAGCACCGACGAGCGCGTCGCGCGCTTGGTGCCCGACGCCGACGCCGCGCTCGTGTGGGCCTACGTCGACTTCGCCAACGGCCCCGTCGAGGACGCCGCGTTCCGGCTCGCGTCGCCCGGCATCGCGCAGCGCTTCGAGAGCGCCTTCGAGCGCGCGCTCTTCGTCTTCAGCAAAGAGCGGAAGTTCGGCGCGGGCTGCGTCGATGCGTGGGAGCGCGACGCCGACGCGCTCTTCGAGCAGTTGGTCACGGTGCTCGAGCCGACCACGCGTACGCTCGCGCATCGCCCGTTCCTGATCGGACGCGAGCCCACCCTGGCGGATCTCGCGCTGTTCTCGCAGCTGCTCATGCTGGATCTCGGCGCGCCCGATCGCGTCGCGCAGCTCGTGCTGCGTTTCGACGTGCTCCGAGCGTGGCGCGAGCGGCTCGAAGCGCGGCTCGGTCCGCCGCCCTACGGTCGGGTCGCGGCACGCCACCGCGACGAGCCGGAGATGCTCGAAGCGCTCGCGTCCGCGCCCGCGCCGAGCGGCAAGCTCGAGCACATCGTCGCGCGCCCCGCCAAGCACGAGCGGCGCGTGCTCGACCGCGCGCGCCTCGACGTGGACGAAGGCCTCGAAGGCGACGACTGGCGCACCACCGACGGCACGCGCGGTCGGCAGCTCACGCTGATGGACGCGCGCGTCGCGACGGCGATCGCGGAGCGCGGCGACTGGGAGCTCTTCGGCGACAACCTCTTCGTGAGCTTCGACCTCTCGACCGACTCGCTGCGCCCAGGCGATCGCCTCCGCCTCGGCGGCGCGTTGCTCGAGATCACCGACGAGCCCCACCTCGGCTGCCGCAAGCTCGCCTCGCGCTTCGGTCCCGCCGCGCTGCGCTTCGTGAACCACAAGTCGGTGCGCGCGCAGCGGCGACGCGGCATCTACGCGCAGGTGCTCGAAGGCGGCGAGATCGCGATCGGCGACGTCCTCACGCGAGCGTGAGCGTCGCCCGTCGTCGCGGTCGTCGGCATGCTCGTACGTCGACGGGGCGGTACGTGACCGTTGACGTTGACGTGGTCGTTGACGTGGCCGTGAACGGCGACGGCGACGTGAACGCCGGATCGAAAGCCGCCGACGCGAGGAGCGTCACCGCTCGAAGCGCCGCGCCCACTCCGGCCGATGCCGCTCGAGCGCGATCGTCGCCACCGCCGCGAACGCGAACGCCACGCTGAGCAGAGCGAGCGGCACCAACCCGAAGCGCCACTGAATCAACCCGAGCCCGAAGAGCACGCCGGCCGCGAGCGGGAGCCGCGCCTCGGGCGCGAGCTCGAAGATGGGCTCCACCCGCGGCGCCTCGAGGGCCGTGATCATCGCGTCGACTCGCGGATCGGTCGGCGTCGGTGCGTCGATCTCGCGCGCGTGCAGCGGCACGTCGCAGCGCGGGCACTCCGTCCCGCACGTGAAGCCGTCCCCGCACGCCGCGCATCGCAACGCGGCCGGAGGGGTCACGCGCTTCGACTTCCACGGCCGCCCCTGGATACGCGCGAGGGCGCGACGACGCAGCGCTTCGAGCCGCTTGAACCGCTCCTCCGCCCGCGGGTCGCCCGGGTTCGCATCCGGGTGGTGCCGCCTCGCCAGATCGCGCCACAGGCGCCGGAGGGTCCGCTCGTCGAGCACGTGGGCGAAAGGATCGCGCGGCATGGTGGCTCCCGACACCAGGCTACGCCGAAAGTTCCCGTTTCGTTCCCCAGTTTGAGGAACGACGTGGTCGTGAACGGCGACCGAGACGGGGACCACCATGGGAAGCGCGAGGTCCCGCGTGATCCCCTCACGCTTTCGCGTGCTATGCCTCCCCGACCTCGCCGTTCGAGACTTTCCATGCGCACCACGCTCGCCTCGCTCTTCCTCCTCTCCTTCGCCTGCTCCGGACCCGAGCCGATCCCCGGCGCGCCCTTCACGCCGGAGGACCAACGTTTCTTCGACGATGGCGTCGACCTCATCGGTGACCCGGAGTCGCTCGAAGGCCGCTGGCGCGAGGACTGGGCGACCGAGCTCGACCAGCGCGTGCGTCGCGCCGACGCCGTCATCTACGTCCGCATCCGTACGCTCCGCACCGACCTCGACCTCGATCGTCGCACCACCTACCGCCTCTTCCCGGAGTCCGAGCGCGCGCTGCTCGGCTCGCTCCCGGAAGACCTCGTGCTCGCCGCCCGCGAAGGCGACGCCGGTTATGCCGCGATCCGCCAGAACGAGCCCCGCATCGTCGGCGGCGCGCTCGTGCTCTTCCTGAAGTGGGAGCGCCCCGAAGGCGCGGCCACCGCGACCGCGCGCTGGCACCTCTCGCCCGCGACCGAGCAGGTCACCTCGCGCGTCGAGTACCTCCTCGAGCGTCGCCGCGGCGTCGAGCGCACCGAGCGCGGCCGCGTGATCGTCCGAGAGAACTGAGCGTTGGAGGTCACCAGTACAGCGTGTGGGTCAGCGGCTCGCCGTCTCCCATCAGTCGAAACGCGTAGGTGTACGGTGCATCACATGGAACCAGTTCGAGTGTGACGCTCGTCGCGGTATCCACCGGGCGACGAAACGCGACGTAGTACGGGAACCAGCTCGTCACCCGGGGATCTAGGTTCGTGAAGACGTCGTCGGCCCGCAGCGCCGAGAGCTGTATGTCCCAGAATACGAGCGCACCGACGGCGGCGCCCCCCAACGGAGGTCGGAGCGTCGTCCCTCGACTCAGAGAGAACGGGGTGCTCGCTGCGAAGTCGAACGACGCGAGCTCGGTTGCCACCGCTTCCCCGCGAGCGAGCGCTCGTGCCGTGCTGGCCTTGTCGTAGACGTTCCCCGCGCTTCGAAACGCTCGCTCGAACAAGTCGATCCGAACTCCCGCCTCCGCGAGCAGCTTGAGCCCGTCGGTGTCGGGTCCACGCGACGCCATCGCACGCTCGACTGGCGCGATGAGCAGCGTGCCACGGTACGGAATGACGTGGCGCGGGTCGCGGACGCGCCTCGCGAGCTGCGGAAGTGCGTCCCAGGAACCAAACCCGAAGATGAACGACGAGAGCGTCTCGGACACCACGAGGTCCAGCGAGGGGAGCGAGTCGACAGCAATGTCCTCGAGACGGGACTCCACCACCGTCACCCGCGACTCGAAGCCGTTGAGCGCGGCCAGATGCCGCGCGTACGTGGCCATCTTGCGGGAGGGCTCGACGAGGATCGCGTGGCGGAAGCCGTGCCGAAGGGCGAGGAGCGCCAGGACACCCGTCCCCGCGCCGACGTCCATCACCGTGTCTCCCGGTGGGATCGACTCGATGGCACGACGGAACGACGCGATGCGTCCCGCGTCCTCCAACAGAACCAGGTGCTGCTGGAACCGTCCGTATTCTTCGAGTGAGGGCCCACCGCTTGCGAGATTGCGGAAGTCCGGCGCGAAGTCCCGATCGGTCATGTGTGTGACCACGCCGCACGCCACTCGGGCACCACGAACGCCTCCGGCCAGAACTCGCGGATCTCCATCACGAGCCCGTCGACCACCCGAAAGAACGTGATGCCGTGATCCACGCGATCGGTCGTCGCGACCTCGACCTCGGTCACGACCCAAGCATCGCCTTCGACGAGTCGGGTGACCTTCAGGTGCCACTCGCCGGGGTACTCGCGATTCAGTCTCACGTACCCCGAGCGATCGTAGAGCTCGCCGCTTTGCGGCAGGGAGAACGTGCAGGTTGGGCTGCAGAGTGACTCCACGCGCTCCCACTCGCGTGCTTCGATCGCTGCCCACAACGCGAAAATCGTCCTCTCACCGGTCCCCATCGTCCCTCTCCCCGCTGTTTGTCGCGATCGTCGTCATGCGACCTCTGAGCCGCTCGAACCCGCGCCCGGAAACCCCGACGCAGCGTCGCACCTCTTCCGGCACGAACCAGCATCCTCGCGCGACCAAGCGCGTGAGAAACGTCGACGCGGCGCGTGTCGCGAGGCTGCGACCCAAACACTGCCTCTCGCCCAGTCCGAACGAGAGAGGTCTCGGCGAGCGGCGTCCGGGTTCGAAACGGTGAGGCTGGTCGAAGACGCGTGGGTCTCGGTTCGCTGCACCGACGTGGAGGTACACGTGCGCGCCTTCCGGCAGAGCAACGTCACCGAGCGCCGTGTCGACGAGCGCTCTACGACCGACGAGCTGAATCGGGCTGTCGAATCGAAGGCTCTCGGTGACCCACTCGGCGACCGCGCCACGTGGTGGAGTCGGCGCCTCGAGGAATATGGTCGCGAGGAGGTACGCGGTGCTCTCCTGTCCCGCGACGAGCGTGAGCATCGCGTCCGCGACCCAATCGGAGTACTCGTCGGTCGATTCACGAAACATCACCAGGAGTCGGTCGTACAGCGCGACGATCGCGTACATCGCACCGTCGACCTGCGCCGGGCCGCGGAGCTTGCCATCGAAGAAGCGCACGCACGGATCGATGAGCGGTTGCAGCGCCCTCCGACCGCACTCGTCGATGCCGACGGTCGCGCACGCAACCCGGGAAGCGAAGGGCTGGAGGACGTCCGCGTAGAGGTCCTCGCCAGGCGCATCGCCGATCGCGTCATCCACCAGACGGGCGATGTCGGCATCTCGGACCGCGCACGCGCGTTCGCGCCAGTGCGCCCGTCGCACGGCGGCTTCGTCCTGAAACATCGACTGCCGACTCAGTACACGCTCGGCGCACGCAACGAGATCGTCGTGTCGTCCGCGCGGCAACCGGACGGGGAGCCGTCCGAAGGATTCGGAGCGCAGCGCCGTCGCGCAATGCCCGTAGCTCGTGACGAGAAAGCCGGCGAGGGCGTCGTCCCACACGACTCCGCGCGTACCCGACCGGGCGTGGATCGCGACGTAGTACTCACGCGTGTCGTCGCGCTCGTTTGCTGCGATCTGCAAGAGGGTCACGATGAGACCGGGAGTCGAACGCGCAGGTCGAGTCCCTCGAGGCCGCTCGGCTCGAGCGACCGTCGCGGGTCGCGCGTCGCGGCGTGAAGCACGGACGCGAGCGCGGCCCGCTCCGACGCGGGACTGAGGAAGAACATCAGGTTCGCATACCAGGCGAGCCCATCCTCCGTGAGGGCGAGTGATTCGGGTGTCCGATGCACCAACCCGTGCGCTTCGACCTGGTCGAGCCTTGCTCGTACCTCGTCGGGAACCGCCGCATCGATCCAATCGACGGGGATCTCGCCGTGGTAGGGCAACGCCAACGCCAGCGCGCGGCATGCGTCCACCGGCGCCGGGTGCTCGGTGACGGACATCGGGATCGTCGAACTATCGAGGAGAGATGCCACGTATTCGCGTCGCGATTCGGTGTTGGAGACAACGTACCTCGGGAACGACGAGACGGCATTTACACCGAAGCCGAGGAGGTCGAAACCTGGATAGCCCAGGGTGTGCTCGTGGTAGACGAACGAGTACTCGGACGTGAGGAGGGGTGGCGATTCGGTGTTGGAGAGCACCGACCGGACAAACCCGTGTCCGTTGTGTGGGAGATATCCTCGCTCGCGGAGCGACTCCCGAACGTACCGACTCATGTAGTGTTTGGTGAGTCCAGACGTGGGGCGCCGCCCGTCGCGTCTGAATGACGTCGACAGTATGGGCTGGGTGACGAGGTTGTTGATGGGATAGAAGTCGAGGTTCGCAAGTCCCAGCGAGCACGCCACGTTGATGTCATGCTCCAGCTCTTCCTCGGTCTGTCCGTGCATCCCGTAGAGTACGTCACAGGACGCACTCGGGAACGACGTGTGGAGCAGCTCGGCAGTCCGCTTCACGTCCTCCAGCGACGCGGTGAGTCGAAAGTGTTCGCGGAAGGCTGGCACGAAGGTTTGTGCTCCGAAGCGAGCGTGCGTCACGCCAATGTCGCGCGCGGCGGTGACTCGGTCGTTCGTCGCAGTCTTGGCCTCAAACTCGAAGGAGAACTCGCGGCACCCGTCTAGGTTGAAGGCCGAGTGAAGTGCCCCGCCGATGCGACGAATCTGATCGGGGGAGAGCACGGATGGCGTTCCACCGCCGAAGAAGACCGCACCGATGTGGGCTCCGCCAATCTCCGGGATGCGCGACTTGATGGCGATTTCACGCACCAGCGCCGAGACGTAGCGGTCCACCTCGTCCGGCGAATGGTCTGCGGCTCGGACGAAGGGGCAGAACGAGCAGATTGTGTCACAGAACGGGATGTGGACGTAGAGCGCGCGGCTCTTTGGCATTTGTAGTTCGTGGAGGACGCGTGATGCGTAGGGTCCAGAGAATTTCGACGACGGAACACCGCCAACTGGATAGATCCAATTGTAGAGTGGGAGGAACGTGTCGAACTTCATCGTTGGATGGCCCGTTAGATTCATGTCCCGCTATCTGAGCAGAGTTGACGGTTGGGGTGATGCGCGACGAGCCGTCTCGCCGGAGACGATGAACGGCTCCTCGCAATGAGGCTCGAAGATCGTCGGCTACCAGGCGATAAGCGTCGCGGCGAGTCGGCCGCTCTTCTCGAACTCCTCTAGTTCGTTTACCACCGAGGAGAGTTGGCTGGTCCATGCCTCCGGTTTGTCGAGCTCTCCGACCAAGGATCTTCCGAGTGCGGCGTACTTCGCGGCGATGGAGGCGGCCGCTGCATCGTCGGTGCGTCCAAGTCGCTGCAGCGCGAAGGCGCGCGACGACGCCAGGTGCGCGTTTCCTGGGTACTTCTCGAGTAGGCTCTCGAACGTTCGCAGTGCCTGGTGGTCTTTTCCTTGTTCCTGCTCGATTCGTGCTTTGAGGAACGACTTCCAATCCTGGATCGACATTTCGCTCATCTTGGACCCCTCTCGTGTGCGCGATTTGTCGTAACTCGCGTTGCGACGAATCGCGGAATCTGACGACTCCGAAATGCTATGGGGAGACATCGATGGTGTAAATCGCCCGAAATGGGGAGGCATTCGTGAGAGAACAGACAAGGGCGGAGACCCCGTTCACGGACGATCGAGGGCGTCGTGCGAGGCTGGGGAACCCTCGGTTTCAGCGCTCTTGGTCGGTCGGGGCCGCGATCGCGGGCGAATCGCGAACCCGGTCGGACTCACCCAGTTGGGGGGCCCGAGACGGTCGTCACTCCTCGTGTGGCGACCGCCAGAGCTCGTCCCATCCGATCGCGGGCTCTCCCCGCAGCGGCGGCTCCGGATCGTCCCAGAGCTTCACGAGATCGGGCGGGAAGGGCGCCTCGATCTCGAGCAGCGCTCCCGTGCGCGGGTGTGGGATCTCGAGTCGATGTGCGTGCAGCGCATGCCGCGGATGCCCGAGGCGCCCGAGCAGCTCGTCGGTGAGCCCATCGTCGATCGCGTCGAGGAAAGGCTGCACACCTTCGGGCCCGTAGAGCTTGTCGCCCACGATCGGGTGCCCCATCGACGCGAGGTGCACGCGGAGCTGGTGCTGACGCCCGGTCTCCGGATGCAACGACACCAGCGACGCGCCACGCCGCCGATCGATCACCTGCCACTCCGTCACCGCGGGCAGGCCGTCCTCCGCGATCACCATGCGCACGTGCGGTCCGTCCTCCGCGCCGCGCATCGGCGCGTCGATCACGCCGCGATCGTTCGCCATCTCGCCCCGCACGATCGCCACGTAGCGCTTGCCCACCTCGCGCCGCTCGAAGCGTCGCTTGAGCTCGACCTCCGCTGCGGTGTGCTTGCTGCAAATCACGATGCCGCTCGTCTCGCGATCGAGCCGATGACAGAACATCGGCGCGTCGTCGCCGTAGTCGCGCTCCATCAGCTTCTGCAGCGTGTGTCGGTGGTAGGTCGCGGTCGGGTGCATCGGCAGACCGGCGGGCTTGTCGACCACCACCACGTCCGCGTCCTCGTAGAGCACCGCGTAGTGCATCGGCGCGCGCGGCTCCCGCATCGCCGGCCGCACCAGCAGCACCGTCTCGCCCTCGCGCACCCGATCCGACGCGCGCCGCTTGCGGCCATCCGCGAAGAACGCGCAGCTCCGCACGATCTCGTTCGCGCGCGTCCGCGAGAGGCGCGGGATGCGCAGGCAGATGAACCGATCGAGGCGCAGCCCCGCCTGCTCCTTCGGGACCGGGAAGGAGAGGACGATCGCGTCGGGATCGCAGCCGGGCGGGGGCGTGAGCATCGGGAAGAAGGAGAGCGTCGCGGCGGGTCGTTGGAGTCTTCGTGAACCGCGCGCGGAACCCTGTACGATGACGGGTCGTCGCCGCGCGAACAAACATGAATCACGAGCCCCTCTCCAGCGCGCACGACGAGCGCCCCGGCTACTCCGGCGGCTTGGTCGGCCTGCTCGCGCTCGCGCTCTGCCTCGTGCCCGCGCTGGCGCCGCTCGCGCCGCTCGTGCCTCCCGACGACGATCGCCTCGACGTGCGCGTGCGCGACCTCGAAGGCCGCCCGCTCGTCGGCGTGCGCGTCGAGGTCGACGGAGTCGAGGCCCGCACCGATCGCGACGGGCTCACGCGTTGGGAGCGCGGTGGCGCGCTGATCGTGGGTGGCGGCGCGTACGCACGAATCGAACGCCGTCTGCACGACGACCTCGAGCTCTTGCTGCCACCCGCGCGCGATCTGGTCGGTACGGTGGAGTCGCTCGAAGGTGCGCCGCTCGCGGGAGCGCGGGTGGAGCTCGTGGCGCTCGACGACGAAGGCATGCCGGACGAAACACTCGCGCCACGCACGATCGAAACCGACGTCAACGGCCGCTTCGAGCTCGTAGACCTCACGCCCACTCCGCTGCGCGTTCGCGCGAGCGCGCTCGGTCACGCGCCGACCGTGATCGATCTCGACGCCGACGCGCACGAGGTCGAGCTCGTCCTCGAGCCGGCCGCCGCCCTCTTCGGGCTCGTGTTCGGCGTCGACGGCGAGCCCGCGGAGAGCGCGACGGTGCGGCTCGTCGGCAGCGGCGTGTGGCCACCGCGCGAAGTGCTCACCGACGGCGACGGCGCGTTCTCGTTCGACGACGTGCCGCCCGGCATCTACGAGCTCTCCGCGCGCCGCGGGGGCGACGTCGCGCGACCGCGTCGTGGTCTGCCCTTCGGGGTCGGCGTCGCGCCGAGCGCAGCCGAAGGAGGCGCGCCGAGCGCGGTCGAGCTGCACCTCTTGCCGGGTCGCGCGTTGACCGGTCGCGTGATCGACGAGGCCGGCGAAGGGGTGGGCGAGGCGACGCTCTCGCTCACCGAGGAGGTCGTCGGCCTCGTGCCGCGCGAGCTGGAGGCGCGCGCAGACGGGAGCTTCACCATCGAAGGGCTCTCGGCGGACGCGGTGTGGATCACGGCGCGCGCCCCCGGCCACGTCGGCGCCAGCGTGCGCGCGACGTTTCCCGGGCCGGTCGAGATCGTGCTCGCGCGTGGCGCGACGCTGCGCGGACGCGTGACGGACGCGCTCGGTCATCCGATCGCCAACGCGACCGTGCGCTTCCTCGGCACCGCGACCGGCGCGCCGCCTCCGAGCTCCGAGCTGCGCGCGAGCGGCGGTCTCGGCGTGACCGCGGGCCCCGTGCCGCCCATCCCGATCGACGCCGTGCTCGGGCCGGGCGAGACGAGCTCGCCGCTGGTCGCGAGCGCGGTCGTGGTCACCGACGCCGACGGCGCGTTCGTGCTCGAAGGTGTGCCGCCCGGCCTCGGTGAGGTTCAAGCCGAGCACGGCGAACGAGCGAGCGCGCGCACGGGAGCGTTGCGACTCTCCGCTGGTGAGGTGCGCGACGCGATCGAGCTCGTGCTCCCCGACGGCGGCGTGATCGAAGGCCGCGTGGTCGACGCGCGCGGCTTCCCGCGGGGCGGCGTGCCGATCGAGCTCTCGACCGAGCGCGAGCCGTGGTCGCGCCGCGTGATCGCGTCCCCGGACGGCACCTTCCGGATGCCCGGCGTGCTCGGCGTCGGCGTGCTCACCGCGCGGCCGCTCGATCTGCCCGCAGTGCGCGAGCGCGTCGAGGTGCGCGACGGCGCCACCGTTCCCGTCACGCTGGTGGTCGAGACCTCGCTCGCGACCGTGGCGCTGCGCGTCTTCGACGGTCGAGGCTTCCCGATCGAAGGCGCGACGCTGAGCCTCCGCAGCGAGCGCGCGGATCGCCCCTTCGAGCGCACCGCGACGAGCGGCCCCGACGGAACGTACACCTTCCCCGACGTTCCCGAAGGTGTTCGGCTTCGCCTCGAGGCCCGCGCCGACGAAGGACGCTGGAGCGGCTTCGTCACGCCCGACGATCGTGAGCTTCGCGTGGTGCTCGCGCCGGGCGGACGCGTGGTCGCGCACGTGGTCGACGAGAACGACCGCGCGCTCTCCGACGTCGCGGTGCGGCTCGAAGGCGCCGAGTCGCGCGTCGCGGTCTCCGACGACCGCGGCGAGCTCGCGTTCGACGATCTACCGCCCGGCGACTACGAGGTGATCGCGGAGCTCGCGGAGCATCTGGTCGCGCGCGCGAGCGTCTCGATCGAGGACGGCGCGCTCGTGGAGTCGACGCTCACGATGATGCCCGCCGGCACGTTGCGCGGCGAGGTGGTCGACGGGCTCGGCGACGCGGTACCGGATGCGGAGGTGCGCTTCGAGGGCAGCGACGTTCGCGCCGAGACGGACGCGTTCGGTCGCTTCACGGTCGCGCTCCCGACCGGCTTCACGCGCGCCATCGCCCGCCATCCGAGCGCGGGCAGCGCGACGAGCGCGCGCATCCGGATGCTCCGCGGCGAGACCACCGAGGTCCGCCTCGTGACGGACGGCCGCCTCGCTCGAGAGGACACGAGCGGGTCGACGAGCGCGCGCTTCGTGACGGGCGTCGCGGTGCGCGTCGCGGTCGTCGACGGCGCGGTGCGCGTGGTGGAGCGCCTCGACGCGAGCGCGCGCACGCTGCGTGTGGGCGACGTGATCACGAGCATCGACGGGGAGTCGGTCTTCGCGGCCGCCCAAGCCGACGCGCTGCTCCGCGGCCCGGCCGACGTGCCCGCGCTGATCGTCGTCCGCCGCGGCGCGAACGAACGCTCCGTCCGCGCCCCGCGCGCCCGCCACCTGCGCGAGTAGGCCGACCCCGGCGCTTGCGGGAGCGCGGCGTGACGCGGACACTTCGAGGATGGAAGAGGATCCGACCGATGATGAGGCGCTCTTCCGGGTCATGGCGTCCAGCATCGACCCCGAGACCGTGCGCATGATCCGCGCGCTCGCCGAGGCGCCTCTGCCACTCGAGACGCTGCGCGAACGGTGGGCGCGCGAGCTTCCGCCGGACGAGCTCTCGGAGAACCTCGAGCTCATCGATTGGTTTTGCCGTCGCTATCCGACGCCGGAGGCACGCCTCCAATACGCCCGACGAGCGTACCGACGGTGGGCGGCTTCAATGCCACCCGAGTGACGGCTCAGAGCAGGCATCAGTTGCACTGATTCCTGCTCTTCTCTTCTTCCGAGGGGTCGAGCGCGACCCCTCCCCCGACCGGCCAAGCCGGATCGGGGCCCCCTCCCACCTCCCGAGCGTTTCCCCACTCGCACGGATCGAATCCGTCCAAGCGGGGACCGCTCTCAGTCCTCGTCCGGCGGGGTCACCGCCGTCTTGTCCATGAACCCGAAGGGCTCGTGCGTGTCCTCGTCGGGACCACGCTCCGGCACGAGCTGCACGGGCCGCGTCACGCGGGTCGGGCGCGGGGAGAACTTCGAGTAGGGCGCGTCCGGACCGAGATCCGCCGCGAGGAGGTTGGTGCCGAGATCCGGCATCGGATCGACCGGCAGATCGAGCGCCCAATCCTCGAGCTGACGCAGCTCCTGCTCGATCTCTTCCTGCCAGATTCGCTTCATGTAGCGCGCGAGCCGCGTGCGTCGGTAGTCGGGCGCGTAGCTCCGCAAGAACCGCACGAGCGCGTCGCGGAACTCGAGGCTCGTCTGGTACCGAGACGAACGCGCGCGCGCCATCGACTTCTCGATGATCTCCGCCAGCTCCGGGGGCAGCTCCGGGTTCACGTCGAGCGGCGGCAGCGGCGTCGCCTCGCGCACCTCGAAGATCAGATCGATCTCGGTCTTCGCGCGAAACGGCGGGCGCCCGGTGCAGAGCTCGTAGAGCACGCTGCCCGCGCTGAACACGTCCGAGCGGCGGTCGAGCTTGTGCCCGAACGCCTGCTCCGGCGACATGTACTTCACCTTGCCCTTGATGATGCCGGTCTTGGTCTGGATGCGGTTCTGACGCGCCTTCGCGATGCCGAAGTCGATCAGCTTCACCGCACCGTCGTAGCCGACGAGCACGTTCGAAGGGCTGAAGTCGCGGTGCACCACGTCGAGCCGATCGCCCCGCTCGTCCACCGCCTGATGCGCGTGGTGAAGACCGTCGAGCGCGCACGCCATCACGTACGCCACGTCCGCGTACCCGAGGCGATCGTTCGCGTCGCGCCCCTTCTCCACCGTCGCGCGCAGGTCCTTGCCGTCGACGTACTCCATCGCGACGAGGATCGAGCCCTGCACCTGCACCAGCTCGTAGACCCGCGCGACGTTGCCGTGGTTCATGCGGCTGACGAGGCGGTACTCGTCGGTGAGCATCGTGACGAACTGCCCATCCTCGACGTACGCGGGGAGCAGCTTCTTGATGGCGACGTCGTAACGGATGCCGTCGTCCGAGAAGGTGAAGCCCCGATAGACCTCCGCCATCCCGCCGAAAGCGATCCGGTCGGTCAGATGATACCGACCGATCCGCCGAGTTCGCCGACCTGCCACCGCGCGCTAGCGTGACCCGCGAGAGGGCCACGGAGCAAGAGCGACGTCCGAACCCCGGTCGGCCGTCACACGCGACCGTCGTTCACACTCGCTCCCCGCTACCGCAGCCGGACGTCGAGCCGTGGACGCAGGCTCTCGTCGACCGCCCGCGGCGACGCGATGGCGCGTGCCGGCCCCTCGAGCGCGACGCCGAGGCTGACCCGTCGCTCCGAGCCCAGCCCCCGCAGCACTGCGGCCGTCACGTCGACCTGGAGCGGCGCCCCCGCACGCGGCGTCGACACTCGCGCGACCTCGATCGGGCCCACCCGTCGCGGGGGAGCCCCCCGATCCGCGCGCTCTCCGTCGAGCTCGCTCGCGAGGAACGCCCGCACTTCGACCGGCGCGGGATCGGTCGGGGTCGGCGCGAGGTGCACGGTGAGCACGGCGCGCACCAGCTCTCCTTCCGGCAGCTCGAACGCGAAGTACGCAGCGTCGCCGTCGCCGGCTGGCAGCGTGTCCCGCGCGCGGGTGTGTGGCCGCGAGCTCGCCCAATCGACCGCGTACGCGCGTCGCGCGCGCGCGAAGCGGCTCGCCTCGGAGTCCTCGAGCGCGCGACACGTCC
>CALJLK010000180.1 GCA_937982655.1 uncultured Sandaracinus sp.
GTCCGAGACGGAGACGGAGACGGAGACGGAGTCCGAGACGGAGACGGAGTCCGAGTCCGTAGACGGCGTCCGTACCCGAGCCAGCTCAGTCGCGGACGCCGAGCCGCGCGAGGATCGTGTCGAGGTGGTCGTAGCCGTCGTACGCGATCGTGATCACGCCGCGCTCGCCCTTCTTCGGATCCACCGCCACCGTCGCTCCGAGCGAGTGCGAGAGGCGCCGCTCGAGATCCTTCACGTTGGCGCTCTTCTCGGTCTTCGCGGGCGCGGGCTTCGCGGGTGCGGCCGTCTCACGTGCGCGCCGCTCGACCTCGCGGACGGAGAGGCGTTCTGCGACCGCGGCGCGCGCGAGCTTGAGCATCGCGGGAACGCTCGAGCACCCGAGGAGCGCCCGTCCGTGGCCCTCCGTGAGCTGGCCGTCGTCGACCATGCCGAGGATCTCGTCGGGCAGCTTCAGGAGCCGCAGCGCGTTCGCGACGGTCGAACGATCCTTGCCGACGCGCTGCGCGACCTGGTCCTGGGTGTGACCGAACTCGTCCACGAGGCGCTGGAACGCCTTCGCGGTCTCGATCGGGTTGAGGTCCATGCGCTGCAGGTTCTCGACGAGCGCGGCTTCGAAGGCCGCCGTCTCGCTGAGCTCGCGCACGAAGATGGGCACCTCTTGTAGGCCCGCGCGCTGCGCGGCGCGCCAACGCCGCTCGCCGGCGACGATCTCGAAGCCGCCCGCGTTGCGCTTGCGGACCAAGATCGGCTCGAGCACGCCGTGCTCCCCGATCGACGCGGCGAGCTCGTCGAGCGCGGTGTCGTCGAAGCGACGGCGCGGCTGATCGCGGTTCGGATGCAGCTCCTCGATGCGCGCGGTCGCGCCGCCCTTGGCCGGCTCTTTCGCGGGCGCCGCTGCGGGCGGGAGGAGGCCGTCGAGACCACGACCGAGACGCTTCTTGGTGCTCACGGATCTTCCGGGCTCAGGCGGCGGCGTCGAGGTCGTCGAGGATCTCGCGCGCGAGGTTCAGGTACTGGAACGAGCCGCGGCTCGACGCGTCGTAGAGCAGCACGGGCTTGCCGTGGCTCGGCGCCTCCGCGAGGCGGACGTTGCGCGGGATGAGGGTCTCGAAGACCTTGAAGTGCTTGCGCACCTCCGCCGCGACCTCGTTCGCGAGGTTGTTGCGGGCGTCCCACATCGTCAGCAGCACGCCGTGGATCTCGAGGTCGGCGTTGAGGCCGTTCTTCACGCGCTCCACCGTGCCGACGAGCTGCGAGAGCCCTTCGAGCGCGTAGTACTCGCACTGGAGCGGCACCAGCACGAGGTCGGCCGCGGTGAGCGCGTTGACCGTCAGCAGGCCGAGCGAGGGCGGGCAGTCGATGAGCACGAAGTCGTACTCGGTGCGCGCGCGCTCGAGCGCCTTGCGAAGGCGATACGGGCCGTCGTCGGCGTCCACCAGCTCGCGCTCGATCGCGACGAGGTCCTGCGTCGCGGGGAGCACGCTCAGGCCGGGCATCTCGGTCGGGCGCGTCTCGTCCTCGAGCGTCGCCTCTTCGAGCAGCACACGATACGCGCCGTGCTCGACCGTGCGCGGGTGCACGCCGACGCCAGTCGACGCGTTGCCCTGCGGATCGAGGTCGATCAGCAACACGCGCTGCTCCGCCACCGCGAGGCTCGCCGCGAGGTTCACGGCCGTCGTCGTCTTACCGACGCCGCCCTTCTGATTCGCGATGGCAACGACCCGCCCCATGGGGGCCTCTGCTTACCATCGTGGTGCGACGTTGGCTACCCGTCCCGCCCGGGATCGTCGAGGAGCGCTGCCAACGCCGCGAGGTCACCACCCCCGCGGAGCACGGCGAACCCATGAGCCCCAGAGGTAAGCGCCAACATCGCGTTATTTTTCGTAATTCCGCCGAGGGCGAGCACCGGAATTCGCACCCCACGACGCATCTCGGCGAAGCGCTCAGGCCCGAGCGCGGGGCCCTTGCCAGGGACCGGGGCAAAGGGCGAGAGCGTCGCGTAGTCGGCACCGGCGGCCGCGGCGGCTTCCAGTCCCGCACGGTCGTGACGCGAGACGCCGATCCAACGCGACGGCCCGAGGAGCGCGCGCGCGTCCGCGACGTCGAGGCCTCGCTCGGGCAGGTGCACGCCGCGCGCGTCGAGCGCGAGCGCCACGTCGACGCGACGGCTCACGACGAGGGCGTGGCCGGTCGACTGGAGCGCGCGCCCTTCAGCGAGGAACGTGCGGCTCGACGCGTGCGGGCGCCGGAGCATGACCACGACCTCGCGCGGTGCGTCGGCGAGCGCGTCGAGCATCGGCGCGAGCGGGCCGTCCTCGGGGGTGATCCAGAGCAGGCGCGGGATCACGGCGCGCCCGAGGCGTGGGTCGCTTCGTCAGCGCTCGTCACGCCGTCGTTCGTGGCTTCGCCATCGCTTGCCGGATCGGCACTCGTCTCGCCTCGCGTCGGCTCGTCCGACCTTCCGAGCGCGACCCGCGCGCGCTCCGCCTCCGCCGAGCTCGGATAGCGCTCCACGATCTCTTCGAGCGCGATGCGCCGCGCCGCCTCGTCGCCGTCGGCTTCGAAGCGCTCGGCCAGCCGCCAGAGCGCCTCCGACGGAGTGTCTTCGAGGCGGCGGTTCGGATCGGGATCGCTCGCGCACTGGATGGGCGCGCGGAGCAGGAGCAAGAGCGCGAGCCTCGCGATCACTGCTTGCTGCCGATCACGCCCTCGAGCGGGCTCGAAGCCGTCGCGTAGAGCTTCTTCGGGATGCGGCCCGCGAGGAACGCGTCGCGCCCGGCCTCGACCGCGAGCTTCATCGCGCGCGCCATGCGCACCGCGTCTTTCGCGCCCGCGATCGCGGTGTTCATGAGCAGCGCGTCGACCCCGAGCTCCATCGCGAAGGCCGCGTCACTCGCGGTGCCCACGCCGGCGTCGACGATCACCGGCACCTTCGCGTGCTCCACGATGATCTCGATGTTGTACGGGTTGCGCACCCCGAGGCCGCTGCCGATCGGCGCCGCGAGCGGCATCACGGCAGCGCAGCCCATCTCTTCGAGGCGCTTGCAGGCGACCGGATCGTCGGTGACGTAGGGCAAGACGGTGAAGCCGTCGTCGACGAGGAGCTTCGCGGCTTCGAGCGTCGCGGTCACGTCCGGGAAGAGCGTGCGTTCGTCGCCGATCACCTCGAGCTTCACGAGATCCGTCTCCAGCATCTCACGCGCGAGCTTGGCCGTGCGCACCGCGTCCTTCGCGGTGTAACAACCCGCCGTGTTCGGGAGCACCGTGCAGCCCGCGTCGCGGATGACGCCGTAGACCGAGTCCGAGCCGCGCTCGTCGAGGCTCACGCGCCGCACCGCGACGGTGACGACCTCGCTCGCCGAGGCTTCGAGGCACGCGCGCATCGTCGCGAGGTCCGTGTACTTGCCGGAGCCCGTGAAGAGCCGCGAGCGAAAGGTGTGTTTGCCGAGGGTGAGGACGTCGTTCGCGCTCATGGGCTCGTCTCCGTTCGGTTCGTCTCCGCTCGGGTCATGGCAAGGCGACGTGCACCGCGCAACGCAAGGTCGCGTCGGTGCTCACGCGCGAGGCGACTCGCGATCGAGCTTCCATGGCCGAGGTCGTCGGTGCATCGTGCGCGACGCGCGTTTCGGCGCGAGCACGCGAGCTGATCTGTCTCAATCGCGGCCGCCTCCATCGCGGCGGCCTCGTCGCGGCCTCAATCGTCGAGCTTCGAGCGCAGCGTGAGCACGGGGCACGATGCGTGACGCACGACCTTCTCCGCGACGCTGCCGATCATCATGCGCGACAGACCGGTTCGGCCGTGCGTCGCGAGCACGATCAAATCGACGTTCTCGCGCTCGGCGTACTCGACGATGCCCTTGACGGCCGACTCGCTGATCACGAGCGCGGTCTTGATCTTCGCGACGTCCGGGAAACGTTCGCGCGCGACCTTCTCGAGCTCCGTGTGGATCTTCGCTTCGAGCTCTTTGTTCACGCCGTGGCCGTCCTCGAGCCCCGGCTCGCCGCCGAAGAGCACGCCGCGCGGCTCGTAGACGTGGACCAGCGTGACCTTGGCGTCGTTCTGACGCGCGAGGAGATTCGCCGCCTCGAGCGCGAGGATGGAGGACTTCGAGAAGTCGGTGGGAACGAGGATGTTGCTCGTGAAGCTCGCCATGGCGCGCACTCTCGCGCGCGGGGCGCGGTCGGGGCAAGTCGAAGGGCGCGGACGCGCACGGCTGCGTCGAAGCGCGCGGAATGCCGAACGATCGACGTCACGTGGGACAGGCCGCCGCGAGCGGGTCTGCTACGGTCGACCTCATGCGGATCGTGCTCAACGGTGAGGATCGCGAGGTCGGCGAGGGCGTCACGGTGACCGAGTTGCTGCGCGAGCTCGGGCTCGAAGGCGTGCTCGTGGCGGTGGAGCGCAACGAGGAGATCGTGCCGCGCGCGACCCACGCCACGACGCACCTCGTGGAGGGCGACGCGGTCGAGGTCGTGCACTTCGTCGGTGGCGGCTGAGCCGACGCCCGCTCGTGCGCGATCAGTCCTCGTCGTTCATCGCGCGCTCGTACGCGATGCCGAGGAACGGCCCGTTCGGTGCCGAGAAGTTCCCGCCCACCGCGGTGAGGCGCTCGCCGTCGCCGTAGATCACGTGGAACGCGAGGTTCGTCTCCGGAAAGAACTCGTCTTCGATCGCGAGGGTGTCGAAGTCGAAGCGCGCGAGCTCGCCTTGCTCGCCGGCCACGTGGATCGCGTCGCCTTGCATCCACACGCCGTTGAGGCCGGGCAGCGCTGGCGGCTGCACGGCGCGCAGCTCGCTGCCGTTCCACGTGGCGATCCAGCCGCTGCCGCGTCCGCCGACCATCGCGACGCGATCCGGGCCCGTGCCCCACACGCTGATGAGGTCGACCGAGACGCCCGCGTCGAGCTCCGTCCACGTCGAGCCGTTCCAGCGCAGCACCACGCCGCGTTGTCCGACGACCCACACGTCGTTCGGGCCCGAGCCCCAGACCTTGAAGAACGCGAAGACGTTCTCGCGCGTGAGCGGCGGCGTCTCGACGAGGGTCCACGCTTCGCCGTCGAAGTGCACGATCGTCGGCGCGCCGCCCGGGAAGGGCACACCACCGACCGCCCACACGTCGTCCGGCGCGGAGCCCCACACGCCCCAGAGATCTTGCTCCGTGGGGCTCTCCTCGACGCTCCACGTCTCTCCGTCACCACGCACGATCGTCCCTGCGTCGCCCACGAAGATCACGTCGTCCGCGCCGAAGCCCGTGACCCAGTTCAAGAGCGGCACCTCGACCCCGAGCTCCACCTCCGACCAGACCTCGCCGCGTCGGCGCATCACCACGCCGCGGCTCGGTTGGTTGTCGCCGCCGACCGCGTAGAGCTCGTCGGGCGAAGGGCCCCAGAGGCTGAGCAGCCAGCCCGCGTCGTTCGCATCGAACGCGGGGCTCCACGTGTCGGGCGGTCCCTTCGGATCCGAGGGGCACGCGGGGAGCACGAACAGGCCCATCAGGCCGAGCGCGGCGGAGAAGCGAAGCGAGCGCACCTGCGCACGATACCGAGGGACACGCGGCGAGGCACCATCGCTCGGCTCCGACCTGCTACGTTCGTGATCGTGCCCACGGCCATGGAGATCCTGGAGGACCCGCGCCTCGATCGTGTGTTCGCGCTCCCTGCGCTCGCGTCCGCGAGCCGGCCCCTGAGCCAAGTGCTCCACGCGCTCTGCGAGGAGGTCGCGGCGATCCTGCCGGCGGAGGTCGCGAGCGTGTACCTCCGCGAGAGCGACGACGAAGGCGACGTGCTGCTCATGCGCGCGAACGTCGGCTTCCCGGAGATCGCGGTCGGCAACGTCGCGCTCCCCTTCGGCGAAGGCATCACGGGCTTCGCGGCGGAGTGCATGCGCCCCGTGATCCGCGAGCAAGCCGAGTCCGACACCCACTACCGCCGCGTCGACGGCCTCGACGAAGAACGCTTCCCCGCGTTCCTCGCGTGGCCGCTCGTGCGGAGCGGGCGTGCGGACGGTGTGCTCGTGGTGCAGCGCCCGTCGTCGCGTCCGTTCTCCGATGCGGACCTCGCGCTCGTCGGCGCGCTCGCGGGCTCGTTCCATCTCGCGCTCACCTTCGCGGATCAACGTCGCCGCGAGGCGAGCGCGCAGCGTGGCGTCGCGGAGGGGCGCGAGGTTCGGCTGCAAGGCCTCGGGGTCGCGCCGGGCCAGTCGCTCGGTCGCGCCGAGCTCCTTCCGACGCTGCGCGAGCTCGCGGAGGACCAAGACGCGACGGCGCTCGAAGGCGCGCTCGACGCCGTCACGCGTCACCTCGAGCGTGGGGTCGGGAAGCTCGGGCTCGGCGCAGAGGCGACCGCCGACGTGATGCGCGCGAAGCTCGTGCTCGACGACGCGCGCTTTCGGTCGGAGATGGTGCGCGAGGTGACGGCGCGGGGGCTCGCACCGGGCCTCGCGTCGTTGGCCCGTCGCTACGCGCTCAGCGCCGAGCGCACGGGCGGCGCGGACGAGTGGCTCTCCGATCGTTCGGCGGAGGTGGCCGCGGTCTGCCGCCTCGTGGCCGCACAGATCGCGCACCGACCGCTGTGTCGTCCCGGCAGCGTGCTCTTGCTCGCGGAGCGGCCGGGCTCGCTGCTCGTACTCGAAGCCGCGCTCCGTCGCGCGAGCGCGATCGTGGTCGCAGAGCGCGTGTCCGAGGCGATGCCGGCGTCGCGGATCCTCCGCGACGCGCGGGTGCCCGCGGTCTGTGACGTCGCGGGTCTCTACGATTGGGTGCGCCCCGGCGACGCGCTGCTCGTCGACGGAGATCGCGGCCTCGTGTGGGTCAGCCCGTCGGAGTCGCGCGTGGCGAAGCTGAAAGCCGCGCGTCAAAGCGGATGATTCATGCGATTTTTCGTTTTTCTCACGATCTTCAGTTGTAGTTCTTCCGTTTCTACGGAGCCGACGACACCGACATCGACCGCAGCGCCGGAGTCCTCGTCGAATCCGGAAGCCTCCTCCGCGCCCGCGTCACCCGCCCCCGCGTCGAGTCTCGATCTCTGCACGTGCTGCATGTGGGGTGTGTCCGGAGTCGAGCGCATCCGAGAACCCGGCGAGGCGCCTTCCGACGAGTCGGTACGCCGCCCCGCCGAGTGCGACGCGATCGTGGGCGAGATGGATCATCGCTGCGGCGAGTGCCCGACGCCGCCGTGAACGATCCCGGCCTGTGCTTGGAAATCGCGGGCGACCGAGCGACTCTTCGTCATGCGTCTCGCGGTGATCTGCTGCTTCCTCCTCGGTTGCTTTCGGTCTCAGGAGCCGCCCTCGTCCATCGTGGACCTCGACGCGTCTATCGCGGCTCCACGCGATGCCGCTCGGGACGCCGCTCGCGATACCCGTCCGCCGCTCCCTCCGAGCGACGAGCCCGACGTCGAGCCCGGCGAGCGGCCGAGCGACCATCCGGACGCTGACGAGTGGATCGATCCGCCGAGCGCCGGTGACGACGATCCCTGCTGCGAGGTGGGTGAGCTCGTCGGGGTCGGTGAACCGGGCCGACGCGGTTCCTCACCCATCGTCGCGTGGAATGGCGTCGAGTGGGGGACGGCGTGGTTCGACGAGCGGGTGGTGTTTCGACGCTTGGACGTCAACGCACGCCCCGCGTCGGAGCTCGTGGTGGTGCCGACGCCGATCGGGGAGCTCGGCGAGATGGCGTACGGGAATCATCGCTTCGCGATGGTGCGCGGGGAGCCCAGCTTGGGTGGCGTCGTGGTCGTCACGCGCGACGGAGCCTTGCTCGACGACGTGCCGCTGCCGGATGGGCTCGCAGGGCGTTCCATCGCGCGCTTCCCGCTGACCCACGGCTGGGCCGCGATCGGAACGCGCAGCCTCGACGGGACGGTTGCCCTCGGCGAGATGATCGTCTTCGACGAAGGCTTCGCGCTGGTCGCCCGACACGACCTCGGGCTCATCCAGCCGGGTGGCTTCGGGTTCGATCCCGCGGTCACGTCGGCGAAGAGTGTGCTCGTCGCCGCGACCGCAGATCCCGATCGAGGAACGGTGGTGCGAACCTACGGCGGGCGCGCGGTCGAGCGACAAGAACAGGTGGTCGCGGGCGAGCTGGGCGGGGAGCTCGTGGCCACGACGTTGCGCGACTCGGTCGTGGTCGTGGGACGCACCGACGAAGGCGTGGTCCGCGCGCGTGTGTGGGATCCGTTCGCGCGTACCTTTCGGTCGGACGTCGTGCAGCTCGATCGCGCGGACGGGGACCAGGGGCTCGGGGTCGCGGCGGACGATCGCGGAGGCACGATCGGGGTCTGTCATCCGAAGCGGCTCGCGCCCGGCGAGGGGAATCCTGATGCGGTCGTCTTCGCGTTGCTCGGTCCCGAGGGCCAGCCGCTCGGAGACCCGATCGTGGCCGGCAGCGGCTACGACTACGTGGCTGCGTGCGCGGTCGCTGCTGCGGGTCAGGACCGGTACGCACTCCTCATCTGGGACGCCGGGCACGAAGCTCCCTCGATTCGTGCAGGCCTCGTTCGCGTGCGGCGATGACGGGCTCTCGGCCCGCGCGTTCGGCTCGCGCGTTCAGCTCGCGCGCTTTCGGCAGGCGGCGCAGATGCCGTAGAGCTCGTGCACGTGGCGCTTGAGCTTGAAGCCGTGGCGCGCGGCGAGCTCTTCTTGGAGGCGTTCGATCTCGTCGTTCTCGAACTCGACGATGGTGCCGCACTCCATGCAGATCAGGTGGTCGTGGTGCTCGTCCTCGACCGCGATCTCGTAGCGGCTCACGCCGTCGCCGAAGTGGCGCTCGTAGGCGAGGCCGCTCTCCTTGAGCAGCTTCAACGTCCGGTAGACGGTCGCGTAGCCGATCTTCGGATCGCGCTCGCGCACGAGAACGAGCAACTCTTCGATCGAGAGGTGCCCGCTCGAGCGGAAGAAGACGTCGGTGACGACACGACGCTGCGAGGTCGAGCGGAGGCCGTGACGCTCCATGTAGGCGTCCAGCTTCTCGCCCAGCGACGTGATCGTGGCCTCGCTGAGTGCTTCGTCCTGCTCGCTCACCGGATCCATCGTTCCCCCGGTCGTGCCGCTCCGCATACCCTCTCGTGGAGAGCGGCGAACCGCGCGCGACCGATGCTCTCTAAGGTACCATGAAGGACGCGTCCACCCCGACCGACCCCGAGCTCGCGCGAGCGCCAGGCGATCTCTCCGAGCCTTCGCAGGAAGCGGCCGGTGTCGGGTCGCCGGATCCGGATCCGTCTCGTGCGCCCGAGCCTGCCCCGGATCGTGGGCTCCGCGTGCTGCTGCCGATCGCGGTCGGGCTCTTGGTGGCGGCGGCGTGGGTCAGCGACCGCGGGGTGATCCGCCACGATCTACAGATCGTCGCCCCGAACTTCGCCGCGCCGGGTGACTCGCTGCCGGCGCGTGCGTTCTTGTTCGAACGTACCGAGGGAGTGCCCGAACCGCGATCGCTGGCGGACGCGACGCTTCGCCTCGTGCCGCTCGAAGGCGGACGCACGGTTTTCGGTCCGCGGGGTCAGCCGCGGACGGTCGCGCGAGGCGAGGTGCACGCGGCGGAGGTGATCGGGCTCGAAGGTGGGCTCGATCTGCCGCGTGAGCTCGCGCCGGGCGACTACCGACTGCTCGGCGTGGCGACGGTCGACGAGCGTCAGCTCGTGGTGTCGCGGCGTGTGCACGTGGCGGATCCGCCGAACGTGATGGAGCGGCGCGGGCGGCTGCAGACGGATGTGCAGCGCTTCGAGGTCGGTCCGCTGCGCGCGTGGACGGAGCGCGACGACGAGGTGATGGGGGCGGAGACCCAGGCGGGGACCCAGACCGAGACCGAGACCGAGACCGAGACCGAGACCGAGACGGCGACCCGCGAGAGCGTGGATCTGGCGCTGCTCTCGCTCGTGCGGCTCGAGGTGCGCGTGGTGGGGGGCGATTGTTCGCCGCCGGTGCCGTGCGAGCTGCTCGTCGACACCGGGCCGGCGTCGCTGGCGGTGCGGCTCCGCGAGGGCTCGACGTGGATCGATGCGGGGTCGGAGTGCGATGGGAGCACGCCGCGCGCGGGGGTCGTGCGCTGCTTCGTTTCCGGGAGCGCCAACGCGCGGGTCGTCGACGCGGTGGCGTTCGACGAGGGGCGTCCGATCGCGCGGCGTCGGGTGCAGCTCCCGCTCGGCACCGCGGCGCCCGCGATCGTGCGTGCCCCGACGCTCGTCCCGCTGGGCTCGACCCCGGAGCTCGCGATCCGAGGCGTGCTCGACGAGCGCGCCGCATACGTCGTCGATCTCTTCCACGACGAGCGTTGGCTCCACACGCAGAGCATCGCGGTCTCGGCGGATCAGCCGTTCTCGCTCTCGCGAGCGCTCGACCGACCGGGGCTCTGGCGCGTGCAGGTTCGGACGGAGCCCTTCGCCGCCGATCACGCGGCGACTCGACTGATCTTCGTGGGCACGCTCACCGAGCTCGCGGCGAGCGGCTACCCCGAAGCGTGGGGCGTGGCGTCGATGCCCGAAGACGCCGACGCCGAGCGGGTCGCGCGCTTCGTGCTCGCAGCGGGGGAGCTCGAGCTCGTCACGATGCCGGGGCTGACGCGTGGTGCTCAGCAGGCGGAGGCGGGGCTCCACGAGACGCAGGGCATTCGGAGGTGGGGCGCGGCGATCTTGGTGATGCTCGCGGGGCTGCTCGTCGCGATCGCGATCGTGCGACGCGGACTGCGCGCCGACGTGGAGGCGACGCGCTTGATGGAGGCGGCGGGGGCGATCCCCGAGCCGCGCAGCAAGGGCCCGGTGTACGGCGCGGGCCTGTTCACGCTGATGCTCTTCGCCGCGGTGGCGGCGATGGTGCTGTCGCGTGGGTGTCTCTGAAGCTTCGCGTGGATCTCTCGACGAGAGCTTGCGATCTCGCGACGAGAGCTCGTGACGAAGCACGTGACGAAGCTCTGACG
>CALJLK010000181.1 GCA_937982655.1 uncultured Sandaracinus sp.
AACGCATCTCCGACGAACGCATCTCCGACGAACGCATCTCCGACGAACGCATCTCCGACGAACGCATCTCTGCCGAGCGTGCCGAACGCATCACGCGCGTGCGGCGTCGGTTCGGCGCGTCGCGGAGACGCGGAACGGAGGCGCGAGCGCACGGGCTCAGCCCACGAGCTCGCGGATCTTCTCGAGCAGGTACGCCTCGCTCTTCGGGACGTCGCCGTCCACCGAGACCGCGCGCTCCACGGCGCCCACGAGCTGCCCGCGGGCTTCGGGCGAGAGCGCGGCGACGCGTTCGGCCACGTCGCTGTCGAGGTCGATGCCCTTGAGGGCCTCTTTGCGCTCGGCGTCGGGCATCCCGAGCTCGTCCATCACGCGATCGAGATGCTCGCGCTCGGCGTCACCGAGGATGCCGTCGGCGATGAGCACTTGCCCGACGATCTGAACGAAGCGTTTGCGGTCTTCGGGAGACATGGGACTCGAATGCTGCGCTCACCGCGGCGCGGTGTGCAACGTCGTTCGTGACGAGTGTCGGGTCACCGACCCCGTCCTCGGAGCCCGGCGACCGGAGCCGACGACCCGCCGGTTTCGCAGCGATGGGGGTTGCCTCCCGCGGGGGCTCGGGGGTAGACGGAAGGCGGTGAGCACTCCCGCCACGGTGCTGATCGTCGAGGACGATCCGGACCTGCGTCGCCTGTTGGTTCGGCTCTTGGAGCACGACGGCTTCGTCGTGCGTGCGGCCGCCGACGGGCGCGAGGGGCTGGAGTCGCTCGAGCCCCTGCCGGACGTGATCGTGGCGGACCTCATGATGCCGGAGCTCGACGGGGAGCAGTTCCTCGTGGAGCTGCGGAGTCGCTACCCGAACGCACGTCCCGCGGTGGTGCTGGTCAGCGCCAGCGCGATCCGCGAGGAGATCGCGAGCCGGCTCGAGGTCGACGCGAGCTTGTCGAAGCCCTTCGACACGGCGGAGCTGCGCGAGGTGGTTCGGGCGCTCGCGAGCCGCTGAGATCTCGCGGGGCGCCTACCCGCGGAGGTCGCTCGGACTGCGGTGGAACGGACTGTGGAACGGGCCGTGGAACGGGCGGTGGACATCGCTCGCTGACGCGTGCTTCGTGCGTTCCTTCGCGCGCGGTGATCTGCGGGCGATCGTGGTAGAACGCGCCGCGATGACGATCTTTGCTTCTGGCCTCTTCGACGACACCGTCGCCCTCGTCACGGGGGGCGGCACCGGCATCGGGTTCGCGGTCGCGTCCGAGCTCGTGCGCCTCGGCGCCGACGTGGCGATCTGCGGACGCCGCCAAGAGCCCCTCGACGAGGCGGCCACGAAGCTCCGCGCGCTGCGCGAAGGCGCGCGCGTCCACGCCGGTACGTGCGACGTCCGCGACTACGACGCGGTGAGCGCGTTCGTCGACGGCGCGCTCGCGGCGCTCGGCCGCATCGACGTGCTCGTGAACAACGCGGGCGGGCAGTTCCCGACGACCGCGCAGCACCTCTCGCCGCGCGGCTTCGAAGCGGTGGTCCGCAACAACCTGATGGGCACCTGGAACGTCACGCACGCGGTCGCGACGAAGGCGTTCTTGCCGCAGAAGCGGGGGCGCATCGTGAACGTGATCGCGAACGTGGCGCGAGGCTTCCCCGGCATGGTGCACACCGGCGCCGCGCGCGCGGGCGTCGAGAACCTCACGAAGTCGCTCGCGATCGAGTGGGCTCAGTTCGGGGTGCGCGTGAACGCGGTCGCGCCGGGCGTGATCAAGACGAGCGGCACCAAGCAGTACCCGCCGCAGCTCCTCGAGTCCGCGCAGAAGAGCGCGCCGCTCAAGCGCCTCGGGAGCGCGGAGGAGGTCTCGCACCTCATCGTCTATCTCGCGTCGGCGCAGGCGGACTTCGTGACCGGACAGACCTTCTACATCGACGGCGGCCAGAGCCTCTGGGGCGATCAATGGCCGATCCCCGATCAGGTCCCGCAGTTCCCGCCGTATCCGATCGATTGAGCACGCGACCGAGAGTGACCGCGCCTGACCACGCGCGATCGACGCGCGCGACGGCGCACGCGCGACGACGCGTGGACGACGTGCGCGTGGACGACGTGGGCGCCGCTCAGCTCGCCGCGAGCAGCGCGCTCTGGTCGCCCGGGTCGAAGTACGCGCGGTCGATCGACGCGCAGATCGCCGCCGTGGTGTCGATCGCGTTCGTGAGCTCGTCGTGGATGCTCTGCCCGAAGATCGTGTCGATGTCGCGTGTGCGCAGGCGATCGATCAAGCCGTCGAGCAGCGCGGCCGGCTCGTCGCCGAGCTCGGGGCGGCCTTCGGTGCGGATGCGCTCGAGGGTCGCGCGCGCGCGGAGCAGACAGCCGAGCACGCTCCGCGGCAGCGCGGGGTCTTGCAGCAGGAACGCCGCGATCGAGCGACCGTCCGGCTTGCTCGGCACACGCTTGTAGTAGGCCTCGCTCGCGCTGCACGAGTAGAGCAGGGCGCTCCACTGCGCGAGCTCCACCGGAGACTCGCGGTCGGCGCGCGACGGGCCGAGCGTGTGGTGCTTCACGTCGAGCATGCGCGCGGTCTGGCTCGCGCGCTCGAGCCACATGCCGAGGCGCATGAAGTCGAGCGGCTCCTCGTCGAGCAGCGTCTGCTCGGAGAGCCCGAGGAAGAGATCGCACCCGTCGCGCAGGCGCTTGTAGAAGGTGTCGCGATCGGTGTCGTAGCGACGCCGCGCCTTGCCGCGCGAGAGATCGACCCAGAGGTCGTTGAGGGTCTCCCACATCTCGAGCGAGATGACCTCGCGGGTGGTGCGCGCGTTCTCGCGAGCCCAGCGCATCGAGGTGATCACCGAGACGGGGCTGCGCTCCTCCCACGTGAGGTAGGCCTCCACGAGCTCGCCGTCGTCGCCGGCGGCAGGCGGGTGCAGCTCCGCGAAGCGCTCCTGCTCGCCGCTCACGATGATGAGCGGGAACCAGCGATCCGCGACGCCTTCGGGCACGTCGAGCAGGAACGAGCGGTTCACCTTCAGCAAGCGGCAGAGGTTCTCCGCGCGCTCCACGTAGCGGTGCATCCAGAAGCAGCAGCCTGCGACTCGCGAGATCATTCCGCCGCCTCCCGTGCATCGCTCGCCGCGTCGTCGCTCGCGAGCACCCAGGTGTCCTTGCTGCCGCCGCCTTGGCTGGAGTTCACCACGTAGCTGCCTTCCTTGAGCGCGACGCGCGAGAGCCCACCCGGCAACACCCAGGTGCTGGTGCCGGTCACGACGTAGGGCCGCAGATCCACGCGCCGCGGCGCGACGCCCTTCTTGGTGAGCGTGGGGCAGGTCGAGAGCTCCACCACCGGCTGCGCGATGTACCCACGCGGCGCGGCCTTGAGCTGCTCGGCGAAGTCCTTGCGCTCCTTCTTCGTCGAGCGCGGCCCGAAGAGCATCCCGTAGCCGCCCGAGGCGTCGACCGCCTTCACCACCAGGTGCTCGAGGTTCGCGAGCACGTGCGAGAGGTGGTCGGGGCGGCTGCAGTGATAGGTCTCGACCTGGCCGAGGATCGGCTCCTCGCCGAGGTAGAAGCGGATGAGATCCGGCACGAAGGGATAGACGCCCTTGTCGTCTGCGCAGCCGTTCCCGAGCCCGTTCGCGAGCACGACGTTGCCCTTCGCGTAGGCCTGCACGATGCCGGGCACGCCGAGGAGGCTGTCCGGTCGGAAGACCGTCGGGTCGAGGAACTCGTCGTCGATGCGCCGGTAGAGCACCTCGATGCGCCGCGGGCCCTTCGTGGTCTTCACGTAGAGGCGGTCGTCGTGCACGAAGAGGTCGCTGCCCTGCACGAGCATCGAGCCCATGCGGCGCGCGAGGAAGCTGTGCTCGAAGTAGGCGCTGTTGTAGTGACCGGGCGTGAGCACCGCGAGGGTCGAATCTTCGCCGGCGAGCGACATCAAGCCGTCGCGGAGCTTCTGTGGGTAGGCGTCGACGCTCCGGACCTTCACCTTCGCGAACAATCCGGGAAACACCCGCTTCATCACGAGGCGGTTCTCCAGCACGTACGAGACGCCGCTCGGGGTGCGGAGGTTGTCCTCCAGCACCAGGAAGTCGCCGTTCGGCGCGCGCACGAGATCGATGCCAGCCACGTGCACGTAGGTCGGATCCACATGCTTCGGCCCAGGCGGTCGGATCCCGCGCATCTTCGCGAGATAGCCGGTGGAGCCCTTGACGATCTCCTCGGAGACCGGGGCGTTCTTCGCTTTGAAGACGCGCTCCTCGCCGTAGACGTCGGCCAGGAAGAGGTTCAGCGCACGCACGCGCTGCTCGAGCCCCTTCTCGACTTTGTCCCATTCCTTGGCGCCGACGATTCGCGGAATGACGTCGAAGGGAAAGATCTTCTCCGTGCCGCGCGGATCGCCGTAGACGCGAAACGTGATGCCGCTCTGGAGGAACGCGCCGTCCGCGAGACGCTGGCGGAAGCGGACCTCGTGCTCGCCGAGCTGATCGAGCTGTCGCACCACGGGCGCGATGGCGGGGCGCGCTTTGCCGGCGCCCGCGAAGAGCTCGTCGTAGCAGCCACCGGGGAGCGGCTCGTAACCGGCGAAGACGGGCGCCTTCGCGTTCTTCTCGTGGTTGCGCGCGCCGCTCTTCTCGGAGCCGCTCCTCTGGGAGCCGCGCTTCTTCGAGCCACTCTTCCCGGTGCCGTGGGCGTCGCGTGCCTTGCCGGAACCGCGTGCGCCCTTGGAGTCGCCCTGCTTGGAGTCTCTGCCGTCGCCTCTCACCGCACGTCGGGTGCTCGCCACGGACGCGACGCTACCACCGGCTCTCGCGAAACAGAATCTCTCGACACGCGGCGAGGCGCCTCGAAACACGTTCGAAACACGGGGCACGGGGGCGGAGCCGGGGCGGGCGGAGGTGCGGCGGAGGCGGGCGCTCAGGCGGGCGCGAGGCCGGCGCTGAGCCGGGCGGCGGCGAGGAGAGCCGAGAGCGGCGAAGCGCGCGAGAGGGCGAGAGGGCGAGCGAGGGAGGTGAGAGGGCGAGAGGGCGAGAGGGCGAGAGGGCGCGCTCACGCGTCGTGGAGCGCACGCGCGGCGTCGAGCGCGGCGCGCAGCTCGGTCGTGACCACCCCGGTCGCGGTCGTGAGCCAACGACACGCGCGCTCCACCGTGCTCGCCGAATGCACGCGCCCCGCGGGGAGCCCGGCGCCTCGCATCAGCGAAGCGGACATGCCGCCCGGCGCGACCACGATCGCCGTCCAGACGTCCGGCGTGCTCGCGAGGTCCGGCAAGAAGCGCCGCATGCGATCGCGCAGCGTCGGCGGTGGCGGTGGCGCGTCTCGCTCGAGCACGACGAGCAACGCGATAGGCACCGCGTTCTCGGCGCGCATTCCCTCGAGCGTCGAGTGCACCGCATCGAGGGCCGCTTGGGTCAGCACGCCACGTCGCGACTGCACGACCACGCGGCCATGGCGCAAGACGACGCTCCCCTCGTCGTGATGCAAGACCCCCACGGACGCAGCATGCCGGGTTCGTTCGCGGCGTGGAAGCGTGCGGGTCGATGCATGCTCGAGAATCCTCGGGCGCACGGTGCGGAGGGTCGCGTGATGCTCGACGTCTCGAGCCCGTTGGCCGCGCGGCTCGCTCGCCCCCAAGCTGCGCTTTCGTGCCCGAAGGCGACACCATCTTCCGCGCCGCACGTCGGCTCCACGCGGCGCTGGTCGGGCGTGCGCTCGTGCGCTTCGACGGCCCGCCGTCGACCGCGTCGCGCGTGGGTCGCGTGGTGGTCGACGTCCGATCGCGTGGCAAGAACCTGATCGTCGCGTTCGACGACGGGCTCTTGCTGTGCACGCATCTGCTCATGAACGGGAGCTGGCACGTGCAGCGGGTGGGTGAGCCGTGGCGCAAGCCCGCGACGCGCGCGACCGTCGTGATGGAGAACGACGCGTGGACCGTGGTCGGTTTCGATCTGCCGATCGCGCGCTTCGCGCGGAGCGAAGCCCACGTGCCGCAGCTCGCGCGCCTCGGAGTCGATCTGCTCTCGGACACCCCGATCGAGGTCGCGTTGCCGCGCCTGCGCGCGCTCGGCGAGGTGCCGATCGGGGTGGCGCTGATGCGACAGCAGGCGGTCGCGGGCATCGGCAACGTCTACAAATCCGAGGTGCTCTTCCTCGAGCGCGTCGATCCCTTCGCGTCGCTCGCCGCCTTCGATGACGCGACGCTGCGGCGCGTGCTCGAGCGCGCGCGGACGTCGATGCGCGAGAACCTCGGCGGCCGGCGCCGCATCACGCCCCGCGCGGAGGGGGGGCGCCACTGGGTCTACGACCGAAGCGGTGCGCCCTGTTTCGTGTGCGGGACCCTCGTCCGCATGCGGCGTCAGGGCGACGACGGGCGCAGCACGTATTGGTGTCCGGAGTGCCAGCCGAGCGCACCGCGCGCGGGTGCGACGAGCCGATCGCTCGGCAAGAGCGAGTGATTCGACGACTTGCCTCGCAGGCGGGCGCGTGGTCGTCGTGGTCGTCGCGTGGCTGGTGGTGCGTGGCGTCGCCGCGTCCGCGTCGGGAAATCACGTCTTCCATGGGGGCCGCGCCTCGATCTACCGTCGATCCTCTGGCAACTTTTCCCCGTCCCTGGTAACAAATCAGCTCGTCCAAGCAGCAACGGGCGTGGTGCGAAGAGCTCTCCCTGTCCAGTGGGACCCCAGCGACCCAGAGAACCTCAGTCCGAAGCCCAGTCAGAAGCTCAGTCAGAAGCTCCGCTCGATCCTCAGCCAGAAGCCAGCGAGAGAACGTCGAGGGCGAGTGCGAGATCGAGTGCGAGATCGAGTGCGAACGGGGTACCTGTCCGGCGGAAGCGATCGCAACGAGAGAGACAGAGGAGAATCAGACAGTGTCGAACAAGCTCTTCGTGGGAGGCCTCCCCTGGTCCACGGACGATGCCGAGCTTCAACAAGCGTTTGCACCCTACGGTGAGGTGGTGGACGCGAAGGTCGTCACGGATCGCGAAACGGGTCGGAGCCGCGGCTTCGGCTTCGTGACCTACACGAGCGAGGCCGAAGCGACGGCCGCGCGCGATGCGATGGATGGTGCTTCGCTCGGTGGACGACGGCTGCGCGTCGACCTCGCGACCGAACGACCGCGCGGCGACCGTCCGGGCGGCGATCGACCGGGTGGGGGTCGCCCCGGCGGCTTCGGTGGCGATCGTCGACCGGGCGGCGGTGGACCGGGCGGTCCCGGAGGCGGCGGTGGCTACGGCGACCGCAAGCCGCGCTTCGGTGGCGATCGTCCCGGCGGCGGCGGTGGCGGCTACGGTGGAGACCGCGGTGGCTATGGCGGCGGCGGTGGCGATCGTGGTGGCTACGGCGGCGGTGGCGGCGGTGGCTACGGCGATCGCAAGCCGCGCTTCGGTCCCCCTCCGGGCGGAGGCGGTGGTCTCCCCGACCGCGAGGGCAAGCCCGGCGCGGACAGCCGTCGCAAGAAGAAGTTCGACGGCGGTGGCGGTGCGGGCGGCGGCGGCGGACGTGGGAAGCGTCGCGACGACGACGACGACTTCGACTACTGAAGCCGATTCGGAGTCCCGTCCCGAACGTGCGGAAGCGAGCCCTGGAGCGATCCGGGGCTTTCTTCGTGGGGGT
>CALJLK010000182.1 GCA_937982655.1 uncultured Sandaracinus sp.
ACGATGACCTCGCCCGGCAGCGGCTCGCCGGTCTGCGCGTCGAAGCGGAAGAGGAACGCGTCCTCCGTCACAGGAAACGCCGCGTTGTAGGACGAGGAATACGAGTTGCCGCGGTGAGTCACTTCCCCGACGAAGACGCCAGCCACCCAAAGCGAGGTTCCATCGACGAAGAGATCCGTGATGCCAGATGCGATGGACCAACTGAAGCTCCGACGCCAATCGACCTCGAGGGTGCCAGGCACCGTCCGGCCGACGAAAGACGCGACGTCGTCGCCGTCGCGTTCCGTCCAACCCACGAAGAACGAGGGTTGAGCCCCCGAGATCGATCGTGCAGCGCCGAAGAACGTACGTCGGTTGTCGAGACCCGAGAACTCGGAACCGAGAAACGTGTCGGAGGCGACGTCGTACTCGATCACCCAACCCATGGACCACTCTCGCGTCGCGAGCTCGAGTCGGTCGCCGATCGTCGCGGAGCCGACGTAGTGTCCCGACACCGTGAGCCCCGAAGGCGTGAGTGATGCCACCTTGGCCGAAGAAGTCCCCGACGAGTGGACCCCGAAGAGCCGAGGCCGGTCGCCCGCGACCCAGATCACGCCGTCGTGCTCGGACGCGGGAACGAAGGTGCGCGATTGCGCAGAGAATGTGCCGTAGGCGTCGCCGATCACCGCGCCCGACGTCGGGCTGAGGCCGACGACGTCGTGCACGACGAGCTCACCCTCGGAGGCCACCCCGACCACCGACACGTCGACGCAGGTCGTCGACGCGCAAACCTGCCCCGAACCACAGGCGGGCTCGCAGGTCTCCTCGACCATCCCACCATCGGGCATCGGAACAGCGCAGTAGGACGCATCCACCACCAACGAGTTGTGAGCGTCGCAGCGAAGACCGAGTCCGTCGACGCATCCCCCGACTCCGCAGCGGAAGTCCACGCTCCGACCCTCGACGACTCCCACGCACTCGCAGACGGGTTCGAGGTCCGGCTCCGCCTCCGTTCCGCAGCCAGCTTCGACGGCGAGCAGGAGCACGAGCAGTGGACGGATGCGACAAAGATCGTGGATCGACACGTGCAGCGAGTAGCCCACGCGAGCGCCGTCGGCAATCGGACTTTTCACCCGCTCACAGCCGCTTTTCGACCGCGTGGGTTGAGACCTCGAACACGACGTGGCATCTGGCCCCGATGATCCGAACCCGCGGTCTCCTCGTTTCTCTCGTGCTCTTCGCCTGCAGCACCAGTGGAGAAACCCCCGACGCCGGAGAGACGCGCGACGGGAGCACCCTCGACGCGAATCCCTGCGTGACGAACCCGGATTGCACGGTGTGCGGCTGCAGCGGGAGCTCCTACTGCTGCACGGAGGGGGAGTGCGCGCTTCGATGCGTCTCGAGAAAGCCTGCCGGCTCCCCTTGCGGCTCCGACGACGAGTGCGCCACGCGTGCTTGCGGTGTGGCCGAGGTCGGCGACGCTCGATGCTTGGTGGGTGAGTTGGAGCGATGCACCGAAGAGAACTGTGCGTCGTGCGACGACTACGTGCTCGCCGATGGCTCCGTGGGCGCGTTGTGCACGCGCTCCTGCGAGAGCGATCCCGACTGCTCGGACTTCGCCTGCGTCGGCACGGGCTGCACGACGTGTGTCCGGAACGCGTGTCGCGTCGAGTGCAACGTCGTGTCGGGATGCACCACCGACTACTACTGCGCGGACGACGGCATCTGCGTTCCGTACGACCGCTGAGCCTTCGCACGTTCGCGCGTACGATGCCGAAGCTCCGTGCCCACCGAGCCCTCCACCCGCCTCCACGGCTTCGTCGCCTCCGCTGCCCGCGTTGCGGTCTTGCTCCGCCGCGGCCCGAGCAAACGCGTCCGTCTGATCCGCTGGGACCTCACGACCGACACCTTCGAACCAGGCCAATGGCTCGTCGGTCGCGTCCACGAAGATCGCTGCGGCCTCTCCCCCGACGGTCGCCTCTTCGTCTACTTCGCCGGCAAACAAGGCACCGCCCTCGGCACCTTCACCGCCATCTCGCGTCCACCCTTCTTCACCGCGCTCGCGCTCTGGCCCGACGGCAGCACCTGGGGAGGCGGCGGCTTCTTCGAGACGAGCCGCTCCCTCGTGCTCCGCTACGGCGCGGTCCCCCGCGAGCTGAACGACGGCGCGAGCCTCCCCTCGAGCTTCGAGGTCACGAACCTGCTCGACTGCCGCGCGCGACGCGGCGAGAACAACCTCCTCGAGACCCACGGCTGGTCTCGAGAATCCCCCGGTGGACACGGAGATTTCCGTCCGCGTGACGAAGTCCGTGCCGGCGAGATGCGCCTCGTCTTCGATCCCCCGTGGGTCGACGTGCGCCCCTGCCCGATCGACGCCGACGTGCTCCTACGCCGTCGCACCATCGGCATGTTCGAGGTGAACGGCCCCGGCGTGGTGCGCACGTGGGAGCTCGTCACGAAACGACGCACCACAACGGTCGAATCGCACGTCGAGCCCCTCGGCCCGCTCGACTGGGCCGACTGGGACCTCGACGGCTCGCTGCTCTACGCGTCGGGCGGCGTGCTCTTCCGCCGACGCCTCGGCGGCGACACGCGCGAGCTCGCCGACTTCCGCCGCGACCGCTTCGCGCGCATCCCACCGACCCCGCTCGCGCGCCGCTGGCCGTGACACGCGCGCTGGCCCCGACGCACTCGACGCGAGAACCACGCCCTTCCGTCCAGCGATTCAATCCAGCGATTCCATCCGACTCATCCTCGGCTCTGCGCTCGCGCGCGGCCCGATGGTTTCGCGAAATCGTGCCGCTCCACGAATTTGTGTCCGCTTCGCCTCGCACGATTCCGCTTCCAATCCTTCGTTCGAACGCCTCGGTCGCGCGCGTCCGTCCCGCGCTCAATCCAACAAATACGCCGCGAGCTCCCCGCTCAGCGGCCCCGAGTCCGGACCTTCGTACCCCACGACCACGATCCGCTCGACCGCCGCGTCGCTCGCGTTCGGGAGATCGATCGAGACCGCCGAATCCAACGCCGTCCCGAGCGTGCACTCGGACTCCTCGCCACACGCGCCGTTCAGCGCCGCGATCTGCAGGTACGGGCTCCCGAAGAGCGCGCCCGACACCCGCACCGTGCGGCGCGCCGGAACCGAGACGCGATACCACACCGCCTCGTTGGTCACGCTGCACGCGTCCGTGCGGAACCCGTTCGATCGCTGCGCGTAGGGCACGATCGTCACCGGCGTCCGCCCCGCCTCCGACGGAGCCACGTCGAGCCGCGTCGCCCACTCGCACGCCGCGTTCGGCGGCAGCGGCGCGAACCGCACGCCGAGCGGCTCCGAAGGCACCCGCTCCAGCACCACCTCACGCTCGACGTCGTCGTAGTTGTCGAGCAGGTTCGTGAACCCACCCACGACACACTCACACGTCTCGCGCTGCCTCAGCACCTGCGAGCCTTCGAGCGGGATCGTCTGATGCCGCGCCGGCACCTTGATCGTGTGGAAGTGCGCCTCCGGCAACCTAATGCAGTCCCAGTTCTCGTAGGTGCCGCCGCGCTCCGAGCTCGCGGGCAAGAGCACGTCCGCCGCGAGCGGAGTCGCCGCCTCGCACGACGCGCGCGCCGGAAGCGAAAAGCTCCGCAGCGTGAGCGTGAACGGACGCGGGTCCGCCGGGATGCCGAACCACCGCAAGCTCAGCACGAGCGACTGCGCGCGATCCGTCGGGTTTCCGTAAAAGAACCGACCCGGCTCCGACGGGAAGAGCGACGACGCGGCGTAGGTCACACAACGATCTTCGCTGGCGAGCGGCGCACATCCTTCGACGAGCGCGATGTCCGGTCGCTGCGCGGAGTCCTCGAACACCGGCGAGATCGAGATCTCCACCCCCGTGCCCACCGGCACCTCGAGCGTGTACGAGAGCTCGCGGTGGTCGCCGTCGAACGCGAAGTCTTCGATCGCCACCGCGAAGCAGCTCCCTTCGGGCTCCGGCGTCGCGACGCTCGGATCGATCGGCAACACCACGTCGAGCGGCAACCGCGGCGCGAGCGCGCAGTACCGAGGATCCCCCGTCCCCGCATCGAACGGCGACGGTGCATCGACCGGCACCGCCCCGTCCATGCCCTCGAGCCCCCCATCGGCACGAAGCCCCTCGAACGAGCTGCTGCACCCGGCGATGCCCACGAGCATCGACACCATCCCGACGACCTTCCTCATCCCCGATCACCTTTCGAGCGCGCGCAGCACCGACGGCCGCACGGCAGAGCATGGGGCGCCTCGGGACGTGAGAACGGCTCACCGGGCTCGCCGACCCTTTACGCCCGAAGATCGCACGGGCATGCTGTCCGACGTCGCGCGTCCGTCCGCCACGACCCGGGAAACGCACCCATGCACTTCACCGAACGAATCTGATCTCGGCTCTCGCGCCGGCTGACCCTGGCGCTCCTCGCGGTCGCCTTCGTCGACGAGCTCGGCTCCGGGATCACTCCCGCGAGCGCGGGTGAGGTCGCGCGCGACCTGCTCGTGCCCGCCGGCCTCGGCGCGGGCGCGATGATCACGTCGTTCCATCTGCTCGCGATCTTCGTCGAGGCCCCGCTCCTCGCGTGGAGCGAACGTGTGCGCGTCGGACGCTTCTCCGCCGCCGCGCTCTTCACCTTCGCGCTCGCCTGCTTCGGCGCCGCCCTCGCAGACGGCCCGCTGCTCTTCGTGCTCGCGCTCGCGCTCTACGGCCCCGCGAGCGGATGCGCGCTCGCGGCCTCCGAAGGCCTGCTCGTCGAGACGCGCCCCGACGAACGCGAACGCACCATCGCGCGCCTCACCCTCGCGGGCGCCCTCGGCGACCTCGCGGTGCCCCTGCTCCTCGGCGCCCTCGCGTGGCTCGGCCTCGGCTGGCGCGTCGCGATGGCCGTGGCCGGCGGCGCCGCGCTGCTCCTCGCGTTCGTGCACGGCACCTCACGCGAGCTCGATCGTCTGCCGCCGAAGGAACACGACGACGACGACGACAGCAGCGGATCGAACGCCGAAGCTCACGCCGCCGCATCGAACGCTTCGCCCGAACGCGCGGAAGAGCACGAACCCGCGGAAGAGCACGAACGCACGGAAGAGCACGAACGCGCGGAAGAGCACGAACGCGCGCAAGCGCACGAACGCGCGGGAGGGCACGAACGCGCGGGAGGGCACGAGCGCACGGAAGAGCACCAACGCGCGGAGGAGCCCGAACGCGCGGAGCCCGAACGCGCGGAAGCCGACGAACGCGCGGAGGCCGACGAACGCGCGGAAGAGCCCGAACGCGCGGAAGAGCACGCCGCCCCCGAAGAAGACGAACCCTCCGTCCTCGAGTCCCTCCGCTTCGCGCTCTCCCACCGCCGACTGCTCGCGTGGTCGGCCGCCGTCGCGCTCACCAACTGGCTCGACGAGGTCCTCGTCGCCTTCGTGATGGTGCGCCTCGATCACGCCTCTTCCCTCGAACGCGCGATCGCCGTCGCCTCGTGGACGATCGGCTTCCTCCCCGGCCTCCTCCTCCTCGATCGCCACGTGGCGCGCCTCGACACCCGCCGCGCGCTCTACGCCGCCGCCGCGGTCGCCACCCTCGCGCTCATCGTGCTCGCCGCCGGCCCGAGCGTCCCCGTGGCGTGCCTCGCCCTCGGCACCCTCGGCGCCGCCACCAGCGTCCTCTACCCCCTCGCGGAGGCCCGTCGCTACGCCGCGCTCCCCGGCCGCCCCGCGCTCGTCCACGCCGTCGGCGCGCTCTTCACGCCCTTCGACGCCCTCACCCCGCTCGCCCTCGGCGCGCTCGCGCTCGCCTTCGGACCGGAGGCCGCGCTCCTCGCGATCGTCGCCGCCCCGCTCGGCATCGCGCTCGCGGCGTGGCGCGCCTGAACGTCGAGGGTCGCGCAACGTCCACGCGACTACCGCAGCAGAGGCGCGAACACGCGCCGAACTTCGTCGGCCGACAGCGCGGGGTCGTTGTCGACCTCGAGATCCCACGCGAGCGAGAGCGCCTCCGTGCGGCGATGCATCTCCTCGACCAGCTCGGGCGGCACCGCGATCTGCCGCGATGCATCGCGTGCGTCGATTCGTGCTCGACACGTCTCCGCGCGCGCCCGGACACGAACCAGTCGCACTTCGTGCTCGGCCCGGAGCCCCTCCAACAACCTCCCGGTGGCGTCCGAGGCTCCCGTCGTCTCGATCACGATCACCCGGTGCGCTCCGCTTCGCGCACCCACGGCCTCGACGATCGCGTCGAACGCACGACGCGCGTACTCCTCGCTGATCGTTCCTCCGATCGCCTCGAGCACCTGCTTGGCGATCGGCTCCACGTCCAAGAAGAACACCCCCGGTTCACGCGCGAGCAGAGCGCCGAGCGTGGTCTTCCCCACGCCTTTGGGCCCGAGCAACACGAGGACACGAGCTCGTCGGATCATTCACGTATTCTTAGCGGCACCGGTGGCGTGAATCACGAAACGAACGGAACGACTCGTCGCTCACCGCGCATCTCAAACGAGCACCACCAGATACACGAGCTGATCCTCCCGCCGCCCGCCCGCGCGCGAACCGAGCCAGCGGCGCGAGCACGTTCGCGAGCCCATCTGCCCGCGCGCGCCGCGCCCACCGTCGCCCCACGTCCTGCTCCGCCTCCGGCGTCACCGCAGCCAGCGCCACGCAGAGCCCCTCCGGCAGCTCCACGATCGCCCCGTCCTCGAACGACCACGTCGTCGGCGGTGTCCCCACCTGCATCGCGCGCCCGAGCGCCTCCACGTGCTCCGGCATCACGTCGCGCATCGCGAGCCGCGGCGCCCGCGCGAGCACCGGCTCCAGCTTCGCCGCGTCGAACGAAGGATCCATCACGTCGAGCACCGGCACGCGGGCCGCGTCGAGCTCCGCGCGCGTCAGGAGACAGAAGTCAGTCCGCATCATCGGTCCCATCGAGCGAACGAATGCGTTCGAGCGTGGCCTGGGCGTCGTCCGAAAGACCGTAGAGCGCAGACAAGATGTGCCGAATGTTCGGAATGGCCCGGAGGGCTTCGCGTGCATCTCCGCGCGGGGCGATGAACCAGTCGCATTGATCGTCGGTGTCCCAGAGCAGCACGTCCACCAGGGCTCCACGAAACCGGTAGTTCGTGTGACCGGGCCAAGCGAACGTGGGCGTCCCTTCTTCGAACACCGCGCGCATGCGATCTCGAGTCGAAGGATCCAAGGCCGGGGCCTGCGCCGCGAACATCGCGCGCGCCAGGAAGTGCCCATCCTCGATCCGACAGCGCAACCACGTGAGGAAGGAAGAGCACGTGGGTTGCCACTTCGGACGCGGCATCGAGTCGACCTCGACCAGGACCTCCGAGTCCTCCGCGTCGCCCAGACGAATCGCCCACGTGCACACCCCCTGGGTCTCGGAGAGGAACGGCAGCACGCCGTCCGACGCGCCGAGATACGGAACGCCGTACCCGGTCATCGGCAGCCCCAGGGTGTCGATGCCGTGGGGGTGGTCGCACGAGCCGAAGCTCAAGGCCTCGTGCCAGACGTTCGACCGGAGGAGCGCCGCGAACGAGCGCGGGAGCGGCCCGACGCGGGCTTCCACGAGAGCACATGGGTCGTCACCCGACGGCTGGGGCT
>CALJLK010000183.1 GCA_937982655.1 uncultured Sandaracinus sp.
CGATCGACGCCCCCGCGAGCTTGCGCGCGCTCTTCGCCGAGCTCGATCGCCGCCCCGCGTGGGTCGACGACGGACGCCTCGCGCTCGCGACCGAGACCGCCCTCCGCGTCGGCCTCGACGGCGCACGCGTACTGAGCTGCGTCTCGCTGACCGGAGGTTATCGCTCGGCCGCCGCCAACAAGCCGCTCACGTTCACCGGCGCGCTCGAAGCGATGGCTCCACGACGGCTCGCTGAGACCTCGAAGTTCGTCGTCGACGTCTACGAGTCCGGCACCCTCGATCGCGACTCGGTCGGCTTCGCGGCGGCGGTGCGCGTGCGCGTGATGCACGCGATGGTGCGCGCGCGCATCGCCGCCGATCCGAGGTGGCGATCGGACGCGTGGGGCCTGCCGATCAACCAAGCGGACATGCTCGCCACGAACCTGCTCTTCTCCGCGGTCTTCGTGTTCGGTCTGCGCATGCTCGGTCACGTGGTCACCCGCGCCGAAGCCGACGCGCTCGTGCACCTCTGGCGCTACGTCGGTCACCTCATGGGCGTCCGCGACGAGCTCTTGCCGAAAGACTTCCGCGAAGCATGCGAGCTCGTGCACGTCTCGGGGAGCTGCCAACCGTCCGGGGACGACGACGGCCGCCGCCTCGCGGCCGCGCTGCTGGCGGTTCCACCCAAGCCCGGTCTCCCACGTCCGCTCGTCGCGATCGATCGCGCGTGGCGCATCGCCTTCTCGCGGCTCGCGCTCGGCACCGCCGCCGCCGACGAGCTCGGTCTGCCCCGCGTTCCGCGTGCGCTCGTGCTGCCTCACGTCGCGCAGAACCTCGCCGTCGAAGCCCTGCGCCTCGCCTGGCCGCGCGCGACCCCCGCGATCCGTCGCAGGCGCAGCGCGCTCGTTCGTCGCTTCGTCACCGAGAACCTCGAAGGCCGCGTGCCCGAGTACATCCCACACGCGGCGACGTGAACGTTTTTTGGGGTCGGTAGTCACCCTTCGCGCCACGGCGCGTCATAGTGCGCAGCCTCGATGTCCGTCGCCGTCCCCTCCCCGAACGAACCGAGCCACCGCGAGCCGGTTGCGCTCGGCGCCGAGGCGACCATCACGACGGCCACGACGACCGACCGCCGCGGGCTCGTCTGGGTGCTCGGCGGCATCACCGCGATCGCGCCCCTCTCGATCGACGCCTACCTCCCGAGCCTGCCCACGATCGAGACGGAGCTCGGCGCCGCGCGTGGCCAAGCCGAGCTCACGCTCTCCGCGTACTTCCTCGGGCTCGCCGCCGCCCAGCTCGTGTGGGGTCCCATCGCCGATCGTTTCGGTCGACGTCGTCCGCTCACGATCGGCCTCGCGATCTACGTGCTCGGCTCCCTCGCCTGCGCGCTCGCGCCGTCTCTCGGCGCGCTCGTGGCTGCGCGTTTCGTCCAAGCGATCGGCGGCGCGGCCGGCATCGTCGTGGTGCGCGCGGTCGTGCGCGACGTCTGGTCCGGGCGCGACGCCGCCGCAGTGCTCTCGCAGATCGTGCTCGTCATGGGCGCGGCGCCCATCCTCGCGCCGCTCCTCGGAGGCGCCGTGCTCGAGGTCGCGAGCTGGCGCGCGATCTTCGTCGGCCTCGCGCTCGCCGGCGGCCTCGCGCTCGTCGCGACCTTGCGTCTGCCCGAGACCCGCCGGGCGATCACGTCGGAGGGCTTCGTCACCGGCCTGCGCGGCGCGCTCGGCGACCGCGTCTTCCTCACGTTCACCTTCGCGGGCGGCTTCGCCCAAGCGGGCATGTTCGCCTACATCGCCGGCTCGCCCTTCGTCTTCATCCAGTGGCTCGGCCTCTCGCCCTCCGCCTACGCGATCTTCTTCGGCATCAACGCCGCCGGCTACGTCGCCTTCTCGCAGCTCAACCGCTGGCTCCTCCGCCACGGCGAGCCGACCTCGATCGCCCAGGGCGCCGGTGTCGTCCTCGTGCTCGCCGCGATCACCCTCGTGCTCGTCACGAGCTTCGCGCCGAGCGTGCTCGCGGTCGCGGTGCCGCTCTTCGTCTTCGTCGCGTCCCTCGGGCTCGTCGCCGCGAACGCGGTCGCCTCGGCGCTCGAAGGGCAGGGCGCGCGCGCCGGCCTCGCCTCCGCGCTCCTCGGCACCGCGCAGTTCTCGACCTCCTCACTCGTCTCCGCCTGCGTCGGCATCGCGGCCGGCCTCGAGGTCGCAGACGGCTCCGCCGGCACCGGTCGACCGATGGCGTACGTGATGCTGGCCGCCGCGAGCATCTGTCTGACGCTCGTCTTCCTCGGCCGCCGCGCCGCGCGCTCGGCACGTTGAGCCCTCCGCGTTCGCTCGGCGGTCGCGTTCCTCGAGCTCGCAACCGGTGGCGCCTCGTCGGCTCGACACGAGCTCGCGGAGAACCCGTCACCAGAAAGAGGATGCGACCCGCATGGGCTGCTATCCCTCGCCCATGCGCACGGCTCTGCTCTTCGCGATCGTCCCGCTCTTCGCCGGCCTGCTCGGCTGTCGCAGCGGCGAGGACGTGCTCCGCGAGCGCACCGAGCGCATCCGCGCGCACGCCGACGATCCGCGACCCGAGACCGCGGCCGAAGAGCTCGCACGCCTCGGCCTCGTCGAGCTCGACGACGAGGACGAAGGGTTCGACGAAGCGGGTGCGCTCGATCCGATCGACGACGAAGCAGCGCTCGCGGCCGCACGCCCACCCGACCTGATCGATCCCGTCGCCGAGGATCTCGCGACCGTCGAAGCCGCGCTCGCCGCCGCCGAAGCCGCGGAGACTGGCGCCTCGGTCTGCGACGCCGCCTTCCAAGCGATCGCCGCGATGGCCGAAGAGGTGCGCGCGCGCGACCCGGAAGCCGTGAACCCGACCCCGCCGCGCGGGAGCTTCCTCCACGCCTGCGAGCGTCTGCCCCGCGACGTGCAGCAGTGCCTCCTGCCGACCTATGCGGTCGGACACCGCGAAGAGTGCACCCGTGCGACCGAAGCCGCGCCCGTCGCGGACCGCCAGCGCCTCGAACGCCTCCTCGCCGGCGGCTGACCGCCGTCAGATTTTCCCTGTTCGAGACGGCACGCGTGGCCCATCCTCCGCCGCCGTGCACACCGGACCGCTCGCCAACCTCGGACGAGGCGCTTCGCTCGCGCTGATCGGATTCGTCTACCTCACCGCCACGGGCGCCGGGCTCGGCGCAGGCCTGCAGTTCGACGACCGCTACCTCGCCATCGCCTTCGGCTTCGCCGCGTCGACCCTCGCGGTCTTCGCGTGGAGCGTCGGCACCCGCAACTCGTCCTGCTTCGACGCCTGGTGGAGCGTCGCGCCCGGCCTCGCGGTCTGGCTCATCCCCGCCGAGGGCCCCCGCGGCTGGTGCGCCCGCGCGCTCGTGACCGCCTGGGCGATCCGCCTGACGTGGAACTGGATGCGCGGCTGGACCGGCATGGGCCACGAGGACTGGCGCTACGTCGACCTGCGCGAGAAGACCGGCGCCGCGTACTGGCTCGTCAGCTTCCTCGGCATCCATTTCTTCCCCGCCGCGCTCGTCGCCGCCGGCTCGATGCCGCTCGTGCCCACCCTCGCGAGCGCGTCGGGTCTCACCCCGATCGACTACGCCGCGCTCGTGCTCGGCGCGATCGCCGTGCTCGTCGAGGCCATCGCCGACCAGCAGCTCGCGACCTTCGTGCGTTCGCGTCCGCCGCGTGACGCCGTGATGCAGAGCGGCCTCTGGGCGTGGTCGCGTCACCCGAACTACCTCGGCGAGGTCGGCTTCTGGTGGGCGCTCGCGCTCCTCGGCGTCGGCGCTGGCGCACCGACCTGGACCCTCGCAGGCGCAGGCGCGATCACCGCGCTCTTCGTCTTCATCAGCATCCCGATGATGGAGAAGCGCCACGCCGCGAAGCGCCCGAAGTACGCGGACTACCAGCGCCGCGTGCCGATGCTCTTCCCCTGGCGCCCCCCGCGCGCCGCGAGCTGACCCGCCGAGCCTCGCGAGCGCAGGGACCTACGACCCGACGGTCCACGAGACGCGCGTCGCGCTTTGCGTGGTTGGTCGGGAATCGTCGTCGCGCGCTCGCGCGTCGAAGCCTCGTGATCCTCGACGCGAAGGTACGCCTCGCCGCGCTCGCGCTCGTGCTCGGCTGCTCCTCGACGAGCGCGGCCGATCTGCGCGCCGGCGATCTCGTCTTCCACCGCTCCACCTCCGACCAAGCGGCGGTCATCGCGGAGGTCACCGGCTCCGAGCTCACCCACGTCGGCCTCGTGCTCCCTCACGACGGCGAGCTCGCGATCCTCGAGGCGGTGCAGCCCGTGAAGTGGACGCCGATCGACGCGTGGATCGCCCGCGGCGAAGGCGGACGCTTCGAGGTCCGTCGCCCCCGCGAGCCGCTCACGGAAGCCGACGTCGACGCCCTCGTCCGCGAAGGCGAACGTCACCTCGGCCGCCCCTACGACACGCGCTTCGAGTGGAGCGAGCGCCGCATCTACTGCTCCGAGCTCGTGTGGCTCGTCTACGCCCGCGCGCTCGATCGCGAGCTCGTCGAGCCGCAGACTTTCGGCGACCTCGTCCTCACGGAGTCCGCTCGCCGCCTCGCGCGTCGCCGCCTCGGCCGCCTCCCTCGCGCATCCGAGCGCATCGTGACCCCCGTCGCGCTCGCCGAGTCCCCCACGCTCTTCGAGCCTTGATCCCTCGAGCCAGCTCCGCCCGACTCGCCGCTCAACCCAGCACGCGCAGCAGCTCGCCCTTCGCGCCGCGCACGTCGGTCGGCTCCACCACCACCGAGATCCCCGGCATCCCTGGCCACTCGTAGCGCCCACGCTTCGCCCGAAGCGTCTCCGCGAGCGACGCCGCGGCGTCCCAGGGCACGCCGAGCACGAGCTCGGTGCCTTCGGTCTTGAAGCCCGGCGCGAGCGCGGGGACGAATCGGATCGACGCACGCCGACCGTGCAGGCGGAACGGGCGGTTGTACGGCAGCCGCAGTCGCAGCGCGCGTTGCAGATCGGGTACCGCGATCGCGCCAATCACGAGCTCCACGCCCTTGCCGCGATCGGTGAGCAGCTCGTTCCAGCGCACCGCGGTCGCGAAGCTCGAGCCGTGCGACGAGCCGTCTGCGCGTGCGCCTTGCCGGCAGGCCTCCGCGAAGCTCGGATCGTCGAGGTGCTCGTGCCGCAAGAGGTCCGTCACGAAGAGCGGCTCGCGCGCGCCGAGCACCCGCAAGAAGCCCTCGCAGCTCCAGTCCTTCACCGCCTCCAGCTCCGCGAGCGTCACGCCCACGACCTGAACGAAGCGGACCAGACCGTGCGCGGTCTCGATCGGCGGGAGCTGCGGATCGTCCGCGAAGAGCGCGCCGCGAATCGCGGTCCGCGGATCGCCGCCCATCGGACCTTGCAGATCCATGTGGTCGCCGGGTCGGAACACGTTCGAGCTGCGGAACACGTAGCGCGCGAGGCGCTGGAGCATCAGCACCGGCCACACCGGCGGCGGCTGCCCTTCGAGGCGCACCAAGCGGAACGTGAGCTCGAAGCCGTAGCCGCTCAGGCCCGGCTGATACGGGAAGCTCGCGTCCTCGTGGCGCTGCTGCGTGAGCCCGTAGGTGACGTAGTGCCAATGCCCCGGGGCCGGGAACGCGCTCACGCCGTCGAGCGGATCTTCTCCGCCGTCGCGCATCGCGTGGGTCGGCCCCCAATGCGCGGGCTGCACGTAGCCATGAGCGGCGGCGAGCGCGGTGGCGATGGCCGACGCCCCGGGCGCGGGGTCTCGTCGAGTGAGCTGCATGGGCGAGGTCACGAGGGCGGTCTACGCGTGCTCGGACGCGAACCTACCTCGGCTTGTCGCGAGATGTTCACACGCCCGAACGCGATCGGGTACCCGCGAGGCACGATTTTGGAGTCCATGCGCGACATCTGCTCGTGGATGGCAACTCGAGTGCCTGATGTGTCGCAATCGCGCGCGTGCGGCGTCGGCTTGCGTGAATCCTCATTCAGCCGCCGTTGACCCGCGGCCCCCGCTGTGGCGTCCTGTCGGCGCGTCGACGTGGGCTTCGGGTGGTCCGCGCGGCGACGTCGGGGCTGGTGACGGCCCCTCCGAGACAACCTTCGTCGGCGTGCGGCGCCGACGGCAATCAGGGGTGCGAGCGATGAGCGGAGAGCTGCGCTTCGATGGGCGCGTCGTGATCGTCACGGGCGCGGGCAACGGCCTCGGCAGGAGCCACGCGCTCGCGTTCGGAAAGCGCGGCGCGAAGGTGGTCGTCAACGACCTCGGCGGCGACATCCACGGCGGCGGAGGCAGCGCGCGCGCGGCCGATCTCGTCGTGGACGAGATCCGCGCGGCGGGCGGCGAAGCGGTCGCCAACTACGACTCCGTCACCGACGGAGACAAGATCGTTCAATCCGCGATCGACGCCTTCGGCAAGGTCGACGTCGTCATCAACAATGCCGGAATCCTCCGCGACGTCAGCTTCCACAAGATGACGAAGGACGACTGGGAGAAGGTCTACGCCGTCCACGTCCAAGGCGCCTTCTCCGTCACCCACGCCGCGTGGGAGCGCATGCGCGAGCAGGGTTACGGCCGCGTGATCCTCACCGCGAGCGCGGCCGGCATCTACGGCAACTTCGGCCAAGCCAACTACGCGATGGCCAAGCTCGGTCTCGTCGGTTTCTCCAGCACGCTCGCCATCGAAGGCCGCAAGAAGGGCGTGCACGTCAACGCGATCGCGCCCATCGCGGGCAGCCGCATGACCGAGACGGTACTGCCGCCCGAGCTGCTCGCGGCGCTCAAGCCCGAGTACGTCACGCCGCTCGTGCTCTGGCTCTGCCACGAGAGCTGCGACGAGACCGGCGGTCTCTTCGAGGTCGGCGGCGGCTTCATGGGCAAGCTCCGTTGGGAGCGCGCGCTCGGGAAGACCTGGCGCCTCGGCCGCGAGATCGCGCCCGAAGACGTGAAGACGCATTGGAAGGCGATCGCGGGCTTCGAGAAGACCGAGCACCCGGAGAACATCGCGCAGTCGATGCAGCCCATCATGGGCAACGTCGAGCGCGGGCCGAGCAAGGGCGGCAACCAGTTCATCGACGTCGACGAGGCGCTCGGCTACCGCTTCGAGCCCGCGCGCTCGAGCTACGACGAGCGCGACCTCGCCCTCTACGCGCTCGGGGTCGGCGCGGCGAAGGAGCCGAGCGGCGAGGAGCTCAAGCTCGTCTACGAGATGAGCCGCGACGGCTTCGTCGCGCTCCCGACCTACGGCGTGATCCCCGCGATCAACTGGATGCTCGACATGGGCAAGCGCGGCGTCACCGCGCCGGGCATCAAATACGGCATCGACCGCGTCCTCCACGGCGAGCAGTACACGGAGCTCGCCCGCCCGCTGCCGCCGAAGGCGAAGCTGCGCCACGAGGCGCGCATCAAGGACATCTTCGACAAGGGCAAGGGCGCCCTCGTCGTCACCGAGGTCAAGAGCTACGACGAGGACGACGAGCTGCTGATCACCAACGAGATCACGACCTTCGTGCGCGGCGCGGGTGGCTGGGGCGGCGAGCGCGGACCGTCGGCGGACGTGAACGTCGCGCCGGGTCGCGCGCCGGACTTCGTGGTCGAAGAGACGACGCTCCCGAACCAAGCGCTGCTCTACCGCCTCTCCGGCGACTGGAACCCGCTGCACGCGGACCCGGCGTTCGCCAAGGCGATGAGCTTCGACCGCCCGATCCTCCACGGCCTCTGCACCTTCGGCTTCGCGGCGCGCCACGTGATCGCCAAG